>NZ_JAVHZD010000046.1:0-44834 GCF_031119615.1 Paraburkholderia sp. SARCC-3016 | reverse complement strand
TGATTCGTCACATCGTGATGTGGAAACTGCATTACGATTCACGGCATTGGTTGCTTGTCAGATAAGGCGTGATAGCTGATATTGGTTGTGCGATACCCGCTTTGATACCCGCTTTTTCATCGGGTGAGGTAAGCGCAAGAAAAAAGGACGGCGAACCGTCCTTTGTTTTTTGGGGTGACGATATTTCAGTCGTCGACCACCGACGCTACGATGTTTTTGATCCACTGTTGAACCTCCGCTTCCACCCACAGCGAGGCATGTCGGACTTTTCTCGGCTGCGGAAATTCTCCAGCCTTCATCATCTTGTACAGCATCGAGCGGCTGAGCCCGATTGAGTCGAGCACTTGAGGTAGGCGAAGCAATCGATCTGGGCAAAGCACTTCGCCCGAGCGATGAATTGGCGTGACGTTCGTGGTTACGTCGTCCGCTGATCGGAGATCTGTCATTACAAGTTCCTCTGCTCGACGACGCCATTGTTTTGCTCGCGCTCCGAGCGCCACGCTGCAGCCTGGCGACGCTCGATTTCCCGCTGACATCCAGCAAGCCATGCGCCGCCATCATCCGAGCCTAGCCATGACCATAGATGCTCGATAATCTCATAGTCGAGCACACAAAGATCGGGGATCCGTTTCAGCTCGACACCGCCGGTATAGCTGCGTCCGTAGTGATCGGCCGGCGCGAGGAAGAATTCGATCGCGCGGAAGCCATTGTTGACGCCATAGGCGCGCCGGTTGTGCGACGCCCATGCAAGCAGATAGCAGTCGTGCACGAAGCCGGCCTGCCTTAGGCTCTCGCCCAAGCTAAGGACGCTCGCGCCGACGTTGCACCCGAGATAGGTCGCCCACGACGCGGCAATGGCGCATGCGCGATCAGTGCAGGCGGCGAAGTCGGCGTTTCGCAAAATCCGGTTGAGTTTCGTCAGATGCTCGGGCTCGTCGACCTCGCGGAATTCGACCTCCGATTGCATCAGTTCGAGCCACTTCTCGCAGAAGACGTTTTCGCCGATGTGGCCGGCGCGCGGCCCGGTAATGGGGCGGTGCAACAGCCATTGGCTATCGAGTGGAAGTTGGGTCATGCCGGCTCCCAAGAAAACCGATCGAAGCCTAGCCAGCGGTCATAGCCGATCGCCTTGCCTAGTCGATTCAGCAGGAGCTTGCGTCGGCGCACGTGCTCGACGCCGTCGATCAACTTCCGATCGCCCTCGCGGCGCTTATGGGGTCGGTGCGCTGCCATCCTTATGTGCATGCTATCTCCGAACACGGGGGTGTGATATTTGCATATTAATATGCCTATATGCATACTTCAGAACAAAAAAATACACCCGGCTCAGCGAATCCAATCGACGAGCTTCGTCGAATAGCCGAGCATCTGCGGATGTAATGGGTCGCCGCCCTTCGTGAGGCCGAAAATCTTGATGGGCTTGCCGCTGTGCCTGAGTTGCATTTCGAGTTCGTCGAAGCGATGCCGCAAATGCCGCGGCACCTTCTCCCGATCACCCCAGCAGGGGACGTGCAAATCAGCTTCGGCAATGATCTCGACGAGGTACTTCGCGTTATCCGGACCGATAGGATCGTCCACCAACGCGAGTTGCTTGACGTCGGTAGCGCGGTAGCCGAATGCATTGCCAACGATGAATTTCCGGCCACCATTGCGCAACGTAAAGCCGATCCATTTCTTCACGGTTTGATCGTTTTCGATCGGACCGGCCGTCGATCCGTTGACACCGTAGTAGGCGATGACGATTCCGCTTGCCTGGACGGCTCTGTCAAGCCGATGGCGATATCGGCCGCACTCGCTGATTACCGCGCTGCTTTCAGCGCTGGTGTCGAAGAGGTCATACACGACGTGCTCCAATCGGACCGAAGGCGCGCTCCGCGACCGCAAGGTCATCCGCATACTCGACGGCCGGCACCGGCAACTCGGCATCGACGACATCGGATTCGTCCATTACAGCCAGCGTCGCGGCGAGGAACTTCCATAGCAGCGATTTCGCGCGTGTCGCATCGACGCCGTGCATGCTTTCTCGCAGTCCGGCGGTACGAGCGAGATGGAGGAGCGTTTCTCCGTCGGGAATTCGCCGAGGCGTCGCCGGCATGCGCACTAACGCGCGCAGCGCGGCAGAGGTGCTTACCTCTTGGGCGTGGATCTGCTGCGTCTGGCGGTCGGCACCACAATCACCTTCCGGTGCATGGCATTGACACAGGGAATCGGCGTTGTTCTGTATCATCCGCGCCGCCCGGGCGAGTAGGGCGAAAGTCGCTCGCGATTCACTGGTCAACATGGCGCACCTGGAGCGTCCAGACTGCAATGCGCTATCATTCTGGCGCCGCATGGCAGACAACGAAACGGGGTTAAGAAATGAAAGTAAAAGTGAAGGAGCTCGCAGCTGAAATCGAACTCAAAAATACCGGCGTTGAACTGGAGATTCGGGACAACGACGATAAATTCTTGGGTGACTTGATCATCACCAAGACTTCGGTAATCTGGTGCGAGGGCAAGACGAAGCGTGAAAACGGTGTCAAGAAAAACCTGAAAGACTTCATTGCCGACATGAACAATGGTGCGGCAGTGCCGGCGAAAAAGGCTGCAGCGAAAAAAGCAGCGAAGTGAGGCGTCGGCCATCGTGATTGCATGGCCGTGCACGACGGCGTGGCAGGTTTGGAAAATGCGCTCCGTATTACAGATGCGGAGCGCATTCTGAAATGCGAAATTCATAGTTCTGTCCATCGAACCGCATCGTAGCGGCCAGTGAAAACGCCCCATGCGAGCGCGAGGCGCCGTTGCAAGTAGATTCCGCGTAATCCCATCGGACGTGGCATGTACCAGATGCCCAAACGACCGCACGCACTGACATTCATCTCTTTCAGTTCGCGCGCCCAGAATATGTGTGGGACGTTCACGGATTCCCCTTGGCTGACTGCGGGGATGCGGCGCGCTTGTCCCGCGTGATGATGTCCGTACATCTTTGATTGCCGTGCATGCACTTGTCTGGCATGCCATCGGGGAAGGATTGGCCGCAGTCAGCGCAGATCCAGCCGCACTCGCCGCGTGCCGCACGCGCGGTCCAGTCATCCGTCACTGCGTCCATCTGTGCGATGGTCGATTCGTCGACTGATCCTGAAACGACAACTACGCCCGGCAGCGGCGCGCGCTCGTCGGGCTGCGCTGCCGCCTCGGGCAGTGGGGAATGCTTCGGCTTCGCTGCCTGCTTCGCGCGGATCTTCACGACCGTTTCCGGCACGTTGATGCGCGCAAGTTCCGTTTCGCCGGCTGCATGCATGTCGACGCCGCTTGCGAGGCACAGCGCTGCGAGCGTGACCATGACGCCGCCGACCTCCTGATGCAACTCGCCGACGGGACGGTCCCACGTATAGTCCACGAGTGCGTGCGCTTCTTCGCGCGTCATTCCGTTCGCCTGCACGGCTTCGCCGGCCTCCTCGTAGAAACGGTGATTGCGCTCCATGCGATCCGCGGCAATCTCCGCGCCGAAGCATTCGAGCATCCACGGCCGCACGCGCGCCTGAAAAGGCAGAGCCTTCCGCAAGGCCTCGTTCTCGGCATTCAGTTCGATCACGCGCTGATTCAACCGCGCCATCTGCTCGTCGAGCGGCTGCGTCGCGCTTTCGAGTCGGGACTCGGCGAGCTGCGCACGCTCGATCGCACGATGAGCGTCCGCGCCGGCTGAGACTGCCAAGCCATCCATGTTGTTCAGCAGCACCAGCAAGTCGTTGACGAGTTGCACTTCAGTGGATTGAGTGGCCGCGCGTCGCCCTGTGTCGTCGTCCTGCTTCTCATAGTAAGCGGCGATCGTCGCTCGTATCTGCGCAAGCTTTTCAACCGCTTCCCGGCCGGCGATGATGCTCGGATGAAACTCGACGACATCCTGCGTCGGGTCGATCAACTCGTTTGCGGGATTGCGCATGCATGAGAATCCGCCAACTACGCGATGAACTGCGCCCGACGACTCGGCGATTTTCTCGATGCGCTTGTGGAGCGCCTGCAGGTGCTCGGTGTCGTCCTCGTCGAAGAAGGTCGGGGTATCCGCATCCTCTTCTTTCGCGGGGTAGTAGCCGCGCGAGAGATTGTCGAGCAGACCGCACAGTTCGTACGCGACTTCCATGTCTTCGTCGCTTGCGAGCGCCATCTTCATACCAGTCATGTTGCCGATCCTTGCCGGAGGCTATGGCTCCGGATGCGAATAAAAAACGGCCCTGTACGAGCGGCCGAACGGGAGTGTTCGTTAGTGGGAGATGGCGGCGATTGCGATGGCCGCCCAGATAGCCTTGCATAGGACGTGGAGCACCTGATCGGCGTTGAAACCGATCGCGCTGCGGCATTTCGTATCGTCGATGAGCGCGTGACACCCGACCTCAAGAGCGCCGAGCCACCAATAGCCAGTCATCAGCCACACAGTGCCGCCGTGAATGAGCGCATGCGCGCCGAGCGCCTGGTACCACGGCACGCCAGGAATCGGATTCGAGCGGTTCTTTGCGCGCGCGAGAAAGTCACCTTGGAGCGGGTAGTCGGCGATCACGTGCCCGATGATCAACGCAGCGAACAATTGCAGCGACGATCCGATGGTGTAGCGCGCATCGGGATGGATGATCCAGGCGGCGAGCAGAGCAGCGGCGGCTATGGGCGCGGAAAGGCTGAGATAGAGGGCGCGCATCAGACTTTCTCCAGAGCGGTCGTCTTAGCCTTTTCTGCCTCGGCCGCTGCCACCAGCGCATTGATCGCATTCAGCGCTCGCTGCCCGCTGATCATCATCCCCGGCGCACCAAGGCTTTTCAGTGTGTCGATGACCTTATCGGCGAGCGTCGATTGTGTGGATTCGGTTTTGCCGAGAGGAGGCAATTCTTCGGGCGCGTCGACAGCGACGACTTGCGATGGCTTCCCGGCATCATTAAGGACGATACTTTCGCGCTCGACAGCGCGCGCGAACTGACGCCAACCCCAACCTTTCATAAAGCCGGTCAGGCCTCCCGGCATGCTTGTAGCGATCGTGTCGATATCCGCATCGCTAAGAAGTTTTGCATCCCGTTGCGCATCGGTGGCAGCGTCGGACGCGGATTCTTCGACGACAGCCTTGCGCAGGTTTGCCATGCGCTCACTCGCGGTCAGATAGCCTTCCTTGAGACCAGCGGTCAGCGTCCACACGGCTCCATCTTCGGACGTCATCTTGACGCGACTCAGGCCGAGGAAATCGCGTTCAAGCGGGCCAGCGAAGGTCAGCTTTGCGCCCGTCTCGGGATCGACGAGCAGCCAGTCGGCGAGTTGCTTCTTATCGGCGGAGGATGTCACGCTTTGCTCCGATTGTTGGTTATGGAGGCGATGATCTGCCGCATGAGGGATTCGCTGTAGAGCTTGCGCAGCGCGCGGCCCTCGGATTGCAGGGTGAGCGCCTTGTGCTTCGCGTACTGAAGCCACGAACATTCGCGTGAAACGCGGCATTCGTAGACGTCAGGCTCGGGAAGGTCGAGCAACTCGGGTTCGGCAACGGGCCCGGGCGCGGGCACGCCGGCTTCGCGCAGCGCGCGCACCATCGATTCATAGTTGCGCCGCGAGAATCCGCCTTTCAGGCACTCGTTGGATTCGGCGAGCGCGGCCGGCATCTCGTCGGGAAGATTGAACGCATTCATGCTGCAGGCTCCTCGCTAGCGGCGAGCCGCGCCTCGAGATCCGCGACTCGCACAGCCAAATGCATGATCCGGTCGCGCGCGGCGTAGATCGTCAACATGAAGTCGAGCGAATCGCGATTCAGCCAAACGACACGGGCGGCGATATCGCGATGCGTCTCATGGCCGTTCGTCAGTTTTGCGAGATCACGGTACAGTTCCCGATCCTCGTCGGTGATCGCGCCGGTGTCGATCGGCGCATTGCCGCTTGGCGACAGCAACTGAACCGGTACGCCTGCAAGTGCGTTCATGGCGGTTCCTCGATCGGTTTAGAGGACGACGACGCGCTGATTCACGTCAGCGCGCTTGTGTGCGGCGTGGGCGGTGCGATGCCGGCTCGCGATCTCGTTGGGCGCGCGGCCGAACTGCGCGATTACCTGAACGACGACCGCGGCGTAGCCCTTGTCCTTCAGTTCCTTGCGCTTTTCTTCGGTGAATCTGTCTTTCGGCATCTCGCATGCTCCTTTTCTGATTGTGTGGCTAACAATAGCCTAAAACGGCTATCTGAGCAAACGACTTAGCGAACCAGTGCGAGTGCCTTCGCTCTCCGCAGTGCTTCGCCGAAGATCGCGCGGGACTCGTGGCCGACGTCGGACAGCCTGGTGAATGTCGGATTGAGCGAGGTGTAGTCGCTGCCCTGATCGCCATAGCGCGCGACGAGCGTCGGCGGCAGTCCTCCGCCCTGCGTCTGAAAGTAAAGGTCGAACTCGCCACAGAAGCCGAGCGCGATCGCTTCGCGGTCATCGTGCAGGAACCGGGCTTGAGGATGAAACGCCGTGACCGGTACGATTCGCATCTGGTCGAGTACCACGCACGCCGCGCCGCCGACGATGCGGCAACCTTCGAACGCAATCTGTATCCTGCCGGCCGCGTCGAGCTCGTCGTACGTAGCTTTGATTTCCAGGTTCGCGCGCGCGAGCATTTCCGGAGAGGCGACGCCGTCGAATTCGCGGAGGATGCGCGTGACGGCGGTAAGCAGCCGATCACCGATGTCGCTGATATGGACGTCGTTCATGCGGACCTCGCCGGAACTTCAACCGGGGCTGCGATCGCGAGCAACGGCGTTCCGCCAGATTCGATCCAGTGGCGCGCCTGTTCTTCGGCTTCGACGGAGGTAGCGAAATGCTCACCGGAACCGCGAACAGAGGCATTGCCATCGGCGAACAGGTTCACGTAGCGGGTTTCAACCGGCACGACCATAACGAGATCGTATTCGTCGTGGTCGTCACTCACGCTCGTGCCGTCAGCACGATAGGTGTGAATCACGTTATTCGGCGCTGTGAGGATGACGAGAGGAAAGATCGCCTTTTCGCAGAAAGCCAGAAACTCTGCCGGGCGACCGTTCTTCTGAGCGATTGTCGCGCCCGCCATTGCGGCCTGAAGATCGAATGCGATGGTTTTGACGTGATGCACGGGCTTCGCGAATGCTGCGGCGCCCTCTTTGAATTCATTGTCCATAGGTGACCTTGAACGAGAGGGCGTTACGCTGCAGCTTGCTCGGAGTACGACACCGGGCGAATGGGGAAGGGCACGGCTGGCTTGAATCGGGCCCGGCCCTTGGGTTGGGGCAGGGTGGCACGCGTGGATTCCCAGGCGTCGAACGGGGTTGGCTTGACGCCCTTGGGTATTATGGTCGGCAGGAAAGCGGACTGGGGCTGAAGGCGGCGCTCGAACTTCATGCGCAAGTCCTGGCCCTCGAGGCGAATCGCATCTTCCAATGCGCGCTCGACCTTGCGCTTGATTTCCTCGTGCTTGCGGCGTGCCTTGATGAAATCGTCCGCCATGTCTTGAACCATCGCGCGGGATCGCGACAGGTCTGAGCGGTGGAACATCCGTATTATGAGCTGCATGGCCTTTCTCCGTTAGGGTGTGTCAACGGAGCTAATAATAGCCATGTACGCATATTCAGACAAGTATTTTTTCGCGCAATACGGCGTGCGCCGTCGCATGGGGCACGGCGGCCCCTACGCCTAGGTGACGTGCTAGCATCCCGCATCGCTTAAAAGGGGGATTTCCAATGCGGATCGTCAAAGTCAATGTGCTGAAGGAGCCGGGCGAATACGGATCGCCTGAAATCGAGGTCGTCGTCGACGGGACGACGGGGAAAGCGAGCATAACCGCGGCGCTTTGGCACAACGTCAAGCAGATAGCCGGCCAACATGGGCATCTGGACTTGCTCTTGGAGAATCTCGCACGCGCGGCTCTAGCGGCGGATGTCGGCCACGATGCGGTTCGCATAGCGTCGTTAACCGCGAACGATCGCGAAAACGATGTGTTCTTGGCGAGTGAGATCCATGTGGCTCGGGTCCACGTCATGAAGACGGCGTCCGACATGTATCGTGGTTACGCGTACCTTCGCAGACTCGATGAGCCCTTCGATGCCGAGGCGCCACATCAGACGGAGGTCGACGCTTCAACGATGGACGACGCTCGCAGCGCAGCTATTGCCCTCGCTAGGCGTCTGCTCAATGAATTCGATGTGGGCTGACAGCGAAGAAGGGGTGAATCATGGATGCTTCTGCCGCAGCGGTACAACAGGCATACGCCGCGTGGGTTCAAGCGATCGGTTCGGTCATTGCCATTGGGGTTGCTATCTATGTCCCCTATCGGCAAAGGCGGCAAGACATGATGCTACGAGAATTCCACTATTGGACCGAACGGGCTGACGTCGAGCGCCGCATTTATATTGTCGCGCTCGACCTTGGAAAATTTCTACAACGTTTGATTGAAGAATCTCGACCGAGCGCCGGCGCCACGAAAATCTGCACCTATTATCCAACGCTGCATGAAGAGCTCTGGGAGCGGGTCGCCACACTCGAAGCTCGCGACATTGACGATAGCGGACATGACCGTGTCGAAGCTATGCGTTCGGTGCTTAGGCGTTTGCATTCGCTCTATCCCAACGGCTCGCACGTCGAGGTAAGGCCGGGTTCTCCGTTTAGCCGAGAACTCGCGGAAGGGCTGATTTCACAAGACGCAGATGCCTGTGTAACCGACACGTCGGAGCGACTCGAGGTCGCGCGACGAAATGTATTGCGATTTTCAACCCAGTAGGATCACAGGTGCCCGGGGAATTCGTCGTGCGTTCGGCCGTCGAGATGGCGGCCGGACTCCTTCTTGCCGACGCGGTATAGATCCGGCTCGTCGTCGACGTGGCCACCTTCGCTCGCAAGGTCTGATTCGCCGTACATCCATTCATTGGCGAACCAGTCGGCTGTCTTCACGATGCCGGTGTGCCGTTCGACGTTCTCGCCAGGCGTCCATTCACCCCATTGTTTGAACAGGAAGGGTACGCCGGCCGCCGCGCACTGATCGCGTAGATCGCGAGCCCAATCTGGATGCATGGGCCGCGCTCCGTGGCCGCTTTCGCCGCCGCAGATAATCCAGTCCGGCATCAGGCTCGCCGGAATTCCGCCAAGGGCGCCGAGCATTGGTTCGACGCTCCAAAAGCGCACGCGCGACGGCACCGCTAAGAGCTTCTCCGCGTCGCGAAGCATCTCTTGACGGTTGACGATCGTCTCGCCAATCCATACATTGGCCGGCGGGTCGCCGTCGATCCAGCACGCGATCCAAGTAGCTAGTGCTCCGCGGATGCCGTAGTGCTGCACGATAGACAACGCCTCGGCCAACATGGGACGTACGTTACCGATGCGCTTCGTGAGCATCAGCCAGTCGAGGTTCGGCGTCGCGCGGATCAGGTCGAACAGATCTGTGCGCCAAGCCGGATCGACCTCGTTATCGAACACGTCCGCAAGCGACGCGCAGAACACGCGCTGACGCCGGCCGTGCTCGGCGAAAAACGCCTCATGCCGTGCGTTCCATTTCACAGGCTCGCGCCAGTTCGCATCGCTGGTGCGCACGCGCGGCTGACCCGGGCCCCAATGGACGCGATGCAGGCGCGTATCCATCATGTGTTCGGCATAGCAGTGGTCGCAACCGGGTGAGACCTTTGTGCACCCCGACCAGGGATTGAATGTGTGGTCGGTCCATTCGATCTTGCTGTTTTCGCTCATGCTACGATGCTCCGTTCATCCTCAAGGAGATGGAAATGGGTTACGAACTGAGCGCTGGTGAGGATCCTCGCGTTGTCGACGGTGATGTCGGCTTCTCGCTCACAATCGATGGCGTAATGCAACGTTTCGTGATCTCGCACGAGGCGCTTGCCGATCACTTTGATAACGGCGCTCGCGCTGATCCCATTGCCGCGTTCGAAACTGGAAAGACGCAGATCGTCGAGGTCGCCGCAAGCAAATTCAGTTCGACAGCCGCGCAGCGCAAGCCGGGGATAATCTTTCTGACGAGCGACGACTTTGATTAGGCTCATCGCTACTGTCCTCCACGCTCAACTGGAGCGGCCGCCCGTTCGTCGCCATAGACGAAGATCGCGAACACCTTGACCGGTTCGGGTCCGAAGTGTTCGTGCGTGATGGTCGTGGTTGTGAAGCCGTGCCACGGCAGATTCAGGCGTCGCTCGGCATCGTCGGCGCGCGGATAGCCCTTCGTCAGCACGATCCGATCGTAGATTCGGCCGATGAGGCGTCGGCACCAGTAATCGTTGAAGACCCGGTACTCGACGCGCTTCGTTCCTGCTGCGATCTGGTCGAAGTAGATGCCCTTCAGCGGCAAAGTCAGAACGCGCTCACGCATCGAGATTCCCCCTTGATGGGTTGGATGGGGCGATAGCCTCAATGCGCAGAGAAAATCGAGAGGGCGACCAGTCGCAAGTCGTGTTGGTGCCGTCACAACCGAACATGCCGCGGCAGTGATTGAAAAACTCACAGTCAGCGCACGACTTGCCGGTCGGCAGTTTCATATCGTTGCTCACGGCTGTCTCTCTCCATCTACGTCCTTGATTTCGACTTCCACGCCTAGCAACTCTTGCAGAAGTTCGATGGCCTGCGCTGTTGTAGCTACGACTCCATGAGAATCGGGTGCTCGCCAGTATTGAAATCCAATCTCAACGGCTCTTTCTTTCCATTCGCCGCGCTTTTCTGCATGCGCTCTTGATTCGGCCACCATGGCACGGAATTCCGCCATCGCCGGATCGTCTTCTGATGCGGCGTATTCGAGCGCTTCGTTACCCTTCAGTTCATCACTCACGATTGTTTCTCTCCATCTGCTTGCTTGGTAAGAGAAGCGATAGCGGCGTCGATAGCTTGGCGCGGCGCGTCGAACCAGCGATCCTTGCCGGAGAGAACGAACCCGGTCCCGTACTCACAGATTTGGTATAGCTGGCAACGCCTTACGCCGTCATTGCCCGCTCTCCAGACGATGAGCGCTTGCTTATCGATCACGAAACTCAGCCGCGCCTCATCCCCCTTTCCTGCGTCACCGATAGGAGGGTGGGTCCATGCGACGCGCCGCGAACCTTCGGCAGTGCTCTGGTAGGTCAGCCAGTCGGTGTCGTGCCACGCGCCGTCATCCTCGGTGACCTGATAGATTGGCTTCGCCTCACCGGCCCGCGCTTCGAGCCCCTTCGCGTACTTGCTAATGCTGAGCGCAGTCCATCCGCCGTCGATAGCGTCTTGCGGCAAGTCGCCAATAACGCGCTCGATCAGGTCGGCAGCATCACGCATCGGTTGAGACGAATCGATGTCGTCGCCGTTGTCGTATATCGCTGCGTCGGTGCGCAGGCGCGCAATCAGGTCTTTGTGGTCGCTCATGGGTTTCTCCCATTGGGTTCGGGTGGACCCGGATTGCGCTTGTGGTCCTTACTGCACTCGTAGATAAACTTCAGGTGCGCGGTGATCCTGTTAAGGTCGAACTCGTCGAGTTCCTTGGGCAGCACCAACCACGCCATGCGGTCGGATGAAAGCCTGACCGGGAATGTGTCTTGGCCTTCAACGTTGACGAATTTCCTGTCGGGAACGTAGTCGCTCATAGCGTCGGCTCCGATTGCGCGCGTATCCAATCCTGAACATCCCGTGCGGCTGTTAGATATGCGGTCGACGGCGTTTTCGTGATTTCCTGACCAGGAACGTAGGTGCGCCAGATCTCGGCGCGCAGATGCTTGGGCAACTTGAACCAGTGCGCTTTGCATCCCCACATGGCCGGCGGCACGTCCTTTTCGCAACCGGGCCAGTGGCATGTGTGCTTAGGCATGCGGCTCTCCTGTCGATTCGATGGGAGGGGTTTTCTTCACGAAACGTCCATCGAAGAATTCGGACTCAGGACGCACCCACATTTGACCGGTGAACCAACTCCAGTAGATTGCGACCGATTCGCTGGATGATTCGATTTTTCCGACTGCAATCAGGTCATACATGCCGCGCGTCTTGACATGTTGGTACGTGCCAACGCGAGGGTCATCCGTCACCGCCTTCCGCTCTGGCATGGCAAATCGGGCGGATAATTTGTGCAAGCGCTCAACTGCGCCGATCAAGGGCTTCAACTCCGGATACCATCCTGGCTGCGCCAGATTCCTCAGTCGCGCAAGCGCGGTGTCTTCTGACTGAGTTAGTTCGTAATCGGCAAGTCCGCTCGCCGCCGTATCTGCTGCGCGCTGGCCGTCGTCGATGTCGCACGAGTCTTCAGGGCATACAACGCCGTCACGCTGACCGGCGCGGCACACGTCTTTGTTTCCACTCTGGCAATGCCGGAAGCCTAGCGGTGCGATCGTCAATGGCGCTGCGCACGGATCGACTTGCACGCGATGACTTGTCGATGGCACGTCTGCCGCAGCGGCTTGCGCAACCACGCTGACCGGCTTTGCAGCGATAAGGTCTATCTCGGCGAAATAGTCTTGCAAGGCAATGCTGGAGGCGCGCAGGCGCGGAGCGATATACGCAGCGGTCTTTTTCACATCAGCTATGGTTGCGGCTTTGATGCCGGGTTCGTCATAACCGTTCTTCGGAGCGTAGAACGCCTCGCCCCTGGCCCACATCTCCATGTATTTGGTGGCAGCTTGAATATCCGATAAAACGTGTTCGGGCATTGCTGGCAGGGCCGCCCCGCAGCTATCAGGCATTCCTTTACTGCTGGTGGGTTGAGAGGGGTAGACGATACGACGCACATAGCGCTCTTCGTCCGTGTACATGTCGAAGCTGATCTTTTCGAGGTCTTGCCACTTCAAACTACCTTTCTGGCGAACCTGATAGATCGGCTCTCCCTGCGTGATCGCAGCAGCGGGGATATGATTGCCGCGTGCGATCAGAGTGTCGATTGCCGCTACTGCACCACGCTGCGCCTGCTCCCAATCGACACCGGTTTCTCGCTGCACAGCTTCTGCCACTGCGTCGATGTCATCAGGTTCTACGGGGCGCTCTTGCGCAGCAGCGGGGGTGGGAGTGGCGGACAGCAGCGCACGTGCGCGCTCCCAGGCGAGCGGTTGGTTCGTCTCGTAGAACTCATCCTTGCCCAGACGGTTTTTGCGGTTCTTCAACTCGACCAGCGTTCGCAACAGGGAGAGCGCGGCCGTCTCCCGAACATCAGCAATAGTTGGCGCGCCTTCGAGTTGCTCGCGCGCAATTTCGTCGGCATCGCCTGCCGCTGCCATCGCGTCATAATCCGTGTCGTCCCATACAGCACCAATGCCGCCGCACTCGGAACATCCAGACCCGAGATCGCACCCGAAGATGTGACTGTGGGGGTAGTGGCCTACTGGGTGGCCGTCTTCGGACTCGTAGCAGCCCGAGCAGGCGCGCCAAAATCCTTCGGCGCTTTCGAGCACCTCGCGGACGCCATGGAGTTCGATCGGCATCTCAGCACACGACTTCTGTTGGTCGGTGGTCATGTACATCTCCAATAGTTGTGCAGCGGGTTCAGAATGGCGGGCAGTCACATTTGCTCGGCCACTGTTTGCAGTCGTGATAGCGGCGCGGCACCCAGCCGAACAGCAGCCAGCGCCGACAGAACTCGACGAACCGGCGGTGACGCGTCTCGCCAACCATGTCCGCATAACTCACGTCGGCTGTATGGCAGCGCGTGCACTGTGTGAGCCATGCGTCGTACTCGAAGTCGTAATGCGATTCCTTGTCTGGATCGCAACCGAACCACCAGCAGATCAGGCGCTTCATGGGTGTCTATTCCTGTTGGGGGCAGATGGTTAGTGATCGCTGCAAAAAGCAGATCATCGTGATGGCCCGCGTGTTACGATGGGTCATGCCGCTGTTCACGCAGCAGCGGCTCATGCCATCCGGAGTTCCGCCTGTAGCGGCGCGCTGAATTCGCATAAGCGATACAAACCTGCGCCACCCACGGAGATAGGCATGAACAGCCGCACAATGCATATTGGCGGACTCACCTTTTCGATCACGGCACTTCACCTTGACGATGGCGGCTATACGACGACGGTCGTCGAAAGCAGCGTCCGGCATCCACATCAAGGCGCCGAGACAGTCAAACGCGAAGCTCAGCTGCGGCACGCGACAATGACTGAAGCGCTCGACGCTGGAGAATCGATTATTCGCTCCAGACTTCGTCGGAAGTCTCGATAGATCCATAACGACGGCTTTCTTGCCGCTCGCCCGCGGGTATTCGAAGCGCGGGCAGCCTTCCAACAGGAAACGAAACCTCTCGTGTACCGAATGATCGAGTACCGGGGATTCGAGATCCATGTCGATTTGGCCGACAGCATCCGGGATCTCTACGACGTCGCCTTTCAAATCAAGGACGGCGACCATCTTGTCATGAGCGGCAAAAGCGGTGCGCGTGTCGTTCTTCGTAACGGCCCGTTCACACGTCGGTGGGGCTACCTGATCGCCGAAATCGCAGGACAGGCAGCTATTGATGTACTCCTCGGCCCTGAGAATGACAATGAAGATGACTGAAACATCAATGCCTGTGTTCGCGGACTTTACATCGCGATCTTTTCGGAGTGCGGCATGACGATGCGAACCATTCGCGCGGGCGACTATGTCTTTACCGTGAAGGCCGTGATGCTTTTCGGGGGCGGCTATGCCACGAAAATCACGGCGACGGACCTCGCCGGTCAGGAGGGCGGAACCGAAACGGATCACCATCAACCGGAGCTGAAGCATGCGAGCGCAGAAGATGCGTTGCGGCACGGCGTACTGCAGGTCAAAGCGATGATCAAGCAGCTGGCAAGTTGAATTCATGCATCACCGCCGAAACGCCTGAACTCTTCGACCCAGACCCAAGGGTTGCCAGAACGGGTCATCGGACGGACTGAGCGTTGCAAGGCTCGCACCTGCTCGTTGGTGAGACAGAGCGCTTTCACGCTGGTTGGCCAGCAATCGGCTTGCAGTGGGACACCTTTACGCAGCCGCGTTTCCCTTTGAGCCAAACAACGGCCGTGTGCTCGCCGAGCACTTCGGCCTCGCTCTCGGTTTGGTAGCGAATTGGCTCGCCAATACCGATGACTTCCGAGAACTCGACCGTGTCGCCGATCTCCACAACCGCGTTGAAGTCGTAGACTTCCTTGTAGGGGTTGGACGTCTTCATGCGTTGCCCACCTTTAGTGGTCGAACGGCTTCGAAACCCTTCGCGCCAGAGCTGGGATTGTGGGTCGCGCGATACACCACGCCATCGATCTCGACCGACTGCCCAACCGCCGTCAGGGCGTCGACGAGCGCGCGCTCAGCAGTCTTTTGCGCCTCGACCGCGCGATCGTAGTTGCCCTTAGCCTGGTGATACGGGAAGGCGCGGATACGCACCAACGCATCCGCCTCCTTCTTTTCGCGCAGGGCTTTCGCCACTTTTTCCAGGGCCGTGCTCATGCGGCACCCACCGGTATTATGTTCATCGTCACCTCAAGATGTTGTATCGAGGCTCATAGTAGCCATATACGGCTACACACGCAAGCGCAAAATTACACGGCTGAGTCGGCGACGTTCTCCGCTGGTTCGACGATCCTCGTGCACGGGTATTCCAGCCGCGCCTTGATCTTCGCGCCAAAATACGCGCCGATGGAAGCGGCGTTGCGGAACTCGCCAAACGTCTCGGCAGTCACGTTCGCGTAGTGGTACAGCCCGGCCGGCCCTTTCTTATTTTTGAATCGGATCGCGAGGGTGAGGGTGGGGGTGTGGTGCCCGATGCTGTGGATTTGCGACGACTGGACTTCGGTCATCGTGATGAGGGCTTGAATGTGCAGTGCATCCATCGATTCTCTCCAGTGTGGTGGGGTGCGTCGGTTATGCAGTTACGGATGGCGACTTGACCTCGATGGCCACAGTCACTTCGTTGAGGAAGTGATCAGCCATCGATTTCGCTTCTTCTCGCGTGAGCCCGTAAATCACTAAATCGCCTTCCGAGCGCCGGATGCGAATACCTGGCTGATCATTCACTTCGAGATTGCCGATCTCGATGAACTCGCCACTGCCGCTGATGGTCGTCATGCCGGCTCCGTCGCGAGATCAGGTCGCTTCTTCGCGAGCTTATGTTGCGCAACGACGATGTCCCATTCCTCCTGCTCGATGCGCCGGCAACCTTCGAATTTGGGCTTGAATGACTTCGCCGGCTCATTAATCGTCTGGCCGCGCGCTTCGGCTTCTGCGACTGCCGTGGGAACGTCAGGGAGCCACATCGCATACGGCCCGTTCGGGCTCGGATACAGGAAACCGCACTCGTTGAACGGGTTACCGATCGACTGCCATCCGCTGCCGTCCTTGTACGCGTACTCGATGGACAGTGGGATATCGAAGGCGTCAGCGATAACGGACGTCGGCCTTGCGTAGCCTTTCTGAGCGTCGAAGCGATCTTTCCATGCCGTGCGCGCCTTTGGGAATGAAATGCCCTTGCGATCGGGCTTTTTGAAGTCGGGATGCAGGTCCCCCTTAAAACGAACACCGAGGAGGACGCCATCCATGTTGCTGACGTAAATGTCCTCGGCACCCAACTCTCGCGCCAAAGCGTTGCGTTCTCGAATGACGCGTTGCCGTTCCTCGATATGGTGCTTGACGAGTTCGAGCGCTTTGCCGCCCTCGATCATAAAAATCAGATTCCCTGCCATAGTTTCCTCGTGGGTTGAATTGAAGCCGCGCGTTAAACGGTCGAATCTGCAGAGGCGGGAAACTTCAGTGCATCGCGATATGCCGCCAACAATCGATCGACACTCGAGCGGATCTCGCTCTCGTCGACGCGGCTGATGCCGACTAGCGGGAAGCGCACAACGATTCGCGGGACGCCTTCGTGTGTCTCGGGCAACGGCTCGCCACGCATGATCGCGAGTGCCTTGTTCGTCAGGTATTCCGCGTAATTGCAGAGTTCCATGCGCTCGTTGAAGGTCGAGACAAGGCCGTGTCCTTCTTCGGCGTAAGCCCAAGCTGCGTGAGCTTCGGCCGCCTGCAGCAGCAACGGCGCCGCGCACGACAGGCGAGCGTCCGCTTCGGTGCCGCAAAAGTCGGCCTGGTAGTGAGGGCCGGTTTTCGGGTCGCCGCGCGATATCCAGATAGATCCGTCTTTGCGGACGCCATATGTCCACGGGCCCGGAGTAAGCATCGCTTCCTTCACGCTGCCTCCTTTAGGCGCGGCGCGCCACGATATTCAGGCTGAGGCTCGGTCGCCGGCGGTGAAACGACGTTCGCGAGCAACGCCTTCCAAACGGTCGCCGTATTGCGCAACGCTGGGCCCGGCGCACCGTCGTATTCGCCTGGGCGCGTGAGAGTCGCCAGTCGCTCGACCGTCTCGGCGTCGACAGCGATGTTGCCGGTGCCGCCGCTGTTGTAGTAGCCGGGGCTCTTGAGGACATGGCTGACGCTGTACTTGCCCGCGTGCGTGAGGCGCGCGTAATAGCCAGCGTCGCACGGACCCCAGACGGTGATGTAGCGGTTCTTGCGCTGCGTGTGGTGCAAGCTGATCACATACGCGCCGCCATCCGCCGGCATGAGTTGATCGCGAAGGCTTGCAATCTTGCGCAAGTCTGCCGCGTCAACTGCGCGCTCCATCGCGCGGTACACCGCCTTGAGCCTCGCGTGAGAATCGAAGTGGCGGCCGGTGAATTCGACGATGTCTGAGCGGTGGCGCAGTTCGCGGCAGGAGAGGTTGCGCACTGAGCCGCACGGCAGGAGCACCCGCCACATGTTGTTGATGTTGTGATACGCAACGCCGCGCTTCCACCGGCCGCCGTCGACGAAGTAGACCGTATCGCGGTGCGCGATCGTTGCACCCGTGGCTGACTTCGAATTGCTGGCCGGCGGCGACTCATCGTACATGTCTCGATGATGGAAGTCCGACAGTTCCGCGCGGCGGTGCGTGATGTAGTCCATGCCGGTGCGCTTGATATCGCGCTGGAACAGATAACCGCAGCCCGCGAACATGACGGCGATCTTGTCTCGTTCGAGCTCGTATTGCTTGCCGATCAGGTAGGGCATGCGGGCGCGCTTATCGAAATCGTAGCGGCCACCGTGACGGTTCTTGAACACGACGTTCTGATAGAACTCGATCTTGACAGTGCGCTCCCACGTTTCGACGTGCGCCTGCAGGTCGCCTTTGCGCGCCTCGTGGTAGTTCTCGCGAATACACTCGCTAACCGTCATGTCGTGCTCGACGGTGAAGCCACGCGCGCGCAGGTGGGCGAGCAGCGCCCGCGCCGCGTGGGACACCCGGGCGTCATCTTGAGCGTCCGCCCACAGCGAAAGGTTCGTGTCGTGCTCTTTGAGGATGATGGGTTTCATGCTGCACCCGTCGCCTTGGCAATCACCGCTTCGCGCTCATGCGCGCGTGTAGCGCCATCGGTGATCAGCGCTGCGCGCTCGTTGATTTCGGACCATTGGGCCTGCTGGTCGGTCGTCATCAGGCTCAGCGCGTTGCGGATGATCCGGTGCGCGGCCTGAAGTTCGGCGAGCAATTCGGGGGCGGCCGCTCGAAGTTTGGCGTTTGCCAGTTGCCGCGCGTTCGCTGCAATGGCGTCTTCGCGCTGGTCGACGTCCCGAAAGCCGCGCGCGGACATGACGTCGTCGATCGACTTCTGTCCACTACCGTATGCGCTGCGGCTTTCAATCGATACCTCATCGCCGTTTGCTGCGATGATCGCGAGCTTGAACGGCCAATGCGTTTCTTCGTGCAGATGCCACGGGCCGGGGCTGTGCTTTGCCTCGCTCATTTCATTCCCTTCGTGAAGTGCGCCACGTCGTCACGCGTGCGCGACTTGGCGGTGTGTTTCGGTATCGCCACGGTTTTCTCCGGTGTGGGTTGATGTGGGCGCAAGCAGTTCCGCCGCGAGCTCGTGAAGCAAATGGTCCGTCAGCGCGCCCGCACCACCCAGCGCTAGTCGCTGCAGTTCAAATAGGGCTTGAGCGGCGCGTGACATGTCATGTTCCTAGTAGCGAAACGCGGCGCTCGGCGCGGCAAACGGCTCGAAATGGTCATCGCGCTTCGGATCAAAGCGCTCAGTCGATCCGGCCGGCAGCAACCGCGGCGCGTCGATGCAATAGGCGGCATCCGGGTAGAACTGGGAGTTAAACCCGCACCGCGCCATGACACTCGTTTCGCTGCAACGAACCGGGCCGAGTGTGTCGTGAAAATGAAGCATGACGATCAGCCGAAGACCCGATGCAGGCAATAGATGCCGTCGAGCACCAGCGCGGTGAATGTCACTGCACTACACAGCAACCCGGCGCTGAGGCCGAACGTCTCAATCAAATAGTCCATGACTGCGTCTCCTGGTTGCCGCAGCGCGGCGGTTGAACATCAATGGAGAGTCAGCGAGCGCAACGCAGCGAGAACCGCCCGCGCGCTCCACTCCATGCGGCCGAAACGCTTGATCGCGACCTTGACGCGGTGCGATCCGTATCGGCTCATCCGTGCGAGCCGATTTGCCGCTCGCGCTTCGTCTCTTTCCTGGCGCTTCGACATCGCGTTGTTACTGCGCGACCGGTGTCGGTTGTTTCGCCAAAAAGTTGCGCACGCGCGCGAGCCAGCGCTCTTTGTCGCTCAGGAGGTCCGCATTAGGAGGATTGAGCGACGAATGAAAGGTGGCCGAACAAAACAGTTGCTGCGCGTCCATGCGATCAATCCCCAAGACCTCAGCCAGCGCGCCGTAGTTGCGCGCCCCTTTGGTCCGCGGCATGCCATCCTCACCAGCCTGAAGCCCGAGCGCGTGGAACTTCGGATGCATGGCGAGCCAGCCACCGGCGCATGCGATCGTGCCGCACTCATTGGCCGTATTACCGCCGCTGCGCCACAAGCACAGATCGAAGCGGCTTTCAGGAATGCCCGCGATGATCGCGTACGCGTCGCGCAACAGGGGGAACGATTCGGTTTTCTTTTGCATGATGGCTCCGGGTTATTGCTTAAAGGTCTTCATGGCTCGCGCTGCAGCGATTGCGATCATTTGAGTCGGGTCGCGATAGCATTCGCGGTCGATAGCCGCCACAAGGTCGCCGTACCGAAACGGGCGCTCGATCCCATCCATCGTCACACTCCAGAGATCAGCAAAGCCCTGCGCGTATCCGATCTCGAAGGGGCGCTCCCCACTGGCAACGCCGTCCGTCCACACGTGGCACGGCGAGACGCCGCTGAATGCTTCCGCATGCGCCACGGTTGCGGAGACTGCGATAAGCGCGGCAGTCAGGATTCGTTTCACCTGAGTTTCCGTTCGTGATTGCCGATCAGGTTGCAGTAGCCCTTAAAGCCTCTCCACATCCCGTCGACTATTGCGTTCAAATACGTCGCCCGCTCAGGAACAGGGTGCTTCGCAAAGAGCGGGAGCGGCACTCCTTCCTCTTCATGAGCCCAACTTTCGAACTGCTCCTGCAGGGCGTCCACGGTTATTCGCCGAGGTCACGCATTGCGTGCAGCATCGTGCCGCCGCTTACGGCGAAGCGCGATGCTGCGACCGTGTGGTCGTCGTCGGCCGGAGTGCAAAGCTGGCACAGATCACCGAAGTCATCGATGACATAGGACTGCGACGGCTGCGGAGTGATGCCTGAAGCGATGTGAACGAGCGTCATGATGTGCTCCGTGTCATAGATGAGCTTATAATAGCCATATACGCATAGACGCGCAAGGCTAAATTTTCACCTCCGGGGGCGGACTCGATGAACCGGATAAAATGCGACCTTGGCTGACTGGGACGGCCGCACAGATGGAGGGGAAGGTGCTATTTAGTCAAAGAATTGGGGTGACGCCGCTGCCCGAGGCGCTCAGACCCGCGGCAATGCCGCCTGCATTACGGAATTCGCTTTGGAATGCGTTTGACGGATGGCGTCGGAGAAAAGGCCTGCATTCAACGTTTCTGAACCCTCTGTGGGAGAACTATTGGAAACTGCCGCGCGACGCGATGCCATTGCAGCGCTTCGGAGGTGAGAAAGTCGGCTACGACAAAGCATGGGCCTTCGTCCGAGAGCAGTATTTCGCGATGAAATGGTTCGAAGTCTATGATTTCCTGGACTTCTTTATTGGCCAGATTAAGGATACTGAAGCATTGGCTGATGCGGTGAACGACGTGCTGAAGACGGAATTGGCCGCGTATCGCGTGGTCGGGCGCCAGTTGGTCCCCATAACCGATCCGATGGAGGTGCAGGCGCTTGAGGAGGCCCTGTCTGATCGCGGAAAGTTCTCCAATGCAAGTGAGCATTTGGGAATGGCACTCGCGCACCTGTCGAGCCGGACAAACCCCGACTACCGAAACTCAATCAAAGAATCGATTTCAGCCGTCGAAGCCGTGGCGAAGGTTCTCAGCGGCAAAGACAAGGCGGAACTCGGTGATGCCTTGGCGGCGCTGGAGAAAGAGGGAAAGCTCCACGGCGCACTGAAGCGGGGCTATACGGCACTGTACGGTTATACCAGCGATGCCAACGGTATCCGGCACGCCTTGATGGAAGAAGAGAACCTCAATTCCGACGACGCCAAGTTTTTCCTGCTGGCATGCACATCGTTCGTCAACTATCTCAAAACAATCGCGTGACACAGCGCGCTAGTTGTTGCGTTGAGGGATGCCTGCATGAAAAATGAACAACTCACGAAGGTGACTTTGCCTAAGGATGCATGGGCAGAGTTGGACAACGAAACGCAGTTCGCGATCCTGCTTTTGGGCCACATATTCAATGAGATTGTGACGCTCGAGAAACTGTTGGTCGCGACGCACCCTCATGACCAACAGACCAGAATCGAGCGGTCTGGCTCAGTTAGCCAATCGACGCTTCTACAGCGCATACTCGTTGGCAAGCTGTATGAGGCGAAAGCGAGTCTGAGCTCAAAGATTATTAACCGGTTCCTGAAAGACAAATGCTTTCCGCACATGCAGGAAGGAGAGGGGGAGGCGCTGTTGAAGGACTTCCATCGATCAATCGGCGCATGCCAGTGGCTTCCGGACGCGAGGAACAAACACAGCCTTCACTATCCGACGATGGGGGTATGGGAGCCACTTATCAACGGAATGAGGGTGCAGAAAGAGGCCTTCAAGTTCATCATGGGATCGCGGGACGGCGACCTGTTGTATGAAACCGCCGACAACATCGCCAACATGTCATTCTTTGCTAATGCCGGCGGTGGTGATTGGAAAAGTGGCGTAGATATTGCCTTCACGGAGATCAGGGCGATATCAAAGAAGCTGCATGAACTTATAACGGTCTCGATTGACGCCTTTTTCACGGCCTATGGGTCCAGGAAGCTACCGGCCTCCAAAAGATTAAAACTCAAGCAAGCCGAAACGTTTTCGACTCCACGGTTATTAACCTTCAAAATTCCGTATTTTTTCGACCTGCGCGGGTCGATCGATGATTCAGAGTAGGTCGGGCTGATTCGGCGCCGACGCGCGGGTTACTGGCCGACGCGGGGGCAATGGATATGCCTCGGCGCGCATGTCGTCGGCCGGGAAAAGGTTGAGGAACGACCGGGCCTCGTCAGTGCTCGAGCATCCAAGCCAATCTGCGTATCCCTCGCGCGGCACGATGACCACCGATCGCTTCTCGTCGCCCGGCCGGTGAAACCGCCTCATGAGCGGATGCTCGTTGGAGTTGACGGTCAGCATGGTAAAGGACAGCGCTTCCCCCTCTGGCTCATCCCACGCGCGCCACAAGCCGGCGATCGCGAATGGTGAACTATCGGCCATACCGATCTTCCAGCGCACCGCTTTGCCGGTCTCATAGTTCGGTTCGAAGAACGATTTGCACGGGATGAGGCAGAGCCGCAGGCGGTTCCAGGACCCGCTGAAGCTTCGCCGTTCGGCGACCGTCTCAGCTCTCGCGTTCATCGTGTCAAAGACCTTCACGTTCGGCGGAATGTGCTTGCGCGGCACGATGCCGAACGTGGCCGGATCCGTGCTGTAACCCTCGGCGCCGCGGCGGAAGATGGGCGCAGTGTAGTCCTTATAGATCTCACGCTTATAGTCGAAATCGGCGAGCGGAAAGATGTCGAATGAGTCCGGCTCGTCGCGATGCGTCGGTTCGTAGCTCGTGCACATAAACGTGTCTCCTTTGTAAGGCGGTCATAATAAACGACCACCCAGCGGTGGCACCGGGATTGCTCTGCGTAAGTGGCTAGGAACGGCCCAAGGAGACGGAAATGGCAGATCAATTCAAGCCCGGCGAGATCGTCAAGATTTCAGGTATCTACGCGGTGGTGCAAGAAGACGGCGGCGACACCTTCGAGGTCACTTGCGTCGAAGGCGAGCACTTCCCACCAACGCGCAGCGGAAAGGGCGCGCACTTCGAATTGAAACATGAGGCGACCCACGCCCACAGGCACGGAGAACTGAAAGGCACGGAGAGTCGCTAACGCCTCATTCCCACGGAGCGGCGCATGGCAGCGGTTATTGCCTGCCTCGTGCGCCAGTAATCCTCCCACGGGTCGGGGCGCCTCTGTTGATGAGCGATGGCGGCACCCATGGACCACTGATCGCCTCTCTTTACGTCGGCCAATTCCACCCAAGAGACCGGCATCGATACGCCGAGTCCCGGTCGGGCACGCACCGAAAATGGCGCAACGGTGCTCGCGCCCCGACCGTTACGCAGGTAATCGATGAAAATCTTTCTCACCCGGTTTTTGGGACCCAGAACCGCTGAGAAACGGTCGGGAACGACGCGCGCCATGTGTTGCGCGACCGCCTGTGCGAACGCCTTGGCGTCGTCCCAGGAATGTCGGCGCGTGAGCGGCACGACGACATGAAAGCCCTTGCCGCCGCTCGTCTTCGGGAACGACCGCAGACCGAGCTCCTCGAGCACGACGCGCAACAGCGACGCCGCCTCAAGCATAGAGGACCATGGCAGTGCCGGGTCCGGGTCGAGGTCAAAGATGATCCGATCGGGATGTTCGAGATCAGGCGCGGCGGCGTTCCAGGTGTGCAGTTCGACGACGCCCATCTGCGCGAGGCCGACGAGTGCCTCTACCGTGTTGGCCACAAGCAGCGGAGGGTGCCGCGGATTCAGTTCGGGCGGTAGCTGGCGGATGCCGGGGATACGCGCACGCTCGGAGTGCTTCTGGAAGAACAACTCACCCGCGATGCCGTCCGGTGCGCGGACAAGCGCTAGCGGCCGTTCATGTAGATGCGGCAATGCCCATTCGGCGATCGCTTCGTAGTATCGAACTATGTCCAGCTTCGTGCGGCCAGTCGACGGGTCCACTATTCGATCAGGGTGCGAGATTTTCACTCCGCTCAACACGGGCGATCCGCGTCGCGTGGCGGAGCGACTGGAATCCACGTCGACGCTGTCGGACTTGCCCATCTGTACCACCGGTTCTCTCGTCACCGCGCTAGCGGGCTTATCTTCCCGGAAGGCATGAAAAGAGGTGCTGCGAAGTTCGCCGCCCGGCGTTCGCTCCAGAAACGTTACTTCGACCACAACCTCTGGCATTAGCCAGACGATGTCGCGATCAGCTTCGCGCTTAGGTGGATTTGAGAAGGGCGAATCGGTCTGGGCGAGCGTGGCCACGCGTGCCTGAAATTCCTTTTCCCGCTTGCCTGTCAAGTATGGCCTGACACTGCCCTCATAGTGCAGCGAGCCGTCCGGTTCATGCACGCCGAGCAGCAACGAAATAACGCTCGATTTCGAGCCCCTGTCGCGGGTGATGCCGCCCACCACGAATTCTTGCCGAAGATTGCACTTGAGCTTGATCCAGTCATTCGAGCGGCCAGATCGATATGGCGAGTCTGCGCGCTTGCCGATGATCCCCTCGAGTCTCATCTTGCACGCTGATGCGATAAGCGAATGCGGATCCTGTGCGAAGTCTTCCGAAAACCGCACTAGCGGACTCTCGACCGATTCCATCAGTTCTCTGAGCAACCGGCGCCGCTCCTGCAGTGGCTGATCTCTAAGATCCGTATCGCCCATCCATATCAGATCGAACACAAACAGGACGATGTTAGCGGTGCTGCGACGGTCGAAGGCGTTCTGCAGGGCGTTGAAGTTGGGACGGCCGTCCGTGTCGAGCACAACCGCCTCACCGTCGAGCCAGGTATCCGATGGTAACGCCATGAGCGCATCGCGTAGCTTAGGCATGCGATCGGACCAATCGTGACCGTTGCGGGTGAGAAGCTGAACGACGTCGCCGGTCTTGCGGACCATGACGCGGTAGCCATCGAACTTGATCTCGTACGACCATTGACCGCGCGCCGGCGGCCGGTCGACCAAGGTGGCAAGCTGTGGCTCTATTGCGGACGGCATAGCGCCCGGCGCCCCCTTCACCGTTGGTCTTCTGCCACGCGATGCGGAACTCCAGCGGCTCGCCATCACAAGACCCTCCCGACCATGCTTCCGCAGTGATCATGCCCGATATTCGCAAGCTTTCGGACTGGCCGAGCTTGGCTATATACTGTACATCCATACAGGTACGGTGACGAGCAATGACGCCCGACGACTTTCCTATCGTGATGGACAGGGAACTGCGAGAGCTATGGCGGGAGCACAGGAACATCGACGTGCGGCGCCTCATTCTCGAGGTTCATCGTGCGCGTGAAGTCCACAGAATTTGCCACGCAGCAGCGCACTCGGCCCATTACGCGCTCGGAGAGAAGCAGCACGATCAAGCTCGCGTGTTCGTGCAAAAGGTGCTCGACTGCATCGGCAATGAGAAGGTGCGCCTTGGCGCGATGGGCGGTATTCCGGTTCAAAGGCCAATTAAACGATAGGAGGCAGAATGCTTGTTGCAGACCTGGAAGGACCACTTCTGGACTATTGGGTTGGCCGTGCGATGGGCTTGGAGAGGTTGACGTTCGATCCGCGCGGCACGACATATATCGACCGCGCGTTCGATATTGACGTTCGCGCGCGCTACGCTCCTTCGACGGCCTGGGATCAGGGCGGTCCCGTCATCGACGCCTTGAAGATCAGTGTCTTTTTCGAACCTGACTCGGCGGCAGACGAACCGGCTGGGACGTGGACGGCATACGTACAGCCGGATAAGGAGAGGGCGTTCTGGGGCCCAAAGGCGCTAGTTGCAGCGATGCGCGCGGCCGTGGACTGGAAGTTCGGCGATCAAGTGCCCGACACCGCAGCATAGCGGCCGTGCGGGAAGATGCTGGAGCGCGGGCAGCGATCAATCAATGTGGCCGCGCTCCAGTGCCGCCGGCAAATATTTCGACAATGGCATCCCGAACACATACGACACCGAGCCCTCGCCATAGATACTTTCAGCATGCGCGCGTACAGCGCTGAATGTAGCGCCAGGCTCGGCCACGCCGTCGCCGCGGCCCCACCATGCAAGCGCCATCACGGTGATGATTTCGTCCTTCGCAAGCTCGTCTAATGCTTCGAGGATGGCCGGCTTCTCTCTGCTGAGCAAATCCTTCATCATTTCGTTGCCGGACTTACCTGGGAAGGTAACTCCGTCAGGATATTTGTCCCGCTGGGCTTGCCGATACTCGGCGTCAAGTTCGACGAGTTTGTCAATGATGTCGTACATTTCGGGCTTCATGGCGTTATTCCCACAAGAGAACGAAGCGGACCATGCTAGCCATATGTGGTGACTTCTGCAAGCCGATCATGATTGCTCTCACGGCGCCTGTCATTTAATCCACCGTTACACGCACATGAACCGCGGCGCGCCTAACCAGAGCGACTCTTGAGGCAGCTTTACGATGGTCTGAAGGGTCGTTGAGCGATTAGCGCTGCGCCGGATACCGAGGCGCGTACGATGGTTCGTTAGCCTTCTGCTCTTGGGCAGTGTGCCGAATGACATGCGGCACCGCCGCTGTCAGAAATGCGAGGACCGAGAGCACGAAGTCCGCGCGCAAATTTCCTGTGCCGAAAGAGATCACTTCGCCAGGTGCTTTCTCGGTCAACTCCATGCGGCGCTTTGCCATCGGCTCGAATTTCGAGTCCATCGACGAAAGCTTGTCGACCAGCTGTCCCAGTAGTTTGACTTGGCGTTCATCGAGAGACGTTCCGTCTCTATGTGCTAGTTCGTTGCGAATCTTATTGACCTGCTTTGCTACTGCCGCAAAAGGCAGCGGAAAGCCGAACGCCACCGCAAAGGCCAGCTTACGGGAAAACTCCCTCGGCTCTTGCACGTATTCGGTGACAGGCGCTTTAAGCTTCATGGAAAGAAAAACAACAAGCAACTGTTCAACTTGCAGATGTAATCGCAGCACGCAGCCGATTTCGTCATCAGTCTCAGTGGCAGCGATAATCGTGCGTGCGCTCAAGAGATTTCGGAGGTCGAGGTCAATCTTCATTGGTTCTTCGGACATCGTTGGCTCAGCAGTGTTGATGGTTTGGCGTCGTTGGGTATTCGAGCGGCTAGGGCGCGTCGTCGATTCCGTCGGTGTATCCGCAGTCGAAATGCATATCCCCGTTAGGCACGATGACGCGATGCTAGTGAGGTGTGGTTACTTTTGCAAGACACCTATGCGTCCGCGAATTCGTCTTCTGCGTCGGCGCGGGCGGATTTCACGCGGTCGTCGGCTAGGGTCAGTCCAGACGCTTCATCCATGATGTAGTGCGCGTCTTCGAGGAACGCCATACAGATCGTGTCCCAAAGGTCAGGGGAGGGGATGTTTTCGTCCTTCAGCATGTCCTGCTTGGACATAATGTGCCACTCGCCCTTGTCGCCGAAGAAGAAGGGGATGCGCGAGCCTTGGTCGACGAGGTGTTTCTTGTATTTGTCGATGAACGTGATACGGCCATCTTTCACGGCCTCGGCCGCGTGCACTGAACACTGAGCCCGCAGGTTGATGAAGCGCTCCTTGTTGCGGGTCAGGAAACACCGCTTGCCCCAGTTCACGTCGATCACGTTCGGTACATTGAGCTTGCGAAGCTTTTTCGCGAACTGCACACCCTGGCCGCCGACGTCGACGAGCACCGTCACGTTGGAGATGTGCAACGCGATGTCGCGCACGCGGCCTGCGATCTCATCCCAATCGAGCGTATTGTCGAACACGGGAATGTCGAGCACGTCGATGCGCCGCGGCTGCGCGTCCAGCCGGTCGCCGCTTCCCGACACTCGCATGTGAGTGCAAACCGTCTTGTCGCGATAGACGCCCGCGGCAACGTCGATGACGAGCAAATTTCCGTACGGCTCGGTATTCGCGATGACGGGCGCCACACCGATGCGGCGCTCGATCTGGGAACGGCTCAGCAAATACTTGTCGCTGTATTCCGGGAACAGACCCATCACCTTGATTTGATACTCGGGGCTGTCGCGGCCGCCGTACTCGAGCAGCTTGTTCAGGATGAACGTGTCCGAGACGAGGGGTGATTCCTCGCTGTTGAACGTCATCGCGTTCCACGGGCCACCTTGCTCCGTGGAAAGGGTCGTTTGCGTCTCTCGGAAGAAGCCGGCCGTACGCGTCGGCTGAGACGCGATGACCATGCGGTTGCGCTCGTCGGTCAGTGCGCCGCCGATCGTCCCGAAGTTCTCGTCCGGCACGCCAGATGCCTCGTCGACCACCCACAGCAGGAACCGGTTGTGCGTGCCGGCCAGAGCCTCCGGATTGCCTTGCTTGGCGACGCGCGTGGTGATGAACCATTCCATCTTTGCCTTGCGCACATACACGCGCTCGGCCTCGACGATGAAGTGCTGCGCCAGCCACTTGAAGGGCCCTTTGCTCAGCGCCGTCTTGATCTTCGATAGCTCCTGCCATACACCTTCCTGCAGCGTCTTGAGCTTCGGAGCGTGCAGGTATGTGTTCGAGCCGACGAAGCAGAGCAGGTGCCACGCGCAGATCGCACCGAAGCCATATGTTTTGCCGGTACCGTGACCGGACGAGATCGACGTGCGCGAGCCGAACGGCGACACGCTGTCGTACATCTCGATTTGCTGATGGCTCGGGCTCGACCCCAGAACTTCAATGACGAAGCGGGTCAAGTCTCCGGAGTAGCGATCGACAAAGGCGGGATACCGCGGGTCTTCCGACAGGATGGCCATTACTCACCGCCGCCGACCACCTTCAGCCGGTCCCCGCGCCCCTTGAACTCCAATGCGCGAGCCCGGGCCAGTTCCATTTCCCGGTCGTAGGTGGCTTCGAGTTCGGCCGTTGATGCAACCGACACATCGATTTCGACCTTCTCCTTGAACATACCGAGGTGCCGCGCGACGCTGTCCAGCGCCTTCATCTGGTCGTGCGTCTTGAGCTCGATTCCCTCTTTGCCTTCCTTCACGCCGGCGTAGAGCAGGCGAGCGACGGCGGACGCCCGGCGCGTGTCGTGGATGTGCACGTAGCCATGGCCGTCACCGTGGCACTTCGGGCAGTCGGGATTCGGCGCGCGGCTCTTCATAAAGCCGAAGCCGCCCGAGCCGTCGGGCGGCTCGCGATGGAACTTCTCGCCCGCATCCCTAGCCTTGTCTTCG
The DNA here is from genome assembly GCF_031119615.1 of Paraburkholderia sp. SARCC-3016. NCBI lineage: Bacteria > Pseudomonadati > Pseudomonadota > Betaproteobacteria > Burkholderiales > Burkholderiaceae > Paraburkholderia > Paraburkholderia sp. SARCC-3016. The sequence goes on along the minus strand of NZ_JAVHZD010000046.1, from coordinate 15,534 downwards.
TCGCGTCGGTGCCGCACCACGGCAGCCATGTATTCTTCTTCGTCAATCCATTGGTAGCCGTACGCGGCTCCCCAACAGTGCCGGCAGTTGTCGCGACGGTATTCGACGAGTTCGTTCGGATCGGCGGTGGCGATGGCCCACCAGCGCTTCAGCACCATCTCCTGCGTGATTTCGAGCTTTTCTTGCACGACCGCCTGCCGAGCGGCGATATATGCCTGCACCTTTAAATTTCTTAATAGCTGCGACGCCGCCGCTTCGGCGGAGTTTCCTGTGCCGCTATACCCAGCTTTTTTGTAAGCATCCGTCGCGTTCAGGCTGATCAGATAGAAGTCGGCGAACCGGCGTTGCCTCGGATTGAGACCATCCGCCGCATCTTGGACGACCTCGCTCGCATCGTCGGCCGGCGACTGGCGCCCACTGCCGTCGAAAGGAGGGAGCTGAGCCATGGCGCGCTCCGGTACCGGTGATTCAACGACCGGTGTTTCAGGTTCGGCTGTATCGGCATCGGCGCGCTGCGCACCATCCTTCACCCAGCCGTTCCGCTTCGCGTACGTTGCGCATGCACCTTTCGAGGGGACAGGAATACCGAGACGCTCGCCGACGATCTTGACCGCCGCGGCGTAACTCATCGTCGGGTGACCGGCCCACGCTCTTCGGATTACCTCCCAAAGATCGGGCGAGTAGCGCGTTCCTTTGCCGTCGCCTTGGCCGCTCGGCTCGTCGTTGTTTGGGGCGGAATCGTGGATGCTCATGCGAACATGTTCGCGCGGCGGTGTACATGTTCATGCCGCTATTTTCCGAAGCTGAACATGTTCGTGCACATGCTTGCCTTATCGTATCCTATGGGATACACTTGTTCAACGGTCAGCCAAACGACGAAGCGAACACAAGCCGATGAACACGATCAACAGCACCGCCGAATTCGACGAATGGGTAGACAGCCTGTCCGACCTCAAAGCGCGTGCGGCCGTCTTCGTTCGGGTCAGGCGTGCCGAGTTGGGGAATTTCGGCGACAGTAAGCCGCTCGAAGAAGGAGTATCAGAGATGCGGATCGACGTAGGGCCCGGCTATCGCGTCTATTACGCGCGCGAGGGGCGCGTCGTGTATCTGTTGCTGTGTGGTGGCGACAAGTCCACACAGAAGGCGGATATCAAGCGCGCCGTCAAGATGTGGAAGCAGATCCGGCAATAGTCCGGGCCGGTGTGGTACAGAACGATCGCTTAAAGAAGGAGCGAGCTATGGGCAAGATTGCAGTATCACGTTTCGACGTGGCGGAACACCTTGATAGCGAGGAAATGATCGCGGCATACATCAATGCAGCGCTCGAAGAGGGCGATGTCAATGTGTTGATGGCCGCGATCGGTGACGTGGCGAAGGCGCGCGGCATGAGCAAGGTAGCGGCGGATGCGGGCGTCGGCCGCGAAAGCCTGTACAAAACCCTCTCGGGCGACACGAAGCCGAAAGCCGAAACGGTCTTCAAGCTATTGGCGGCGCTGGGGGTGAAGCTTCACGCTACGGCTGCCTGACGGTGCATCAGTTTTTTTCGTCATCCGCGGCCTCGCGTGCGATGTGCAGCAGCCCTTGAGCGATGACCACGTTCGCATTGCTCGCGACGTCGACCGCGCCGTTCTTGAGCATCATGAGGGGCATGTGCGCGGCGATCTTCTCCCACTCGTGCAGCAACGCCTGAGGATTCGGGTGAGTGCGGAACAGAACACTGAGCGCGGCGACGATTGCGGGCGTAGCGTCGGCGCCATCGGCTTGCGGAAGGTCCATCTGAGGCTCCTTTCTTGAAGATCGCCTCAGTGAGTGTATTCCACTTATGCGCCCGACGCGTCGATGAAAGAAGGGTCTCGCAACGCGGCTAATTTGAGTCGCGTTTGATAGCCATTCGAGCGCGTTTCGATCCGCGCAGCGGTAGTCGCGGCAATTCACCCGTGTATTTCCTCGCCGTGCGCGCGAGGGCGCGGACGCTCTCCATGTGCTCCGGCTGATATACGTCGTGCCGCACGCCATCGATGAGCACGCTGAACTCGCCCACCAGCCAATACAGGTCTCTCATGCAGGTGAGTTCCCATCGAGGCGACCACCATGCGCGCTGCCGTGCTACGCCCATGAGGTGCCGGTTCACCCACGCGCGCCAGCGAGCCGGATCGGTCTCGGTGATGTGCAGGCGACGGACATAGCGCTCGAGCACGGCCGTGGCGTAGTAGCGCGCCGTGCGCCGGCTTGCGATGCGGCAGTGAAGGCAGCCACGCATTAGCACAAGCCGGGTGGCGTCCTGCATATCGAGCGGAAGACGCTGAAAGACGTGGACGCTCGGGTAGGTGTCGACCGGCATCAGCGGCGACCAATCGTCACTTGCCGACATTCTCTGGCCGTATCGGTCTAACTTGGCCCGTCTTCACCCAGCGCGCAATGCCGAGTTCGCAGGCTTGAGTCAGGCAAATGCCATTCGCCATGCCGCGGTGTGTGACAGGATTTTCACATCCGCAATGGCAACGCTTTCGCCTGCCGCGTCGGCGCTCTAGCGGCTCGCTGTAACGGACGTGGTCCCTGGATGAGCCGTGTATGCCCCATCCTTCGGTACCGCCGCGCATGGCCGCGGAGAGGGCCTGGCGGCTGAGCTTGCTTAGGTCCGTCATGGCTTCGCGTCGTCCCGCGGACTCACCAGTTTGAGGGACCCAATCGATCTGTCTGGGTTCTTCAGGATTGCGGCGGCCTTGAGCTCGAGGCTCGTCGCGTTGTAGACCTGCTGCGACAGCGTCGTGATGTTCTTCACGGTCTCGCTTGTGATTTCGCCCTTCGACGCGCGCACCATCTGCTGAAGCAGGAATTTGCGCATGTCGGAGGTGTCGAGAATAGGTTCGTCGACGGCAGTCACAACGGGCGGCGGGCTCGCTGGCGTCGAAGGCGAGGGAACCGTTGCCTGCGCTTGTTGAGCGGGTGGCGGGCGACGCGCCACTTTCGGCGTCTGCGCAACCAGTGTTGGAATCGTGCCTTTTAATCCATCGGCGCGAGCGTCAACGAGGGCCTGCGCTGCGGCGTCGAGCGCGGAATCGGCGGGATTGCGTACCGTAAGGGCTGCGGGCGCTTCGTGTATGGCTGGCTTCTCAGCAGCCTGGACGGGCATCGCGCCGAGCGACTCGCCATCCTTCTTGCCCCAAACGGGTTTCGTGGTCGGCGCCGGCTTTTCGCTGACCAGCCGGCCACTTTCGTATCGGCGTGTCGTCATGTTGCGCTCTCGTCTTGAGCCTTCGCGTCCCCGATGTCGCGCTGCACGGCGGCTTTTACCTCTGCGGCCGCTTCCAGCACTTCGACGCCTTTGCCGGCGATGCAGAGGATGCGGCCGAGCTCGCGGAACGCTGCCAGCATGTCGGCATGGCCTTCACCAGCGTACGTCTGCTGCGAGGCATACCCGCTTTCGGATTCGAAATGGATGGCGATACGGCAGTTTTTAATGGCTGACGCCATGACGGTTCCTTGTTTGGCAGGATGACTCGGGGATTACGTTTGCGAATGCGCGGACGCACGGTTCATTTTCGACGCGCGCTCGGCGCACACGGCGCGCCATTTCTCCATCCACTCCGGATCCGCTTTAGCAACGATCGATACGACTTCGACCATCGCAGCGCTGTTGGACATCTCAGGCACGTCCTGAAAGCGGCGGTCCGTCAGGATCGCGAGCAGTTCCCGCCAAGAGCAGCCTTTGCGCTCCTTGAGGCGCTGCACCGACTGGTAGTGATTGCGCTGCGCCTGCGCCTCGTGCTGCTCGACGATCCAGAACGGAATCGAAGGCGGCGCGAACGGCAGGTCCGTACGATCGCTCGGGTGAATGGGGAAGGTGTCCTGTTCCATTACGGTTCCTTTTAGCGATGCAACGTGACCCGCACGCGGCCGGGACATGGCTTGTTCTGCCCGTCGCTCCGGCGAATGATTCCGCAGCGCGTGCAGCACCACCAGTCCTGGGCGAGGCCGCGAGCCCTGGATGGTGTGAACACATGGTCGTTTTCGAAGATCAGCGGGATGAAGTGCACGGCTTATTCCTCACGGCGCGGGGCCCGCAAGCGGCTTATTCCAGCCGTTGCGGCGCCGTCGGTCGCGCATCCGAATCTCGATTTTGTGACGGGCCGCGTAGCGAGCGGAGTACTCGCTGCCAGATCTGCGGACGAACACCGCATCTGGCAGGTTGCCGACGGCATAGATCGGCCGTTCGCGGCCCTGTCCCTCGGTTTCCTTGAAGGCCATGACATAGACCCGCTTCGCCTTTCGCAGCCACCGAATGCCAGCTTTGACGGTCCACTCTTCGAGGGCGCCCTTGCTTCGTATTTCGGCTGCGGTCAACGGGCCATGCTCGACGAGGACGCGCAGAACAGTCGCGTCGCAGATTCTTACCGGCGGCATTGCTCAGCCTTTGAGCTTCGCGGCGACGTCAACGAGTTGCCGGTCGGTGACTTTCAGCGCGTCGCCGCCGAGCGCGTCGATGGAATCGTCAGAGATCTCGATGCCGAGTTCATCTTCGATGCCCATCACGAGCTCGACCAGGTCCAGACTGTCCGCGTCGAATTCCGCGAGCGTCTTGTCGAGATTCACGAAATCTTCATTGACGCCAAACTGGTGAGAGATCGCTTTCTCCACTGCGGCTTCGATCATGGGAAACTCCCGTTTTTCAGTCGTGTTGATCGTCGAAAAGCGGCATCGTCGCTTCCGGCTTACGAATTTCGGTGAGGTTGGCGCGGCGCGACAGGAACTGATCGACGCTGACCGTTGCCTCAAGCAGATCATCGATGTCGCGCTGCAGCGACGCGCCGCCGCGGATGTCGTCGTTGAAAGTCGAATTCATGCGACAGACTTTCTCGAAGGATTCGGTAGCGCGGCGGGCGGAATCGAGGAGAGTGCGAAGATGCGCCTCTAGCGGTAATTGATCGCCGGCGATGCGCAGCATGACGGCGGTGACGTTCTGCGTATGCTCGATCACGGCGGCGTTCACGGAACGCATGACCGCCATTTCGCCCGCTATGTGCGGGTCGCGCTCGGGCTCGTTCGACAGGCCCAGCAGCCAATCGGCGGAAACGCCGTATGCGAGCGACGCTTTGCGCAGGAGCGATTTAGGCAGCGGCGCCTCGCCGTTCTCGACCTTGGATAGTTGGCTGGAATTCTTGTACCCAAGCTTCGCGGCCGCTTCCTTCTGGTCGAGCGAATTCAGGTTGCGCGCAACAATCAGGCGCTCGCGCATGAGCTTTTCGGTCTCGGCGTCGTCGGCGAGCCGCCGGCGGGGGCGCGATGGCGATCGGGAGAAAAGCGCTATGGCGTCCAGGTTGCTCATGACGCGGCCTCCAAAGTGTCCTCATCGCCGATCCAGTCGGGCAATTCGATCGGGTCGCGGTCGCCGGCCGGTAACAGATGTGCGAATTCGCGCCGTGTGAGATTGATTAGCCCTACCTCGGAAATTCCGTAGAGTTCAAAAAATTGCGGCCGCCCCATGTCGTGCACGCCGACTCCACTGAACTGGTGATGCAAATCACACAGCCCGCATCCATGGGTGTGTTTCGCCCGCATCTTTCCCTGCCCGGTGCGCTGGTGATGCCAGAGACACGGTGTTTCGCCCAACCGGAGATAGCGGCATAGAACGCAGCCCGCACGTACGCACGAATCGACGTATCGCTTTTCCGCTGCGGTCATTGGCTTGGACATCTTTGCTCCGGGAATCTTGTAGCCGTATAGTAATTCAAATATGCATATACGGCTACTCGTAGCCGAAAAGAAACTCGTCGGATTAAAACAACTCCGGTTGCTGCACCAACGACGGTGCTGTCGCTGCTGTTGTCGGTGCCGACACTGCATCCACAGGCCGTTCATCCACAGGCCATTCGGTGACGGTCTCAACCGGAGTTTCCTCGGGCAGACAGATTTCTGGGCCATCCGAAGGTGCGGTGGCTGTTGCTGCTGCGATCTCTGTCTTGGTGAGATACTGCTGTGCGAGTAATTTGAGGCGGGTCGCGTCCGAATACGAGTTCTTGACGGCCACACCCGGGTCGACAATGCCTGACGATTGCGACGTCTTCAGGCCAATGATGTCCATCATGGGCGGATCGGAACCGTCTTCGCTGACGAGGTAAATCGCTGTGACGGATTCTTTCTGGCCGTCGCGGTCAAGTCGGCCAATCAACTGATAGTGCCGGCCGCTGCTCCAACTAAGTTCGCCGAATACGATCGTCGAACATCGGTGCTGCATTCCGTCCAAGCCATCGCCGGACAAATGCGAGATGATCATCAGGTTCGATTCGCCAGACTGGAACTTGCGCTTTGACTCGGCCTTTTGCGCCGTACTTTCCGAGCCCGTGTACATCACCGGACTGAATTCGGCCAGTTCTGCGAGCCAAATATCGTAGACGGCACGGTGCCAGCCACAGAGCAGGACAGGGATGTTGTTCTCGAGCAGGATCCGCACATACGCCGCGACGGGCTTTGCCTTGCCAACGCCGGTGGCCTGCCGGACCATGAGGTCGAGCTCGCGCGCGGCGGTACCGCGCTCCATGAAGGAGCCGGTGATCGTGCGCAACGCCAGTTTGCGCGCCAGTTCGAAGACCTTGTCCGATTCCTTGCTGTCGGACTCGACCGTTTCAATGATCGTGTTGACCGGCGGCATCTCCATGCCGACGTCCTTTTTCGTGCGCCGCAGAAAGACGTTCTGCTCGCGCAGATACGTGCCGAGCGCATCGGGATTCTTCACCTTGTCGCCGTCGCACCACTCGCGGTAAAAGTCCTCGGGATCGCCCAGCACCGAGGGATCGATCGCGCGCATGATGTTGAAGATTTCGGCGCCGTAGCCGTAAATGGGCGTCGCAGAATACCCAGTGTGATATTCGGTGTTGTCGGTGAGCACATACGCCGCGCGGCCTTTTTCGCTGGCGGCGCCGGTGCGCAATTCCTGGATCTCGTCGTAGCCCACCGACTTGAAGAAGCCCGTTGCGAAGAAGTCGACCCACCCGGATAACTGCGTGTACCGGAACAGGTAGACGTCGGCCGGCGGCAGCGAGTACGCCTTTCGCGTCTTGACCTTGTGTGTGCGCAGCGATGTGAACTCGAGGTATTTCTCGGCCCACTGTTGCTGCAGGTGTGTTTTAACGACTACTGCGGCCGGAAGCGTACCTGGCTTGAGGCACACGGATATGCACTGGATCGTCTTGCCGAGGCCCACGTCGTCCCCGTTGAGCACGCTTTTTCGCGCGTGCGCGAGGTCCGCAAATAGGGACTGGTAATTCCGCGGCGCTTTTCCCTTGCGCCATCCCGCGTCCGGCGCTGGCCTGTAGTCGGGCGCGAAGATGCGCCCGAGTTCGGCCTGCGCTTCGTCGAAAGCCATTCGGCCTGACGTCAGGGCGATCCGGTCGTAATCGGAGATCTGCATCGCATACCGGCTGGTGAACCAGTCGATATCCGCGCAGATGATCTGGGTGTTCTTGACCTGAAATAGCGTCGCCTCGGTCTTGGGAATCGACGGAAAGACGTGCTTCAATTTGATCGCGACGTGCGGCTCGACCTTGGTGAACTGCCACTTCGTGCGGTCAGCGTTGAGTGCGAGGGTGCCGTAGGTGCGTTTCATAACCATCCCCGCGACAACGATGCCACCAGCGTCGGCTTTCCGTTGATCAGCGCCGGCAGATGCATCGATCGCGACGTGACGAGCAGAATCGATGCGACGCGCTCATGTTCGGCATACCGTTCGAGCTGTCGATAGATCGCCGCCTTTGCGCCTTTGATTTTCACCTCAACGGCAACGCGGCCGATCATGAAGTCAACGATGTCCTCATCGGACAGTCGCACTTCGCGCTCGAACTTCATGCCAGCGAGGCCGAGCGCGTTAGCGATCGCAGCCTGAGTGACTTTTTCGTCGTTCAGGGGCAGTCGGTGCCGCTCGATGATGTCTTTGATTTCACGCATGATCGACTTACAGTTCGTCAGCACTGAAAAGCTGGGGCTGGACTGCTCCGTTTGCATAGACCACATCCAGCACCACGTCACCGGTCGGCTCGTCACCTTCCCATCCGTCGGGCCACGTCTCAGCGGCGATTAGGGCGCGAATCCTCGCCTCTTCCTCGCCGTCGATCAGATTGATAAGCGGGCGCCCCGAATCGCGTGCGGCGCGGTTGCACTCACCCTGAATCGACAAGATCCGTTCGAGGCCCATCAGGCGCGCCGAGAACGTCAGTGGTCCGAGCCGCTGGGGATTTTTCGCGAACGATCCGTCTTTCAGTACTTCGAGTCCGGGCTTGCGCAAGCGGTAGTGTGGTTCGCGCAGTTCGCGCCACAGCGGCTTGATGCCTCGAAGCGGCGTGAGATACGCCCACTGCGGGTTGCGCAGCACAGTTTCGAGCGCCTTCTCTTCTTGGGCGAGCGGGCAGCCAATGCAGCCGGTGCGCGCGTTCAGTTCTTCGGCCTCGTCGCCTCCGTACGCGTCCGCAATGGCCGCCGTGGACCAGTCGCCAAACTGCTCCTCCGGTGCCCAATGACGAAGCCATTCCCAGACGTGGCAGACACGCCAGTGAAGGAGGGGCGCTAATGTCGCGATGCGGCCGCGTAGCCCGCGTGCGTTCGGAAGAACCTGTTGATACCATCCCTGACCACACTCGGCTCCGTCTTTGCCGCAGCTCATCTCAATACGGCGGTCGCGGATCGCGCTCTCTCCTTGGCGAACGCCCGTGATCATCAGGATGCCGCCTTCGACTCCGTCGAGGCGCTGACGCAGCGCTTCTTCCATTGGGTCGATCTTGATCTGCCGCGTGCACCAGCGAAGAGTGTTGTTGTTCGGCGGCGGCACGCCGCGGCCTAGAATGTAGACCATGAAACGCTTGTCGAGCGGCGCGCGCACAATCTCGACCGCGATGCCGCGCTCGCGCAGCTCATCCATGATCCGCTCCGCCGAGATGGCGAGCGGCGAAAGTTCTTGCCGCGTGTCGGCATAGAACACGGTCAGCGTCTTTGGCCGAGCGATCTTGCCAGCGTCGAGTAACCAGCACAGGATCGTGAGCGTCGCGGTGCTGTCCTTGCCGCCCGACCACGCGATGCCCCAGTGTTCATGCGCCGGCCCGTACGCTTGCATCGACTGGATCGTCAATTCGATCGACTCGGTCATCTGCAGTCGTTGCGCGCCCGCAGCCAGAAAATCTAACTGGATGCTCATGCCGCTGCCTCGGTATTTTCGAAGTCAAACAAGCTCGGCATGGAGAATTCGCGCTCGGCAGCCTTAAGGTAGTGAACCTGATCCATGAAGTAGGCCGCATTCAACTCTGAACCCCCGCCGCGGCGCCCCTTGAGGATCGCCCGATAGGGCACGGTGCCGAGCCCACAGAACGGGTCGTAGACCAGCTCGTCCGGATTGCTGTAGCGCTCAATCAGTCGATCGACGATGTCGAACTGCAGCGGGCAGACATGCTTCTCGACGTTGCGCTTCGCCTGATCGCCGTTGAGAGTCAACATCCGTGTGACGTCGTGCCAGATGTCAGGGTGATGAGATCCCGGCGACAGGCTCATGAATTTGGTTGGCAACCGGCCGTCAGCCTGCAGCTCCTCGCCGATCTGCACGTGGAACTCGTAATCGTAGATGTTCTCGAGGCTGAACTTCGTGAACAGGCTGGTCAGATTGTCCGGTCCCAGCGCGGCGAGTTCGTCTGCGGTGACTAGCCGATTGCCGCTCGATCGCCAGAACGCGTGGGCGTCGATTTGCCAACGGGCAAGGCTGTAGTCGTCCTTGCTCTTCCGGACCGGTACGTCGGCATAACCCCTCGATCTGTCCGACTGCGGCTTGTGGAACAAAAGAATGTACTCCGGCGAGCCGACGCCCATCTTCGAACCGTCTTTGCACATCTCGGTGTACGAAAGGCGGTACGTCTGATTGTTCTCGCGCACGACGTCGGTGTTCACTGTGATCATGCCGCAGTAGTCGAAGCCGTGCTTCAGACCATGGAACAGCGCTTCGGCATGGAACGGGCTGACCGTCGGCAGACCTGCACCCGTCACGTTGCCAAACATGATCCGGTCCTTGACGTGGCACGCGTAGATCCGGCCGGGCTTCAGGATGCGCAGCAGCTGCGGGGTGAGAAAATCCATCTGCTCCCAGAAGTGCTTGTTGTCCTCGGTGTGACCGAAATCGTTGTAGCTGGGCGAGTACTCGTAGTGGTTCGCGAACGGTATCGACGTGACGATCAGGTCGACGTGATTGTCCGGCAGGAGCTTTGCTTCCTCGACGCAGTCGTTATTCGCGACGCTGAATCGATCGCTGGACACGGCGATGCGCTCAATGCCGATCGATCGCGCGAGCGTTTCCTGCATCGCTAGTTGATTGAGGCCGTATTTGCGGATGATTTCGGTCATTTTTTGTACCATCTGGTCGTGCTGAACCCACTTCTGCTGGAGTGTGCGTAGGACCTCGCGCTCGGCTTCGCTATACACGATGTCGATGCGGACGCGGTGGGGTTGCTGAAAACGCTGCACCCGATGGACTGCCTGGATGAAGTCGTTGAACTTGAATCCGATGCCGGCGAAGATTTCGCGGTGGCAGTGACGCTGGAAGTTGCAGCCACTCCCTGCGATAACCGGCTTCGTCGAGAGGAGGCGGTAAGCGCCGCGGCCGAAGTCGACGATCCGCTGCTCGCGCTCTTCAAGGTCTTGCGATCCCCACACACTGACGGCATCCGGCAGTGAACTCTGGATCGCGTGGCGCTCCGCCTCGAGGTCATGCCAGATCACGAAGTGATCGTCCGGAGCCGCGTCGACGATCTCGCACACCTTCGCGATGCGCGCCGGCATGCTGTCACGCTTCTCTGCAGCCGCCGCGCTCAAACCGAGCGCCGGGTCTTGAAACATGAGGGTCTGGCCGTCGCGATCGGCTCCCGCTTGCGCATAGTCGGTCGGCACCTCGTGATACTGCACATCCAGCTCGGGGAGGTCGTAACCGTCGTCGCTGTAGCCAAGGTCGCTCGGGAATTGGATGAAAATTGCCCAACTGGATACCCACAACCAGAACTCCTCTTCCTTGTGCGGGTAGAGCGTCAGGTTGCCGGCCTTTTCGCTGTCGCGCTGGAAGAAGCGCGTCAAGGCCTGCCCACTGTCCATCACGCCGAGGAACGCGGCGTAATGGATCAGTTCCTTGAAGCGGTTCGGGCTCGGCGTCGCCGTGTTGACCAACTTGAACCGCACACCGTCGAACAATGGCAAAAATTCCTGATATGTCTTGCTGCCGAAGCTGCGCAGCACGCTCGCCTCGTCGAGGCTGACCGCGGTGAAGCGCTTTGGGTCGAGCTTGCCGTCGCGGACCGTCTCGTAGTTCGTCAGGTAGAAGTGGTGGTCGGCAGTGATCTCATCGGCGCTGCGGATGAAGCGTAGCTCGATGCCGAGCATGCGCGCGTCGCGCATCAGTTCCTGGCGTACGCCCAGTGGGCACACGATCAGGCCGTCGCCGCCTGCCGCTGCAATGATCTGGCGCAGCCACTCGCATTGCATGACGGATTTTCCAAGGCCGAACTTGGCGAAGATGGCGCGGTTGCCGCCCAAAACGGCCCATCGCACGATGTCACCTTGGTGCGGGTATAGGCATTCATGCAATGCAGCGAGCTCGACGCGAAAGCCATTGAACGTGGCCATCTTGATCTTGCGCTTCAGGAAGTCGAGGTATTCGCTCACGCTGCTGCTCCTGCAATTTGCTGACCAGGCGTGCCGCGCAAATGCGGCGCGTTCGTCTCAAACACGGCGCGCGCGAATCCCATCGGAGTTGCGCTGCGGAAGTCGGCCCGATCGTCTGATGGTGGCGCCGCATGGATACGGTTGTCGGGCTCACCGACGCCGTCTGCGCGGCGTGGGGCAGGCATCACGAAGCCACCGCCGGTCCAGAGGCAAGTCTTCTTCGTGTAGTTGTCGCCCGGTTCGAAGCCCGTGAAGTCGTATGGGTGAAACGCGTGGTCAGGCTTGCGCCAATAGCTGGAAATCGTCGAAATCGGGTTCTCGATGAAATATGGCGCGCCGGTGGCTTCGCAAAATTCCGCTGCTGTCGCGAACATATGGATCGAGTCGGCGAGGGCGCGCAGCCCCTTTCCCTTGAACCAGCGCGCGCCGCTCACGGCGAGGTGCGTGCAGGGCGGGAAGGCGAACACCGCAACTTCGTCGCCGATGGCCGCCGGCGCGGAGTGCAAGAGGTCAAACGGCACAAAGGTTATTCGACCCTCGCGGCGCGCACGCGTGTGTTGGATGTCGTAGCAAAAGCAGTCGTATCCAGCGTCGGCCCACGGCCGCACCATGTTGCCGGTGACATCGAAGAGACTCACGACGGTACCGGTCATGCTGCGACCCCTGCCATCTGCTGCTCGTGAGTGAAGTTCGCTCGAATGATCGCAGCCGCGACCGGCGGGCAGACGCTGTTACCAATCATGCGAACCTGTGCCGACTTGGAAAGCGGCTTGCCGTTGTGAATAGGATTGAGCACATACGAGTCCGGAAAGCCTTGGGCCCTCGCGAGTTCGCGCGGCGTCAACATGCGCATGCCGATGTCGACGATCGCGAACTGCTCGCCGTTGATCGTCACGATGCCAAGCGCGTCGGCGCCGTGGTACTTCTGCAGCAGCGCGCGTACTTCGCCAACATGGCCGCCACCGGCTGTCAGCGTCGGAATCGGATCGCGCACGTCTTGGCCGAACTGGTTGTTCCGCAGCTTGAGCAAGTGCGATGTCACGACGGTCGTATCAGCTTTTGCCGTGACCGTTGCGGCAGGCTCGGAAACATCACGAGGACGAGATTGACCGGCGCGACCGCCGCACCCGACCAGCTGCGCGGTAACGAGGTGGTGATGATCCTGCGTGGCCACAGTGCTGATCGGCGCGGACATTGACGAGCCCGGTGTCTCGTGGCCGCCGTAATGCTTCGCTAGCAGCGCCGTCACTAGTTGCTGCTGAGTGCCGCTGGTCGTGACGGTGCTGAGTGGCACATCGGCGGCACGGCCGGCTTTCACGCCAGACCGCTCCTTGTTGTGTTGCGCGAGAAAAGCCGTGACGACGGCGTGCTTGACGCCGCCTGCGACCGCCGTGCCGAGTGGCTTGTCGAGACCGGGCACGCGCGGCTCTTGTCCTTCGCGCTCGCCGTAGCCGGTTTGGATCAGCGTGGCGCTGACGATTCCCATCGCGTTGCCGGTACCGGGCCGCGCCTGTTCGCCGCCGGCTGTAACGGTATGCAGCGGCTGACCCAGATCGCTGCCCGTGCTGCCGGTGCGCATCTTCGTGATATGTGCAGCAATGATGGCCTGGTCGCCGCGGTGCGCACCGGTCACGGTTGCAAGCGGCACATCAAGGGCCGCGTTGCGCTCGACGCCCTGGTGCGTGACGTGCATGAGCGTCGGCGCGACGACGTACTTGTCGTTCGAGCTCGTGACCGTGCGCACGGGCTCGTCGGTGCTCCAAACGTTGGGCCCACGGCCGGTGGTAGTGCTGTGAGCGACAGAGACAAGGAACGGCTCGACAATGCCGAACCGCGGCGCGCCGGCCATTACCGTGTGCAGCGGTTGGTCCGCCACCTGACCGGTGCTGTTCTCCTGAAACTTCACGATGAACGGCGCGTCGCTGTTGACCACAAATTTCATGATGCCCTTCGCAATGCGCCGAAGCGTGGCATCCTTCAGTGGCCGCGCCCGCTCGAAAATCGAAGGGCAGGGAATTGACCAATCAATGCACTCGGCGGCGGTGCGCCACGGCAACAGCCGGCCGCTGCGAACTGTCTCACTCTTCGGATCGCCATGCGTCGGGGCCGGCCAAACAATCGGCAACCCGTCGCGCCGCGCGAACACGTAGAGACGCTTGCGAATGGTCGGTGTGTCGTAGTCGCACGCGCGCAGGACGCGATATTCAGCCTTGTATCCAAGGCCAGCGTACAGTCGCTCCATTGGGAAATCGGCACCGAGCGTCTCGTAGATCTCCTGCGCGTCCGGGTGGTCAACCGCGAGCCCGGTCGTCAGCGCGTCAATGAATGCACGGAATGTCCGTCCCTTCTCCGATTTGATCGGTCGGCCTTCGTCGTCGAGAGGGCCCCAATCCTGGAACTCTTCGACATTTTCGAGCGCAATGCACCGTGGCGCTTGGAAAGTGGCCCATTTGAGCGTTACCCAAGCGAGGCCGCGGATCTTCTGTTCGCGTGGTTTGCCGCCCTTGGCTTTCGAATGATGTTTGCAGTCCGGGCTGAACCATGCGAGGCCGATCGGCTGCTCGCCGGTCACGAGCCCCGGGTGTATGTCGAACACATCCTCGCGATAGTGGCGGGTCGTCGGATGGTTTGCGGCGTGCATCGCGAGCGCTTCGCCGTCATGGTTGATCGCGACATCGACCGGGCGGCCAAATGCCATTTCGATGCCGGTGGATGCTCCACCACCACCGGCAAAATTATCGACGAGTTGCTCCGTGCCGAGGTTGAGCGAAAGAGATATCGCATCGCGCTTCATTCTTCTTGTCCTTGTTCTGAAAACATATCGGTTTGCCGCAGATCAATGGGCTTGCGGACTTCCAGCCAGCCCCATGTGCGGCCGGCTTTGATGCTGGCGATCGTGGATTCGCTGACATTGAATGCGCGCGCGAGACGCGCCGCAGTGCCGTCATCGACGGGTGCGAGGGAGAGCTGGCGCTTGATCTCAACGACGTCGACTTCGCGAAGCTTCGCAGTCTTGATTTCAGAGCCTTTGCGGGCTATGCCTCCGAACGTGCGCGCTGGTGCGCTCATCGACCAATCCGCTCCATGTCCCAACCACCGTCATCGCGCGGGTAGACATAGAAGAAGGGCCACGGGCATAGTTCGGCCGCGACTTTCGTCTTTGCGAGCGCGTCATCGGTGACGGCTTTTCGATTCGCCTTGGTGTCACGCGCCTGCAATTCGTCCAGGTCTGTCATCACGAAGAAATCGAGCGTGATGTGAGTGTTCTTGGCGATCTTGATCTTGATGCGTTCGAACGCCCACCATTTGATCGCGCCTGCGAGTTTCTGTTGATCGAGGTAGGCGGCATACTCGCGCTCCAATTTCGTCATCTCGCCGTCTTTCAAGCGGCCCTTGGCCTGATGCGTTTCCTGCAGGGTCTGCTTCGCTGGCACTGAAACCGCCGCCGGCGCGCGAGATCCTCGCTTCGCGTGAAGCGCTGCGAGCTCTTCCTCGGTCATGCGGAGGCGATTTTTAGACATGGCTATGAAAAGCCTAAAACGGCTAATGATGTGCATGCGAAAGCGTGCGAGCGCAGTTGGACTGCGACGCCCGCTGATTCAGATCGACGATGTACTTTCCCCATTCGCCGGCTATCCACTCGACGCCCTTCGGAGTGAACTTCGCCTGATTGAACGCGTGGTCGGTTTCGCGGCTCACGCCGGCCTTCACAACAAAACGCCCAGTGTGACGATGGCACGCCATCGGAGTCAGTGCGCCGTCCAAGCGATACATGATTCCAGTCGGATCGTAGCCATGTCGTTCTGTGAGCCAAGGAGTTGGTAGAATGTTTTGTCTTCCTAAGACCGCTTGGCC
>NZ_JAVHZD010000045.1:0-48293 GCF_031119615.1 Paraburkholderia sp. SARCC-3016 | reverse complement strand
GGGCATGAAGGACTCGAAGGTGATCGTCGCGATCAACAAGGATCCCGAAGCGCCGATCTTCAGCGTCGCCGATTACGGCCTCGTCGGCGATCTGTTCACGCTCGTGCCTGAACTCGTGAACGAGCTCGGCTGATGGGCGGCACAACCGCAAGCGATAGCGCCGGGGCGTAAGACGCCAAGCGCCAGGCGAAACGAAGGGGCGCAGCGATCACCGATCCGGCGCCCCTTTTTTATCGTGCAGGGAGGAGACAGACATGAGCTACACGGCACCCGTCAACGACATGCTGTTCGTGTTGAACGAACTGGCCGGACTCGACGACATCGCCGCATTGCCCGGCTATGAAGACGCGAATGCCGACACCGCGCGGTCAGTGCTCGACGAATCGGCGAAGTTTTGCGGCGAAGTGCTCGCGCCGCTCAATGTCGAAGGCGATCGCAATCCGGCCATATGGCGCGACGGCAACGTCACGACGACGCCCGGTTTCGGCGACGCGTTTCGCCAGTTCACCGCCGGCGGCTGGCAAAGCCTCCAGCATCCGCCCGAATACGAAGGCCAGGGCCTGCCGAAGCTGATCGCCACACCTTGCCTCGAAATGCTGAACGCGTCGAATCTGTCGTTCGCGCTATGTCCGATGCTGACCGACGGCGCGATCGAAGCGCTGCTGACCGCGGGTAGCGAAGCGCAGAAGCAGGCCTACGTACCGAAGCTGCTGTCGGGTGTCTGGACCGGCACGATGAATCTCACGGAACCGCAGGCGGGCTCCGACCTCGCGCTCGTGCGCACGCGCGCCGAGCCGCAGCAGGACGGCAGCTACAAGCTGTTCGGTACGAAAATCTTCATTACGTGGGGCGAGCACGATATGGCGGACAACATCGTCCATCTCGTGCTCGCGCGCACGCCCGATGCGCCGGCGGGCGTGAAGGGCATATCGCTTTTCATCGTGCCGAAGTTCGTCGGCGGCACGGACGGCGCCAACGGGGAGACCCGCACGCGCAACGACGTGCATTGCGTGTCGATCGAGCACAAGCTCGGCATCAAGGCGAGCCCGACCGCTGTTCTGCAGTTCGGCGACCACGGCGGCGCCACCGGCTATCTGATCGGCGAAGAGCATCGCGGCCTCGAGTACATGTTCATCATGATGAACGCCGCGCGTTTCGCGGTCGGCGTACAGGGCATCGCGATCTCGGACCGCGCTTATCAAAAAGCCGTCGCATACGCGAAAGAGCGTGTGCAGAGCCGCCCGGTAGACGGCTCGTCGAAAGACGCGGTCGCGATCATCCATCATCCGGACGTGCGCCGCATGCTCGCGACGATGCGCGCGCTGACCGAAGCGTCGCGTGCGCTCGCCTATGTCGCGGCGGCGCATTGCGATCTCGCGCGGCGGCATCGGGACGCGGCGGCGCGCGCGGACCATCAGGCGATCTACGAATACCTCGTGCCGATCGTGAAGGGCTGGAGCACCGAGCTGTCGCTCGAAGTGACGAGCCTCGGCGTGCAGGTGCACGGCGGCATGGGCTTCATCGAAGAAACGGGCGCCGCGCAGTACTACCGCGACGCGCGCATCCTGCCGATCTACGAAGGCACGACCGCGATTCAGGCGAACGACCTCGTCGGCCGCAAGACGCTGCGCGATAACGGCGCGGTCGCGCAGCAGCTGCTTGCGCAGATTGCGCAAACGGTCGACGCGCTCGGCGCGCAGCGCGGCCCCGCCTTCGAATCGATGCGTCAGCAACTATCGCATGCGCATCATGCGTTGCAGGCGGCGGTGAATTTTGTGGTCTGGAATGCGAAGAACGATCCGAACGCGGTGTTCGCGGGCAGCGTGCCGTATCTGAAACTTGCGGGCATCGTGCTCGGCGGCTGGCAGATGGCGCGTGCGATGCTCGTCGCCGCACGCAAGCGCGACGAAGATCCCTCGTTCTTCGATGCGAAGATCGCCACGGCGCGTTTCTATGCCGAGCATGTGTTGCCGCAGGCGGCGGCGCTCGAAACGTCGATCGTCAGCGCGCGAGGCGACGAGGGTGTGCTCGGACTTTCAACCGATCAGTTCTGATCGGGAGTGGGCGTGGCTGCCCGCGCGGCAACAGGCCTGGCCGACAAAAAGACGGCGCCTCGCGTGCAAACGAGGCGCCGTCTTTTCATTGCGCTGCGCGGCCAGCCGCGCAAACGAAGGGCCGGCGCGTGCCGTCGCGCCGCTTACGCGTAAGCCGGGCGCGGCGTGCTGCCGAACTCGCGAGCGTAGCGATGCACGGAGAGATCGTTCGACTGGATCGCGGGCTTGCGGCCCGAAATCAGATCGGCAAGCAATTGGCCTGAACCGCACGACATGGTCCAGCCGAGCGTGCCGTGACCGGTGTTCGTGAACAGGTTCGAAATCGGTGTGCGGCCGACGATCGGCGTGCCGTCCGGCGTCATCGGGCGCAGACCGGTCCAGAACGTCGCCTTCGAAGTGTCGCCGCCGCCGGGGAACAGGTCGTTCACGCACATCTCGAGCGTTTCGCGGCGCGCGTTCCTGAGCTGCTTGTCGAAGCCGACGATCTCGGCCATGCCGCCGACGCGGATCCGATCATCGAAACGCGTGATCGCGATCTTGTACGTTTCGTCGAGCACGGTCGACACCGGCGCGGCCGCCGGATTGACGACGGGCGCGGTGATCGAATAGCCCTTCAGCGGATAGACAGGAATCTTGATCAGATTCGCGAGGAACTGCGTCGAGTAAGAGCCGAGCGCGACGACGAATGCATCGGCATGCACGGTTTGCTTGCCGCATTTCACGCCGCCGATGCGGCCGCCGTCCATCAGCAGCGCGTCGGTCGGCGTGTTGAAACGAAAGCGCACGCCGATCTGTTCGGCGAGCGCGGCAAGGCGCGTGGTGAACAGCTGGCAGTCGCCCGTTTCGTCGCCGGGCAGGCGCAGGCCGCCGGTCAGCTTGTGCGCGGTGGCGGCGAGCGCCGGCTCGGCGCGCGCGAGATCGGCCGGCATCAGCAGTTCGTACGGGACGTTCGCTTCTTCGAGCACTGCGACGTCCTTGGCCGCGCCGTCGAGCTGTTGTTGCGTGCGGAACAGTTGCAGTGTGCCGCCGGTGCGGCCTTCGTAGTGGATGCCCGTCTCGGCGCGCAGCGCCTGCAGGCAATCGCGGCTGTATTCGGCGAGGCGCACCATGCGCGACTTGTTGACCGCATAGCGTCCGGACGTGCAGTTGCGCAGCATCTGCCACATCCATTGCAGCTGGAATTGCGTGCCGTCCAGACGGATGGCGAGCGGCGCGTGCTTCTGGAACATCCACTTCACGGCTTTCAGCGGCACGCCGGGCGCGGCCCACGGCGACGCATAGCCGGGCGAGATCTGCCCCGCGTTCGCAAAGCTCGTTTCGAGCGCCGGGCCCGCTTCGCGATCGATCACCGTGACCTCGTGGCCCGCGCGGGCGAGATAATAAGCACTCGTCACGCCGACGACGCCGCTGCCTAAGACGACTACACGCATTGCTCGACTCCCAGTAGTTTTCGAGGCACGCCGCGTCTTCATGCTGTGTGTCGATTCGCTGACGCTCGCCGGAAAATTCAGGCTGACAGCGGAATAACAAGGCGACACGCGGAGTGTCCAGTGTTAACCGCTATACTATTGACGTCGATGCAGGTTTTGTTATCGTATTTTTTCAAATTTCAGTAATAAATAGTCGTCAAGAGACCATAGCGATGAGAACGCAGCGTCAGCCGGTCCGCGCGCTCGACAAGATCGATCGCAAGATTCTGAAAGTGTTGCAACTGGACGGTCGCATCGCGATGAAGGATCTGGCCGAACAGGTGGGGCTGTCGGTCACGCCATGCATCGAGCGCGTCAAACGCATGGAGCGCGACGGCGTGATCACCGGGTATTTCGCGCGGGTCAATCCTGCCGAACTCGGCGCGGCGTTGCTTGTATTCGTCGAAATCACGCTCGATCACAAAAGCGGCAACATGTTCGACCAGTTCCGGCGCGAGGTGCAGAAGATTCCGGAAGTGCTCGAATGCCACCTCGTGTCGGGCGACTTCGACTATCTGATCAAGGCGCGCATCGGCGAAATGGCCGACTACCGGAAGCTGCTCGGCGACATTCTGCTGCAACTGCCCGGCGCGGTGCAGTCGAAAAGCTATGTCGTGATGGAGGAGATCAAGGAGACGCTGACGATTGCCGTGGGCGATTGATCGATCGATCGGCCCAGCCGGGCGCCCTGCTTACCGGCTCGGTTGGCGGTGTGCGCGCGGTCGCTCGACAAACCGCGTAAACACTGTATATTTGTACAGGTATTCGCCGCTTTCGACGTACACCTGTGAACAACGCCGACCCCGATTCTTATCCTTCGCATGCCTTTGCCGGCGCTTCGTCTGAAGCCTCTCCGTCCGATGCTTCGTGCGATTTGTCGTATGAATATCCGGTTGCGCCGCCGGTGCCGCGCAAGGGCCGCGGCGCAGTGACGAATCTGCAAGGCCGCTACGAAGTGGATCAGCGCGAAGCCGTCGACGACGGCTGGACTCCGTCTGCCGAGCGGCGAGAGGAGGACGAAGGTCCGGCGCTGCGCACTCAGGTGTTCGACGAATACGCGAAGAGCATCCTCACACATAACGCGTCGCCCGATATCCCGTTCAGCGTGTCGCTCAATCCGTATCGCGGCTGCGAACACGGCTGCATCTATTGTTTCGCACGTCCGACGCACGCGTATCTCGGGTTGTCGCCGGGGCTCGATTTCGAAAGCCGGATCTACGCGAAGGTCAATGCGCCCGAACTGCTCGCGCGCGAGCTTTCGAAGAAGAACTATGTGCCGGAACCGATCGCGCTCGGCGTCAATACGGACGCGTGGCAACCGGTCGAGCGCGATCTGCGGTTGACGCGCCGCGTGATCGAGGTGCTGCACGACCGTCATCATCCGTTTGCGGCCATCACGAAGTCGTCGCTGATCGAGCGCGAACTCGATCTGCTCGCGCCGATGGCCGAGCGCGGCCAGGTGATGGCCGCGATCACGATTACGACGCTCGATGCCGATATCGCGCGCACGCTCGAACCGCGCGCGGCAACGCCCGCGCGGCGTCTGCGCACGATTCGCACGCTCGCCGACGCCGGCGTGCCGGTCGGCGTCAGCATCGCGCCGATCATTCCGTTCGTCACCGAACCCGATATGGAACGCGTCCTCGAAGCGTGCGCCGAAGCGGGCGCAACGAGCGCGAGCTATATCGTGTTGCGTTTGCCTTGGGAAGTCGCGCCGCTCTTCAAGGACTGGCTCGCCGCGCATTTTCCGGACCGCGCGGATCGCGTGATGAGCCGTGTGCGCGATATGCGCGGCGGCAAGGACTACGATTCGTCGTTTGCGCACCGGATGAAAGGCGAGGGGCTGTGGGCCGATTTGCTGAAGCAGCGTTTTGCGAAGGCGACGCGGCGCTTGGGGCTGAATGCGCGGCAGCACGGCATTCTCGATATGTCGCAGTTTCGCCGGGTCGAGCCGCCGCCGAGGCGGGCGGCCGATGACGGGCAACTCGATCTGTTCTAGGCGAGGGCGGCTAAGGCGGCTAAGGCGCGGCGATTATTGCGAAATCGACTTCGCGGCTTCGACTTGCGATTCGAAGTAGGTCTGAAACGTGATTGCGAGGCCTGTCATCAGCAGGAACGCGCCGACCAGCAGCGAAAAGATCACGACGAAGACGACAGTCCAGCCGGACTCGCTGTCGCGCCCGGTGTGCGCATTGAACTGCGCATCCCATTTCTCGTCGGGGCGCAGTCCGTAGACGATCGCCGCCAGAAACGCGGCAAGCAGCGAGATCGCGCCAGGCACGACGAGCACCCAGCCGGGTATCGATGCGCGTTCGGTCGCCATCAGCAGCAGGACGCCCGGTATGCCGATCAGCGTGCCGATAACGTGGGCCCAGCCGAACAGGTCGCGCGCGCCGTACAGATAGAAACGGTGCGCGCCGAGCGAGCCGAAGAAAAACGCGAGCGCGGCGGTCAGGGTTTTGGAACGAAAACGCGCGGGATGCGAAGCAGCAGTCGACATGAAAGTAAGCGGCAAGGTGACGGGCGGCGCGGCCCGAGAACGGATCAGCAAGGGCGTGGAGCGCCGACGCGCATTCTACGCCGCGCGCCTCGTGCCGGTCAGGTGGCGCGGTGACGCGGCCCTGACCGCGCAGCAAGCCCCGGCGTCGTAGGCCTGCGAACCGTGGGCCCCGCCATGAGACCGTCGGTCAGATCTTGACGTGCCCGCTGGGCGGCCGCGCGGGCGCCCCTCCGCCGATCGCGTTGTTATTCCGCACTGGCCAATCGCGCGGCATGCTCGGTTTGTGCCGGTAAGTGTTTGTTATGGCTTTGCTTTCCGGCTATAATCGCGTGTTTCAGTAGTTCCGAACCCGGTTTTCAAGGACTTTAAGTATGGTCATCATCCGCTTGGCTCGTGGCGGCTCGAAGAAGCGCCCGTTCTACAACATCGTCGCTACCGACTCGCGTAACCGCCGTGACGGCCGTTTCATCGAGCGCATCGGTTTCTACAACCCGGTCGCAACGAAGGGCGAAGCGCTGCGCATCGCGCAAGACCGCCTGACCCACTGGCAAAGCGTGGGCGCGCAACTGTCGGAAACGGTGCAGCGCCTCGTGAAGGAAGCGCAAAAGGCGCAACCGGCTGCTTGATGTGGCCGCAGTAAATGTGGCGGCAATGAGCATCGGCCGTCGGCCACGCACCGTGTGTGCCGTCCGATGCTTCGGTTTTAAGGGTGTCGAGACCGGTGTCGATAAGGAGGCCGGCTGATGTCCGCGCGTGATTCAGACAGTCCGGGTCCCGCAAAAGCGTCATCAGGCGCGTCGTTTGGGGTGTTTGCCCGCAAGCCTGCCAAGTCGGGCGCGGCTTCAGGTGTGAAAAGCGCCGCGGCTGCCGGGCCGGCTGAAAATCAGCAGGCCATGCAGGCTGAAACGGCCGAAAGCTGGCCGGACGACGCGATCGAAGTCGGCGCCATCGTCGACGCTTACGGTCTCAAAGGCTGGGTCAAGGTTGCTGCGCACGCGGGCGGCGGGCAGGGCGGCGACGCGCTGCTGAACGCGAAACGCTGGTGGCTGCTCAAAGTGCCGCAACAAGGCCCGCTGCAAGGTAAAACACCAGGCAAAACACCAGGCAACACGCCGGGCCAGAACCCAGGCCATGCGCGAGTGCAAGACCGCAAGTCAGCGCCGGTCGGGCAGTCGAAAGTGCACGGCGACAGCATTGTCGCGCAGCTGGGCGGCCTCGCGGATCGCGACGAAGCGCTGCTGCTGCGTGGCTATCGCGTCTATGTGCGCCGCAGCGATTTTCCGGCGCTCGAAGCCGACGAGTACTACTGGGTGGACCTGCTCGGTCTCGATGTCGTCAACGAGGCGGGCGTCGAACTGGGCAAGGTGGCCGACATGATCGACAATGGCGCGCAGTCGGTGTTGCGCATCGAATACGGGACCACCGGCAAAGACGGCAAGCCGGCTGTTGGCGAGCGGCTCATTCCGTTTGTCGGGGTCTATGTGAAGACGGTGGATCAGGCGGCGAAGCGCATCATCGTCGACTGGGAAGCTGATTACTGAATGATTCGCTGAAGGGGAGAGCGATGCAGTTCGACGTCGTCACGCTCTTTCCGGACATGTTTCGCGCGCTGACCGATTGGGGTATCACGAGCCGCGCGGTCAAGCAGCAGCGCTTCGGGTTGCGTACGTGGAATCCCCGCGATTTCACGACCGACAATTACCGCACGGTCGACGATCGCCCGTACGGCGGCGGCCCTGGCATGGTGATGCTCGCGAGGCCGCTCGAAGACGCGATCGGCGCGGCAAAAGCGGCGCAGGCGGAGCAAGGCATTACCGGCTCGCGCGTGGTGATGATGTCGCCGCAAGGCAGGACGCTCGATCACGGCAGCGTGATGCGCTTCGCGGCGCAACCGGGCCTGATCCTGCTGTGCGGACGGTATGAGGCGATCGACCAGCGGCTTATCGAGCGCTGCGTAGACGAAGAAGTGAGCCTCGGCGACTTCGTGCTGTCCGGCGGTGAGATCCCCGCGATGGCATTGATGGACGCCGTGGTGCGGCAGTTGCCGGGCGTGCTCAATGATGCGCAGTCGGCGGTGCAGGATAGCTTCGTCGACGGTTTGCTCGACTGCCCGCACTACACGCGGCCCGAGGAGTATCAGGGCGTGCGGGTGCCCGATGTGCTGCTTGGTGGCCATCATGCGGAAATCGAGCTGTGGCGCCGGCGCGAAGCGCTGCGCAATACGCTCGACAAGCGGCCCGATCTGATCGCGCGGGCGCGTACGAACAGGTTGTTGAGCCGTGCCGATGAGGCATGGCTCGCAAGTCTCGCGAAAGAAGCATCGAAGGCCTGAGCACGGCTCGGTAGAGTTGTGGCGGGCCAGCGGCGCGAGTCGCGGGACATAGGCGGGGCCGTTCATGCGTGAACGGTTCCAGTGGTGAACCCATCCTCTATCGGGGCCGTCGCCGAACGTCGCAGCACTATTGCACGCAAGGCAGGTACGAACGCCGACAAGATGGCATCAGGAGTCAATCGTGAATCTGATTCAAAAACTCGAGCAGGAAGAAATCGAGCGTGCGCTCGCTGGTAAGACCATTCCCGAATTCGCCCCTGGCGATACGGTGATCGTCAACGTGAACGTCGTCGAAGGTAACCGCAAGCGTGTTCAGGCGTACGAAGGCGTCGTGATCGCGAAGCGCAACCGTGGTCTGAACTCGTCGTTCATCGTCCGCAAGATCTCGTCGGGCGAAGGCGTCGAGCGTACGTTCCAGACGTACTCGCCGCTGCTCGCGAGCATCGTCGTGAAGCGTCGTGGCGACGTGCGTCGTGCAAAGCTGTACTACCTGCGCGAGCGTTCGGGCAAGTCGGCGCGGATCAAGGAAAAGCTCGTGTCGAAAGACCGCGCTGCCCAGGAGTAAGAGCTGTAAGAAAAAGCACCCACCCCGGGTGCTTTTTTTCTGAGTGGTTCAAAATAGCGGGGTATCCCATTTCACCCGCTACCGGGGTTGCCATTGTCCCGTCCCGTCCGTCCTCCTCGCCCGGTCTTCGAGCCCGAATCCCTGCCTGTCGAATCGACCGGCGCCGATCTGCCTGCGGTTACACCTGAACGCCTGAGCGCGGACGGCCTGCGTGCGCGCTTCGACCAGCAGTTGCGCTGGGAGCCCGAGCCTCGCGAAATACTCTGGCGCGACGATATCGACCCACGCGTTGCCGCGGTGCTGATTCCGCTCGTCGTGCGCGATTCCGACATCACCGTGCTGCTGACGCAGCGCGCGGACCATCTGAGCGATCATGCGGGGCAGGTAAGCTTCCCCGGGGGCCGCCGCGAGCCGACCGATGCCGACACGATCGCCACCGCGTTGCGCGAGGCGCAGGAGGAAGTGAGCCTCGATCCGGACCGCGTCGAAGTGCTGGGCGCGCTGCCCGACTACCTGACGAGCACCGGCTTTCGCGTAACGCCCGTGGTCGGCCTCGTGCACCCGCCGTTCACCGTTCACGCCGATACGCTCGAGGTCGCCGATATCTTCGAGGTGCCGCTCGGCTTTCTGATGAACCCGGCGAACCATCAGGTGCGCGTGTTGCGTTGGGAGCACGGCGAGCGTCGCTTTTTTGCAATGCCTTATCCGCGTGGCAATCGAAGCGAGACCGGTGGACATTACTTCATCTGGGGTGCAACAGCCGGCATGTTGCGCAATTTCTATCGCTTTCTCGCCGCATGATGGCTGGCACTGCAAGAGGCGCGCGCAAGCGTCGCGTTCACGACGTTGTCGCTTTGTAATCGCAGCCCCATCGTACCTATTCGACCCTGTGCTATCTTACGGATCGAACGCAAAGGTCGGATGTAAAACCCGGCAAAGCCCGGCAAAACTCGCAATAACTCGAATAGCACGGCGCATCGCATGACTTTTTTTTCCGTATTGCTCGCTCTGATTCTCGAACAGGTCCGTGCACTGTCGCCGAGCAATCCGATCGCGTCGCTGCTTCAATACCATGCGGAATCGACCGCGCATGGCTTCGATGCCGGCAAGGAAAGACATGGCGTGCTCGCCTGGCTCGTCGTCGTGTTGCCGTGGACGCTTGCGGTCGGCCTCGTCTATTTCGTGCTTTACCAGATTCACTTCGTTCTCGCGTTCTTGTGGAACGTCGTGATCGTCTATTTCACGCTCGGTTTCCGGCAGTTCAGCCACTATTTCACCGACATCCATCTCGCGCTCAATAACGACGACGTGCCGCGCGCGCGCGAGATTCTCAACGAATGGACCGGCATCGACACGGTCGATATGCCGGTCAGCGAGATCGTCCGTCATACGCTGATTCACGCGGTCGTGGCTTCGCATCGGCATGTGTTCGGCGTGTTCTTCTGGTTTCTCGTGCCGATCGGTCCGGCTGGCGCCGTCTTATATCGCGTGGCCGAGTATCTCGCGCGCGCGTGGTCGCAGCCGGTCGAGGAGCGCACGGCCGCGTTCTCGACGTTCGCGCAGCGCGCGTTCTTCGTGATCGACTGGATACCGGCACGCTTGACGTCGCTGGGCTTTGCGATTGTCGGTAATTTCGAGGATGCAATCTACGCGTGGCGCAATCATGCGCGGCAATGGCCCGATCCGAACGATGGCGTGCTGCTCGCGGCCGGTAGCGGTGCGCTCGGTGCGCGTCTGTCGGGCCCGCTCGCGGAAATCTCGAGCGTCGATGCGCTCGCAACCGGCGATGGCGGACCGATGTCGGTCGGCGACGACTGCACGCCGCGCACGTTGCAATCGGCCGTGGGCCTCGTATGGCGCGCCGTAATCCTGTGGATGATCCTGCTGCTGATGCTGACGATCGCAGTGTGGTTGTCGTGAGTTCAAGCCCGGGACGGCGCCGGGGCCGGCGTACCCTCTATGGCGGCTCAAGCGGCTCAAGCGGCTCAAGCGGCTCAAGCGGCTCAAGCGGCTCAAGCGCCTCAAGCGCCTCAAGCGCCTCAAGCGGCCTCGCGCTATAGCGGCCACGGCATCGCTACCGCCGCGGCCTGTCCTCACCCGTCCAGCGGATTACGCGGCGTCCCGCACTGCCAGCACACCGTGAACTGCGCTTCGAGCGTTTCACCGCAGTGACCGCAGCGCCACCCTGGCGTGCCGGCCGCCGGCCCGCGCGAAGCCGCATCGATCAACCGTCGCGCCAGCGCTTCGTCGCGTTCGTCGACGAGCCATAACTCGGGCGCGCACTGCTCGGCCGGAATATCGCCTAACGCGCCGTTCAGATAGCGGTTATGCAGCTCACATGCGACTCCCGCAGTGGCAAGCAGATTGACCCAGTGCTGGCCAATCAGCAGGTTCGGTGCGCGCAGCAGCTTGATCATCGATCAGCGCACCACCTGGCTTGCCTCGTGCACGAGCTGCGCATAAAGCGCATGACGCTCGCGCGCAATGCGGCCGTCGGCGACTGCTTCGAGAATCGCGCAGCCCGGTTCGTGCAGATGATGGCAGTTGTAAAACCGGCAATTCGCGAGCAGCGGCCGGAATTCGGGAAACGCGCGTTCAAGCTTGCCTTCGGTCAGATGATGGAGGCCGAATTCCTGGAAGCCGGGCGAGTCGATCAGCGCGCCGGCGCCGCCGTGATCGTGATCCTGAGCGGGATCGGCGAGGGGGTACAGGCGCGTGAACGTCGTCGTATGCCGGCCGCTATTGAGCGCAGTCGAGATCTCGCGCGTCGCGGCTTCGGCATCGGGCACGATCAGGTTCACGAGCGTCGATTTGCCCATACCCGACTGCCCCAGCAACAGCGTCGCATGACCGTGCAGATGTTCGATCAACGTGGCACGTGCGGCGTCCGGCTGTGTTCTGATCGACATTTCGAGCACCGTATAGCCGAGTGTTCGGTACAGCGCGAGACGTTGACGCGCAAGCGGCAGTGCGCCCTCGACATCGGTTTTGTTCAGCACGATGAGCGGCTTCAGTTCGTTCGCTTCGGCTGCGACGAGCGCCCGGCCGAGCAGGTCTTCGCTGAAATGCGGCTCGGTCGCGAGCACGATCAGCAACTGATCGAGGTTCGCGGCAAAGAGCTTCGACTTGTACTGATCGGAGCGGTACAGCAGATTGCGCCGCTCGCCGATTTCGACGATCACGCCCTGGTCCGCGGACGTCATCTCATACACGACATGATCGCCGACCGCCACCTCGCTGCGCTTGCCGCGCGGAAAGCACTGGAGCATCGCACCGCCGCCCGACGGCGCGACGATGTAATGGCGCCCATGGGCGGCGATCACGAGCCCGCTCGCGCGGCCTGCGGGTCGCGCGTCTGCCGCACCTCGCGTATCCAGGGAGCCTCTGGCGCCGCGTCTCGCCGGACGGCCGCTCATGCGTGCTGCAGCAGCCGGTCGATCCGCTGCGACGCGGGCGGATGCGAGTAATAGAACGCGGTGTAAAGCGGATCGGGCGTGAGCGTCGACGCGTTGTCCTCATACAGCTTCACGAGCGCGCTGACGAGGTCCTTCGCATCGGTCTGCGAGGCTGCGAACGCATCGGCTTCGAACTCGTGCTTGCGCGAACTGAGGCTGCCAAGCGGCGTAACGAAGAACAGGAACACGGGCACCGCGAGAAAGAACAGCACGAGGGCGAGCCCGTCGTTGCTGCCTGACAGCGACGGCCGCACGCCGAGTCCTTCATAGAACCAGACGCGCTGCGACAGCCACCCGAGCAGCGCGAGCATTGCAAGGCTCAGGGCGAACGTGACGACCATTCGCTTGATCACATGGCGGCGCTTGAAGTGCCCGAGTTCGTGCGCGAGCACCGCTTCGATTTCGCTGCCCGAGAGGCGCGCGAGCAGCGTATCGAAGAACACGATGCGCTTGGCGGCGCCAAACCCCGTGAAGTACGCGTTGCCATGCGCGGAGCGGCGGCTGCCGTCCATCACGAAGAGGCCCTTGGCGGCGAAACCGCAACGCTTCATCAGCGCTTCGATGCGGCTTTTCAGCGCTTCGTCCTTCAGCGGTTCGAACTTGTTGAAGATCGGCGCGATCAGCGTCGGATACAGCACGAGCACGAGCATCTGGAACGCGACCCAGACGATCCACGTCCACAGCCACCAGAGGCTGCCTGCCTGGTCCATCAGCCACAGCACGACGAACAGCAGCGGCAGGCCGAACGCGGCGCCGAGCAGCACGCCCTTGACGCGATCGGCGAAGAAGATGCGCTTTGTCATCCGGTTGAAGCCGAAGCGTTCCTCGACGCTGAACTGCCGGTAGTAATCGAACGGCAGGTCGACGATGCCGGTGATCGCGACGACCGCTGCGACGAGCACGATCTGGCCGATATAGCCGCGCCCGAGCCAGCCCGAAATGCCGAAATCGAGCGCCTCTACGCCGCCCAACAGCGTGAGGCCGATCAGCACGGCCGCGCTGACGACGATCTCGGCCATCGTGAGCCGCGTACGTTCGACCGTGTAGTCGGCGGCGCGCTGATGCGCGGTGAGAGGAATCTTCGCGGCGAACTGCGGCGGCACATCGGCGCGATGCGCCGCGACGAAGCGGATCTGGCGCGACGCAAGCCACAGCTTCGTCACGACCATCGCCAGAACGGCGATCACGAACAGAATGGAGAAGTACACAATGGGCATCCGGAAGTCCGTGGTAACTATGCGACAATTATAGAGTTGTTCGTGCCGGCGGGCGCCTTCCACATAGGCCGTACAGGGCAACCGGAACGGCCCGCTCGAGGGCCGACCCGGAAGCCAACCCAGAAGCCAACCCGAAAGGCCGCCCCGGGCTACCCCGCCGGATTCTCACCTGAGCCGATCTCCGATGACCGACATCCTCAATTCCACCGCCGCACCGCTCGCATCGCTTGCGCGCAGCGAAATGAACCTCATCTGGCTCGACATGGAAATGACCGGGCTCGATCCGGACAACGACCGCATTATCGAAATCGCGGTCGTCGTCACGAATTCGCAGCTCGACAAGGTGGTTGAAGGCCCGGTTCTCGCCATCCATCAAAGCGACGAAACGCTCGGCAAGATGGACGAGTGGAATCGCAATACGCACGGCCGTTCGGGCCTGATCGACCGCGTGCGCGCATCCGCTGTCGACGAAGCCGCCGCCACCGCGCAGATTCGCGCGTTTCTCGGCGAATATGTGCCGCCCGGCAAATCGCCGATGTGCGGCAACTCGATTTGCCAGGACCGTCGCTTCATGGCGCGCTGGATGCCGGAACTCGAAGCGTTCTTCCATTACCGGAACCTCGACGTCAGCACGCTGAAAGAACTGTGCCGGCGCTGGCAGCCCGCGATCTACAAAGGGTTTCAGAAGCGCGCGATGCATACTGCGCTCGCCGATATCCACGAATCGATCGACGAACTGCGCTACTACCGCCAGCATTTCCTGATTCCGGAAGCCAGTATGCCGATGACGGACGCACCGGCGAAATGAGCCGGAAGCGAGCCTGGAAGCAAGCCGCGAAGCACGTCGCGTAGTGGCCTGAAGCAACCGCAACGCCGCCCGCCTGCGTGAAAGGCGCCGACGAGCAGCAGGCGCCTTCTTCTCCTGCGCGTTGCCTTCAGCGCGGCGCGCGCACCGCATTCTTTGGCCGGAACGCCGCGACCACGGCCGCATTCGTTTCGATGTACGGGCCGCCGATCAGATCGATGCAATAGGGCACCGCGGCAAAGATGCCCGGCACCTTCACGTTTCCGTCGGCGTCGCGCAAACCCTCGAGCGTCTCCCGAATCGATTTCGGCTGGCCCGGCAGGTTCACGATCAGCGCCGCACGCGCGGGCGTTTCGCGGATCACCGCGACCTGTCGCGACAGGATCGCGGTCGGCACGAAGTTCAGGCTGATCTGACGCATCTGTTCGCCGAACCCTGGCATTTCCTTCGTTCCCGCCGCGAGCGTCGCCTCGGGCGTCACGTCGCGCCGCGATGGGCCCGTGCCGCCGGTCGTCAGCACGAGGTCGCAGCCGGCTTCGTCGACGAGTTCGATCAAGGTCGACGTGATGGTCGGCGCATCGTCCTGGATCAGGCGCGTGATGCTGCGCCACGGCGAGCTCAGGGCGCCGCCGAGCCATTCTTCGAGCGACGGGATGCCTTTGTCTTCATAGACGCCGGTGCTTGCGCGGTCGCTGATCGAAACGAGGCCGACGATCAGCTCGTCGGGGTGGCTGCGGGTGGGGCCAGGCGCGGGCTTGGCTGCGGGGTCAACTGCGGAGTTAGTTGCGGGAGTCGTCATCGTCGTCTTCCTCGACGTCGGAATCGTTATCGGTATCTGAACTGCCGCCCATCTGCACGCCGCCGGCCAGCTTGATCCACTGGAACAGCTCGCGGAAGTAGCGCGGCGGCTTGCCGAGCTGCGCTTCCTTGCGCGCGTTGCGGATCAGCGTGCGGCCTTCCTGCGGATCCGCCGACGGGTATTGGCGGATGAAGTCGGTCAGCGCGGCATCGTCGGCGAGCAGCGCCTCGCGCGTGCGTTCGATCCAGTGCAGCTTCGCGGTTTCGGCGCGGTTCGCGCCGTTGTACGTGTCGAGCGCGCTGCGCAAGGCGGCCGTTTCTTCGTCGGAGAGCGAGCGCATCACTCGTCCGACGTATTGAAGCTGGCGGCGCCTGCCTTCGTGGTCGGTGATGCGGCGCGCCTCGCGGACCGCTTCGTCGAGCGCTTCAGGCATCGGCATGCGCTTGAGCGCGTCTTTCGGCAGTTCGACGAGCGCCGCGCCGAGTGTCTGCAGCGCATGCATCTCGCGCTTCAGTTGCGATTTGCTCGGGCGGTCGTAGCCGTGGTCGACGTCGGCGGCGTCCCCGCCCGACATAGGTTGAATACGGGTTTTGCGTGTCATGCCCGATATTGTAACGTGCGCGTTTCAGGACATCTGCATGGAAACCGCGGGCGCATGCGACGAACCTGCTGCAAAGCCCAGGTGAGTCTGCGCGGACCTTGTTATGATCACGTGATGCGCGCTGACATCAATCATCATGCGCAACCCAGCGCGTCACCGCCACTCGGGTCCTGCCCGGCGCGAGCGCGGTACGCCAATCGAGGATGGCAATCACAATGGCAGCAGATATCGAAACCGAAGCCCGGCAGCGTTTTTTTCCGCATACCCAGGACGAGCTCAAGCAGATCGCGTCGGACATTCTTCGCCATGCGAAGTCGCTCGGCGCAAGCGATGCGGCGACCGAAATTTCCGAAGGCGACGGCCTGTCCGTCTCGGTGCGGCGCGGCGAGGTCGAAACGATCGAGCACAACCGCGACAAGATGGTCGGCGTGACGGTGTTTATCGGCAACAAGCGCGGCAATGCGAGCACCTCCGATTTTTCGCCCGAAGCGCTGAAAGATACGGTGACCGCCGCGTACAACATCGCGCGCTTCACGGCTGAGGACGACTGCGCAGGTCTCGCCGAAGACGAACTGCTCGAAAAGGCGCCGCAGGATCTCGATCTCTATCACCCGTGGAATCTGTCCGCCGACGAAGCGGTCGAGATCGCACGCCGTGCCGAAGATGCCGCGTTTGCCACCGACGCGCAGATCCGCAATTCCGAAGGCGCGAGCGTCTCGGCGCAGCATTCGCAGTTCGTGCTTGGCACGTCGCGCGGCTTCCTCGCCGGCTATCCGTACTCGCGGCACTACGTCGCGTGCGCGCCGATCGCGGGCAGCGGCCGCAACATGCAGCGCGACGACTGGTACACGTCCAGGCGCAGCGCCACCGAACTCGCAGACCCGGAGGCGGTCGGCCGTTATGCGGCCGAACGCGCGCTTGCGCGCATCGGCGCGCGCGGCCTCGATACGCGCAAGGTGCCGGTGCTGTTCGAAGCGCCGCTCGCGGCCGGGCTGCTCGGCGCGTTCGTGCAGGCAACGAGCGGCGGCGCGCTCTATCGCAAGACGACGTTTCTCGTCGACAGCCTCGGCCAGCCGGTGTTCGCGCCGCACGTGCAGATCGTCGAAGACCCGCATGTGCCGCGTGCGATGGGCAGCGCGCCGTTCGACGAAGAGGGCGTGCGCACGCGGCAGCGCTCCGTCGTGAAGGACGGCGTGGTCGAAGGCTATTTCCTGTCCACCTATTCGGCGCGCAAGCTCGGCATGCCGACCACCGGCAATGCGGGCGGCTCGCACAACATCTCGCTGAAGAGTTCGCTCACGCGGGCCGACGACGATTTCGAAGCGATGCTGAAGAAGCTCGGCACGGGTTTGCTGTTGACCGAGCTGATGGGACAGGGCGTCAATTACGTGACCGGCGATTATTCGCGCGGTGCGTCGGGCTTCTGGGTCGAGAACGGCAAGATCCAGTATCCGGTCGAAGAGATCACGGTGGCGAGCACGCTGCAGGAGATGTTCCGCCATATCGTCGCAATCGGCGCCGATACGATCGTGCGCGGCACGAAGCAAACGGGCTCGGTGCTGATCGAGCGGATGACGATCGCGGGGCAGTGAGACGTCGCGGCGGCCAGCCGCCGGACCAGCCGCTAAAGTGCCATCGCAAGTCCGCCGCGGAAGACAATCGCCACACTGCGCGCACCTGCGCTGCGTGGCGATTTCCCTTTCTAGCGCTGGTTTTTGCGGCGATAAGTGACGAACGCGTAGTCGAACGCGTTCGGCGGATTCGCGCGGTGCGCTTCGCGTGACACTTCTTCCCATTCGCGCGGGTCGGGCGCCGGGAAGGTCGTATCGCCTTCGAAGTCTGCGGCGATTTCCGTGACGATCAGTCTGTGCGCCTCGCGCAAGCCGTCTTCATAAAGCTGCGCGCCGCCGATCAGAAATGCTTCGGGCGCCTGATCCTGCGCAGCGAGCTCGAGCGCGGCCGCGAGGCTCGTTACCGTATCGCAGCCGTCGTAGCGGCGCGTCGCATCGCGCGACACGACGATATTGCGGCGGCCCGGCAACACGCGGCCGATCGATTCGTGCGTCTTGCGGCCCATCACGATCGGCGCGCCCATCGTCGTGCGCTTGAAGAATGCGAGGTCTTCGGGAAGCCGCCAGGGCAGCTGGTTATCGCGGCCGATCACGCCGTTGCGGGCGCGAGCGACGATCAGGGTCAGCGTTGTCATGGGAAGAAGGCGAGAAAATCGGTTCGCAGCGATTCTACCCGACGCGCGCGCACGCGCCTCGCCGTTTCCCGTCTTGCCGGTTCCGTTGTTCGCGCGGCCAGGCAAGAGAACGCGCTCACTCCCGCACGTCGCTTTCTCCCGGAAACATACCCTTGTCGTCGCCGTTCGTGGAATCGCGCAAACCATGCGAACCCATAAGCCGATACAACGTGACGCGCGAAATGCCGAGATCCGCGGCCGCCTCGTTCAGGCGATGCCGATGCCTTAACAGCGCGGCCTCGATCGCACGCTTTTCCGCCGCTTCGCGGGCCTGCGCGAGCGAGATCGTCTGCTGCGCGCTGTAGTTCGCGAGATCGAGATCGTCGGCCGAAATCAGCTTGGTCTCCGCCATCACGATCGCGCGCCGTACTCGGTTGATCAGTTCGCGCACATTGCCCGGCCAGTTGTAGTTGTACATCGCTTCGATCGCCGACGGCGTGAAGCCGCGAATCTTGCGCGCGCTGTCGCATTTGAACTTGTGCAGAATGTGATGCGCAAGAATTTCGATGTCCTTGCCGCGTGTGCGCAGCGGCGGCTCGTCGACGCGCAGCACGCACAGACGGTGAAACAGGTCCGCGCGGAAGCGTCCTTCGCGCATCGCATCTTCGAGATCGACGTGCGTCGCCGAAATGATGCGCACATCGACGGCAATCGATTCATGCCCGCCGAGGCGCTCGATCTTGCCTTCCTGCAGAAAGCGCAACAGGCTCGCCTGGCTTTCCATCGGCAGGTCGCCGATTTCGTCGAGGAACAGCGTGCCGCCACTGGCCGCTTCGACCCGCCCGATCTTGCGCTGATTCGCGCCGGTAAAGGCGCCGCGCTCGTAGCCGAACAGTTCGGACTGCAACAGGTGATGCGGAATCGCGCCGCAGTTGATGGCGACGAACGGCGCATTGCGGCGCGGCGAACGCTCGTGAATCGCGACCGCGGTCAGTTCCTTGCCGGTGCCCGATTCGCCGGAGATGAACACCGGTGCGTCGGTGTTCGCCACCTTGCGTATCGTGCGGAACAACGCCTGCATCGCATCGCAGGTGCCGACCATCTCGTCATCCTCGTGCGCGACATCGGCGGTCACGTCGGCATCGTATAGCGCGACCATGCCGAACGCGTGGCCGACCAGATAATCGATCGTTGCGTGCGCCACGGGCATCTTCACGTAATCGAAACAGTAGTGGCGGATCAGGCGCCGCACTTCCGCGTCCGCGAGCCGCTCCGTGTTCGCGAGCGCGATCCAGCCGACCTGCTGCTGGCGCAGGCTCGCTTCGAGCGACGCGAGGTCGCGCAACGCGAAGCTCGCCATATCGACGATGCCCGCGCAGGCGGCGTCCGGCTTCAGCAGCCGGCCCGTCTCATGCGCGGAGCGCGCGGTCAGCACAGACCAGGCGCGGCTTTTCAGATGCGCGACGAGCGTGTCGTCGGGCGTGCGTGCGACATAGACCAGCGTGCGCTCGTTGCGCGCGCTCGCGCCTGTCGTATCGGCCGTTCGCGCATCTTGCGCGCCCGGCGCGACTGGCGCGCCTGTCGAGGGCGGCGGAGTGCGCGCGGCCGAGAGGGGCGGGCGGCCTGGCGCGACTTTCGGCACGGAAGTCAGATGAGAGGGTTCACGCACGATCAGCCTCGTCTCGATGACACATCAAAAAGTGTAGGGAAAGCGCAATCCGACCACGAAGTTCGGTGCATCGGGCGTCATGCCGATCGACACCGTGCCGTTGATCGTCAGGTGCTGGTTGACTACATGGTTCAAACCGAAATTGAGCACGGCCGCAGTCGTTTCGCTGCCGGGCACGTCCTGGTAGCTCCCGCCCGGCGCTTTCGTCTTCGACGACGGCTCGAGTGCGAGCGTGTACGAGATGCTGGCCGAGTCCTTGTCGGAAAACGCGAGCGCGACACCGCCGCCGATCTGCACGATGTCGCCGAGCTTCACGGTCGCCGGTTGCGTTTGCCCCTGTACCGACGAGATATCCCCGAAAGAACGCGCGACGTTATACGTGTACGAGAGGCTTCCAAACAGCACGATCGGGTCATACGTCTTCAGTACCGACAAACCGGCCGTTATATTCCAGAAGCCTGTGCCGGTCGGCAGCTCCGACGGTGCGACGAGATTCGTGTTGTCGGGCGTCAGCTGCACGACCTTGATGCCGAACGGCGAGGTGCCCGTCGGCGCTTTCACGCGCAGGCTGCCGACCACATCCGGAATACTGTTGGTCTCCTTGAGCAGCTGATAGTAAATGCCGAAGTTGACGTCGCCGATCGCATGCGAGTTCACCGAGGCATCGGAAAGCGTGCTCGCCGAACCGCCCGCGCCGCCGACGATAAACGTGCTGTGACGATAGACATACGGCACATCGACGTCGACGCTGATGCGGTCGGTCAGGCCATAACGGACGTCGAGGTCCGACATCACCTGATGCGATTTCGTTTCGCCGAGGTTGATGTTGCCGAGGAAGATTGCATCGAGCGCAAGGAAGCCCGATAGCTGCAACTGGCGGCGGTCGTAGTACGTGTCGCTGATGCCCCAGTCGAGCGTGAGCTTGTGATCGAAGAGCGGCGCATGCTCGCGCTGCACGACGGCCTCTTCCGCCTGCGTGCGCACCGGTTCAGCGGCTTTCTGCGTCGTGCCGATCGCGCCGCCGGGGGCGACCGGCGCGCCGGGCGCAGTCGAACCGGTCGCGGTCGACCCTTCGGGCGCCGGCGGATTGACCGGCACACCGGTCGCGGTGCTGCTGCCCTGGCCGCCGGGCACCGGTGCACCGGGCGTCACCTGCGCAAGCTGCGGCAACGGCATCGGCAAGCCGTCGGCGCCTGGTTGTCCGGCGACCGCCGTCGAGCGGGGCGCGCCGTGTCCCGGTGCGCCGCGGCCGCGCTGCGCCATCTCCAGATTCGTCATCTGGCGCTCGAGCGATTGAATTTGCCGCTGCTGCTCGTCGACGACGCGCATCAGCTGATTGAGCCGCTCTTCCATCGATTGATTGGCAATGGCCTGCGCGGCCGCCCCCTGTGTCCATGCAAACATCACTGCTGCAGCCGGAATGGCCGCGAGAGCAAGACGGGGCCTCCCGGTCCTTGTATCGGCAATCATGTTTTTTATTCCCCCGGTCAAGCAGGCCGCGCGTCGCTGTTGTTATGCCTCGCGCGGACCTCGTCCCCTGTCTTTCATTGCTGCCTTGTGTCATGCGGTGCGCGTGGCGGCCCGCCGCTGTCTCCGTTGTTTGCCCCGTTGTTGCTTCCCGCTTTGTCTCGCTACTGGTCTCCTGCGCTGCCTTCTTGCCTTCTTGCCTTCTTGCCTTCTTGCTTTCTTGCTTTCTTGCTTTCTTGCTTTCTTGCTTTCCTGCCTTCTGCCAGACGTCTCCCGTTGTCCGCTGCCGTTACCTGCCGCGCACCGGTCTGCCGCACTGCGCTTCGCATTAGCGTCTTGCATTGATCGCGTTCTGCAGCGCCTGCAGCACACCGGCCTGGCGTAGCGACGCCGACGACATCTGCGCGGTCCGCAACTGCAGTTGCAACTGGTTCGCGACCTGCTGGTCATTGCCTGCGATCTGCAGCATCTGCGCAATCGATCCGGCCTGACCCCTGCCCGGCGCGATCGTTTGCGTCGCCATGCCGGCCGGCGTCTGCAGCGCGACGCTCACGCCGCCGTTGCCGAACGTGATGCCCGCCCTGATCGTGCCGTTCGCGTTCGATGCGCTCGCACTCGTCGCGCCATTGCCGCTTGCCGGTGGCAGCGCGTTGCCGGTGAAACCGATCTGCGCCGCGTTCACGCCGATGTTGCTGTTGCCTGCCACCTGCGTAACCTGAGAAACGCCGTTTACCGCGATTCGCTGGCCACCGTCGACGTGCGCGGACGGATCCGCGCCGCTGTTGCGCCCGCTGCCGCTCGCGACACGCGCCGTCGCGTTGATCGTCGCGCTCATCTGGTTGGCCGCGTTTTGCGCGACTGCGAGCGAACCTTGTGCGATCGCGCTTGCGCCGTTCGGCAGATTCCATTGCGACAACAGATTCAGCACGAAGCCGGAGATCATCTGCCCGTTCGCGAACTTGCCGGTCTGACTTGCGAGCACGTCGTCGCCGACGGGCTGCCATCTGATCGTCTCCAGACCGCCATCGCGCGCCGAATCGCGTGCCGACAGAAACGCGGGCATCGGTGCTGTCCCGCCAGCTTCCGCTGCGCACGCGGTGCTCGCTGCCCCGAGCGCTGCGGTCGTGATGGCGGCGCGCGCTACGGTTGCGAGCAACGCACGATTGCTGATTGAGAGTTCGCGCTTCATGATGGGCTCAGAACAGCTCGGCCCGTGACAGGCCGTATTCGACAAAAGGTGTCGCGGCGGCGCCGGTTGCGAGCGCGCCCGCACGCAGCTTCAACGCCAGCGACTCGTTGTCCTGCAACAGCGGCGAATCCTCCCTGAATGGCTTGCCGACCACGGCGAACACGAGCCCGTTCCACGTCTTCGAGAAATCCTCTTCGAGGAGGATCCGGTTGCCGAGCGCCGGGTCCGCGATAAAAACGCGGCCGTTCTCCGCATGTTTGACGATCACGAAATGCTCATAGCCGTCGATGTTCATCAACACCATCACGGGGATCTGCAGGTGATACAACGCGTCCGGATTGACCCGGAACCCTCTGCCGCGCAGCCCGATCGTCTCGACGAATTTCTTCATGTCGAGCATCGAAAAACCGTTCTTGACCACGATGTCCGGCGACGAGAAAACCATCATCCGGCGGATCAGTTCCGTCTCGGGAATATCGATGCCGTAGCCATATTTGAGGAGCGTCGCGAGCGCGGCCGCGCCGCAGCTGTAGTCGAACTGCTGGCTCACGATATGGCTGTAGCGGATATCCCTCATCGAGCGAACCGTTTTGGTCAGCGGAATACCTGCGAGGGTAGACGTATCGATGCTCGCTTGTGCGTGGGCTGTCGCACACAACGTGCAACATGAGAACGCCAGGGCGAGCGGTGACGCCGGGAAGCTGACAAACCCGGACATGCTGGTCTCCTTCATACCTCACACGGAGGCTGTGCACCGGCTGCCTGTTCGGCAGCCGGTGCATGCCGCGTGATGGCTATATGGCTTTCTGGGCCTGCTTCACGTTATTTGCTTCGTAGTGCGACATCCTAGTGGCCGCTATTGAGCGCGGCGATCGCGAGGCCGTTGTGCTGCAGGTTGCCGGCGCCGCCCGCGATATTCACGCCGATGTTGCCGGATGCACCCGCAAGCGTATTGGCGCCGAGCATCGCGGTGCCCTGGAACTGTCCGCGCACCGCCATGTTCGCGGATTGCGAGTTCTCGTCCGTGGCCACCATCGCGGTCGTCATCGCCGTGCCGGCGTTGGTCGTCGTCACCGCGCCCGCAAGGCTGTTGTTCTGCACGTTGCCGATACCCGATGCGACGTTCACGCCGACATTACCCGTCACGTGCGACAGCGAACCGTCGCCGACCGATGCGTTCAGATTGAAGTTATTGATCTTCGCGCTGCCGCCCGAACCTTGCGAGTTGAAGATCTGTGCGTTGCCGAACACATTGCCGACGTCGACCGACGCGAGCGCGACATCGTTGCTCTGCGCGTTGTCGATGCCTTCCGCGATGTTGATGCCGAGATTGCCCGAGACGCCCGACGCGGCGTTGCTGCCCGTGCTCGCGTTGAGCGTGCCCGGCGCCTGGGTATTGACGTACTGCGTCACGGAACCGCTGGTCTTTTCGTCGACCGTGGTGAGCTTGTCGTTCACGTTATAGCCCCAGCTCTTCGACGCCGACGAAGACGTCGAGAACGAGGACGAACCCGAATGCGACTCCGAGCTCGACTTCGAGTCGTTGTGCGCATACGTGAGCGTCGTGCTCGCCGACCGGTTGCCCGAGCCGCTGTTCGACGCCTGCGCGGACCAGCTCTGCGACGCGTTCTTGTGCTGGCTTTCGGTGTCGCTATGGCTCGTGTTCAGATGGCCGGACGCGTTGGCGTTAAGCGAGTCCGACGAGCTCGACATATGGTTCTTGTCGTATGAGCCGCTCGCGTGGGCCTGCGCTTCTTCGGAAACGCTCGTCGAATGATCTTTAGAGCCTCCCCAGTACTTGCCGTGCGAGCTGTAGCTCGTCGAAGCGGACGCGCCGCCGGAGAACTTGCCGCTGAAGTTGCCCGACTGCGAATTCGAATGCTTGCTGTTGTCGCTAAGCGAAATGCCGGCGTCGAACGACGACGCACTATTGCTTGCATGGCCGCTGTCGCTCGACTGGTGATATTCGCTCGACGCGCTCGCCTTGGCCTGGTTTGCGTATGCATAGTTGCTCGATGTGCTGACGGTCGTGGTGGAATTCGCGTTGTGCGAGCTCGACGACGAACGCGACGACGAATGACTGTCGCTGGTCGAGAACGCGCTGTTGGCCCATACGGTGTTGCTGCCCGTGCCGCTCACGCTGTTTGTTGCATTGTTGACACGCGTGGTCAGCGCGCCGCGCATGTAGCTTTGCGCCTGCGGGTCGAGCGATGCATGGACATACACGTTCTGCGTGTTGTGGACGACGGCGCCCGCGGTGCTCGAGACGGATACGCAGCCGAACAGGCGCACGAATCCTTCAATACCGATCTGCTCGCCGACCATCGTCGCATTGAAGAGATACGGATTCTTCACCTGTCCTGCGAACACGCTGCCGGATGCCGCGGCAAGGACCGCTGCCGCAATCAGGGTGCGCTTGAGTTTCATGATCTCGCTCCGATACTTATTGGTCAGTTAGAAAAGAGTGCCCGCCGGGGGACGGAGCACAAAACTGTTCGCCGTGGCATTGCCGGCTCCGGCAGTCTGGTTGATCTGCACGATGCCATTGACGTTTCTGAAGGCCTCGTTGGAGATGGTTGCCTCCCTCGCGTCGTGAACCGCGTTCGCTCGCGCCAGACCACCGTTTTTCGGGACCATTGCGGACAACACGCTGTCCGAAACGGTCTCGACTCCGATCGCAGCAGTGCCGAATTGCACACTGTTGCGCTGGAGATTGCCCGCGCCCGCGGACTGGTTGACCAGTACGGCGCCGGATGTATTCGAAAATGCGTTGCCCGCAATCGATGCGCGCGCGCTCGCGACTTTCGCGGACGCACTCGCGCTCTGTACGCTCGCGTTGTCGTTGGCGGCCGAGCCGCCGGTCGAGATCGTCAGCTGGTTGGCCTGCGCGTTGTTGATGCCCGCGGCTTCATTGACGGTGATCGCGCCCGTTGCGCCGACGGCCGCGCCCGTTGCGATGCCCGCCTCGCCGGCGATGCGCGCGAGCGCCTGGGCATGCGCCAGCTGTGCCGTGCATGCGAACGTCGCGGCGGCGCCGGCGACCGTGAGGGCCGCATAAGCGGCACGGGCGATCTTTATCGTGACGCTGATGCTCGAGCGGCGAGCGTTCATTTGAGACCTCCCAATGCGCCGCCTGGCGCACTCGACAGCGGCGCGAGCGCGCCCGTCACCGACGACGAAATCGTGCCGCCGATGCTGGCCGCCGGCTGGCCGATGCCGCCCGCGCCGAGTGCGACGTTATTGCCGGTCGTGTTGCCGGAGAGAATCCGCGTGACCGCCTGCATGCCGGTGCCGGCGAGCACGCCCGGCGAGCTCAGGCCGGTCGATCCGCGCGCATGGGTCAGATCGGAGTCGGACGCGAGCTGCGCCATCGCCGGGTTGAAGCTGTTCGCGGGGAACGTGGTCGCGCTAGATAGTATGGGTTCCTGATTGTTTGGAACCGAAACAAACGCATTACGCGGTGCGACCTCACGTTCGAGCACGATGTCGCCGGGGTTCGCGACCTGCTGCGCGTGTGCGGCGCAAGCAATGAAGGCGATGCATGAGCCGGCGAGCGCGGCGGCCAGGGACGGCCGTGCAAACGTAAGCCGACCGCGTGAAGTCCGCATCGATACGTTCGACGATGCCTTCACGGTTGCATTAAGCGACGCGTTCATGAATACCCCGACAGCGTGTTGTTGAAAACTGGTTGTTAATTGGTTG
Organism: Paraburkholderia sp. SARCC-3016; assembly: GCF_031119615.1. Taxonomy (NCBI): domain Bacteria; kingdom Pseudomonadati; phylum Pseudomonadota; class Betaproteobacteria; order Burkholderiales; family Burkholderiaceae; genus Paraburkholderia; species Paraburkholderia sp. SARCC-3016. Next base: position 22,284 of record NZ_JAVHZD010000045.1, on the reverse strand, counting down.
TTACGTCGCCGCATTCCTTCCCGCTCACTTTCTGAGGTAATTCGCGACGTTGCTTTGCGCCGCGCGTCCCGCATCGACCGGAACCGGCAGCGGAGCGGGCGGTGCAATCTCGTCCCACAGCGTGACCGACGAGCCGCGCAACAGGTCCGGCGTGGCCGCGATCATCGTGAATCCGGTCGCACCGCCGCGTTGCCGCGCAAGCATGTGGTCATCGAGGGGAACGTCGTTCATCGAAACGACATTGGCGGGCGTGTTCAATACCCATGTCAGCGCATCGTTCTGACTATCGGCAACTGCCTCTCGTGGGGCCGCTGCAGGCATGATGTCCGGGACGGCGGCGCGTCGGGCGTCGGAAGCCGTCGACGCAGCGGATTCCTGAGCGAACGCCTCAAGGGGCAGGGCGAACAGCAGCGTGCTGATGGCGAGCGTTGCGCCGAGCGCTGCGACGCCGGCACGCGAGCGTTCGGAAACAGCACGAATACGCCCGCCGATCAGGCCGGCAGTGGTGTGGCGATGGCATGAAGCGCCGCGGGAAACGTGTCGCATGATGTGTCTCCTTGGTGCCGCACATTTAGCGAAACATATGCCATATCGAGCATTCCGTTGATGCAGCAGGCCTGGATGTAAAGGCAGGCGCGCGCGGATCCGGAAATCGGCTGAAAACGTTTCAGCGTTGATACGACACCGGCAATAGTGCGATTTGGACGATTGCTTGCTCACGCAACGATTCGTTTGCGGCAAATAAAGTATGGTGAATGCGCGCAATGTTTTTATTCAGAAAGAACTTACCTGCAGCTATTTGTGCCCGGTCAGCCTTACCTAATCAAGGATTACTCAATTAATTTGCATATTTGTTTTTCGAAGCGCCGTACGTATAGTAAGCTCTCGACTACAGCACAAGTTTTAAAAAAGCCCATTCATGGGCCGTTCAATACAAAGCGCCGTTTTTCGGGGATCAGCTGTCCGTACGGAATGGAATGGCCGTTCGGTTTTCGTTGTATTAGCGAATCCCGATGCGAATAGACGTAACTGAGGAATGCGAGAATAGCGGCTCAGGTACGTGCGTCATCCTTAACGTTCGTTGACGAGAGGATCTGAATAATGGAATCCGCAACGCGGCAACTGATTTACGTTTCACGCGATCCCAGTGCTGACCTCAACGCGCGCTTCCATGAGCGGGGCTGGCATGTCGAAGTAGTCGGCTCGGCGCGCGACGTGCGCCGCGCGGTGCGCGCCGGCACGGCGGCCGGCGGCCTGCTCGACCTTTCCAGCTGTTTCCAGCAACACGAAATTGCCGCATTCGAATCCTGTCTGACGATGCCCAACGTCGGTTGGGTCGCGGCCACGGCACCCGGCCAACTGCAGGACGCCGCGCTGCGCCGGCTCGTTCGCGATTACTGTTTCGACTACGTTACGGTCCCTTATTCAGGCGATCGCATCGTCGATTCCGTCGGCCACGCGTACGGAATGATCTCGCTTGGCGAGACCGCATCGAACGATGGGACACAAACGACGGGCACCGAAGGCGAAATGGTCGGCTCGTGCGATGCAATGCTCGCGCTGTTCCGCTCGATCCGTAAAGTCGCGATGACCGATGCGCCGGTGTTTATTTCAGGCGAATCGGGCACCGGCAAGGAACTGACCGCGGTGGCGATTCACGAGCGCTCCGCGCGTCGCAATGCGCCGTTTGTCGCGATCAATTGCGGCGCGATTCCGCCGCATCTGCTGCAATCCGAACTGTTCGGTTACGAGCGCGGCGCGTTTACGGGTGCGAATCAGCGCAAGATCGGCCGCGTCGAAGCGGCCAATGGCGGCACGCTCTTTCTCGATGAAATCGGCGATCTGCCGCTCGAGAGCCAGGCGAGCCTGCTGCGCTTTTTGCAGGAGCGCAAGGTCGAGCGTCTCGGCGGGCACGGCTCGATCGAGGTCGACGTGCGCATCATCTCGGCGACACACGTCGATATGAACAGCGCGATGATCGAAGGGCGTTTCCGTTCGGATCTGTATCACCGTTTGTGCGTGCTGCAGATCGACGAACCGCCGCTGCGCGCGCGGGGCAAGGATATCGAGCTGCTTGCGCGGCATATGCTCGAACGCTTCAGAAAAGATGCGAGTCGTCGTCTGCGCGGCTTCGCGCCCGATGCGATCGCGGCGCTGCATAACTACAGCTGGCCCGGCAACGTGCGCGAGCTGATCAACCGCGTGCGGCGCGCGATCGTGATGTCGGAAGGGCGTGCGATCACCGCGCGCGACCTCGAATTGTCCGAGTACGTCGAGATCGTGCCCGTGTCGCTCGCGCAGGCGCGCGAAGCAGCCGAACGGCAGGCGATCGAACTCGCCCTGTTGCGCCACCGCGGGCGTCTTGGCGATGCGGCGCAGGAACTCGGCATTTCGCGTGTCACGCTATACCGGCTTCTGTGTTCGCATGGCATGCGGCATATGGAAAGCGAACAGATGACACCGCACGCGGACATGCCTCCGTCGGTTCAGCACCTTTGATCTGAGCCGACACTCAACCTGGTCGTTGCATTGCCAGGCGGTCGAATGTCGTGTGTGTAGCACGGCAAGATCGGCGCTCGTCCAGTCAGTGCTCAGGTTCGAAGGCAGCACGCGGCATGCTCAGATGCGGCCGGTGTTTGCGCGAAGCTGCAGTGCGCATCCAGCACCTCTTCCAAGCTTGCTAGAATCCGGGTTTCCCGTCGTCACGCGACGTCGCCGGCGCTGCTTTCCCGACAGCGGCGCCACGCCGAAGGAACCCCGAATGAAACAGTATCTCGACCTCGTCCGCACGATTCTCGACACCGGTAGCTGGCAGGAGAATCGCACCGGCATCCGCACGATCAGCATGCCGGGGGCGATGTTGCGCTTCGATCTGCAGCAGGGATTCCCGGCTGTGACAACCAGAAAGCTCGCATTCAAATCGGCGATCGGCGAACTGATCGGCTTTCTGCGCGCGTCGCGCAGCGCGGCGCAGTTTCGCGCGCTCGGCTGCAAGGTGTGGGACGCCAATGCGAACGAAAACACGCAGTGGCTCGCGAATCCGTATCGCGAAGGCGCGGACGACCTCGGCGGCGTGTATGGCGTGCAGTGGCGTCAATGGCCTGCGTACAAGGTGCTCGACACGACCGCGAGCGCGCAGCTCGAAGACGCGGCCGCGCGCGGTTTTCAGCCGGTGACAGAATTCGAAGAGGGCGGCAGCCGCAAGGTGCTGCTGTACAAGGCGATCGATCAGTTGCGTCAATGCCTCGACACGATCATGCGCAACCCGTCGGACCGCCGGATTCTGTTTCATGCATGGAATCCGGCCGTGCTCGACGAGATCGCGCTGCCCGCGTGCCACCTGCTGTATCAGTTCCTGCCGAACGTTGCGCGCCGCGAGATTTCGCTATGCCTCTACATTCGCAGCAACGATGTCGGCCTCGGCACGCCGTTCAATCTGGCCGAAGGGGCGGCGCTGCTGCACCTCGTCGGCCGCTTGACCGGCTATACGCCGCGCTGGTTCACGTATTTCATCGGCGATGCGCATATCTACGAGAACCAGCTCGAAATGCTGCAACAGCAACTGGCGCGCGCGCCGTATCCGAGCCCGCGTCTCGAGATCGCGGAACGCGTGCCGGAGTATGCAAAAACGGGTGTGTACGAGCCGCAGTGGCTCGACAGGGTCGAACCGTCGGACTTTGCGCTGGTGGGGTATCAGCACCACGAGCCGCTGACGGCGCCGATGGCGATCTGAGGCTTGTATCGGGGGCTCGCGGCACGCGTTCGATCCGGAACGGACGGCGCGAATTGCTGCCCGTTCGCTGTCTGAAGCGCAGCTATCGATAGACGAGGCCCGCCGCAAGCAGATTGCGGCGGGCTTTGTTCATTGCCGGTCAGGTGTCGCTGGCCGTTACCCGTGGCGATGGTCGTCGCGTCCACCGCCGGTCGCGCGCTGCTCCTGATGGGGTTGAGGCCGCGGCTGTTGCACCGGTTGCGGCCGCGGCTGCGGCTGCGGCTGCGGGTGAAACGCGGGCCTTGGCTGCTGCACCTGCTGCGGCCGTGGCTGTGGCTGTGGCATCGGCTGCGGGCGCGGTTGCTGAACCTGCGGCGGGTGGAACTCAGGCCGCGGCTGCTGAACCTGCTGCTGCGGCCTCGGCTGCTGCAATGGCTGCTGCAACGGCTGCGGATGAAACTCGGGACGTGCCTGTTGCATCGGCTGTTGCGCCTGCGGCGGACGAGCCCCCGGCTGCTGCACCTGTGGCTGCCCTTGCGCGGGCGGCCGAGGCGCGTTCGCCTGCGGGTTGAATTCGGGCCGCAGCTGTCCTCCATGCGTCTGCTGCGCTTGCGGCTGTGCCTGCATCTGCGGCGGTCGGCCCGCGCCTTGCGCGATCGGCTGGTCTGGCCGGCCGCCACGCTGTTGCCCGATCGGTGTATGCGGCTCTGTCCACGACGGCTCCCGGCGCTGGCCTTGCGGCACATTGCCCAGTTGCTGCGGACCTGCATGCGTGCCCGGATTCGGCATGCCGCCGGCAAATTGCGGCGGCCGCGGCACACCGTTGCCCGGCCGTGCTTGCGCATTCGCTTGCTGCGGCATGCCGGCGCCCGCCTGCGCGGGCATCGGCGGTCGAGCTTGCCCCGGTGCACCGCCCGCGAACGGCTGCGGGTGCGGCACGCCGTTGGGCTGGCCGCCCGGCGGCCGCCCATTCGGCTCTCCGCGTATCCCAGAAGGCGCGAAACCCGCTTGCGGCGGCATCCCGGGCCGTGTCTCGCCGCCCGCTTGCCGCCCCTGGACCGAACCGGGCCCGCGCACGGCGACGAGCCGCACGTTGGGCTGCGGCCCGCCCGCCGCGCCGATCCTGCTACCGCGAAAGCTCGCGGGCACCGACGTATGCACGACCGGATTGCCGGCGCCCGCCACGCGCCCGCCGCCATGCGCGAACTGCTGGGCCAGACGATCGCGGTAGGCCGGCGGCACGTCCGGCCGGCGCGTCGCTACGACGGGACGGCCGGACGCCGCCGCGGGAGGCCGGAACGCGGCATTGCGCATGCCGGGACCGAAGCTTTGCCGGACCGGCGCGATGCCCGGTGCGCCCGCGTTGAAGCGTGCGTTATGCCATTGCCGCGGATCGACCTTCTGCGCGAAGCGATTGACGGGCTGCCCGTGCACGAACGCGGTCGCAGGCACGCAGGTGATCGCATGCGGCGCGCGGTAGTTGATGTACGTGTTGTGGATGTTCGTGATGCGGTTGTGCACGTAGATCGGCCGGTTCACACGGTCGTAGTAGCGCGGGCTCCAGCCGTGCCCCCAGTGCGGATGCCACGGCTCGCCGGGGCCGAGCGCAAACCATGCGAGCCCGGCGGTCGCGACGCCGCCGACCGCAAGACTGACCCCCCAGTCGACCCCGCCGCCGTCGCCGACGAACGCGACGAGCGCCGGCGCATAGACGGGCGGCTCGCTGACGATTTCGCCGGGCACCCAGGCCCACGAGTTGCCGATATACGCCCAGCGTCCGTAGTGATATGGCGCGAAACCCCATGGCGCATCGTCGACCCAGGTCCAGCCCCACGGCGCCTGCCACACCCAATGGCCGTCCTGATACGGCGCCCAGCCTGCCGGCATCTGGTTCGGCGTCCACACCGCGCCATACTGCGGGTTCTGGCTCCACGTGCCGTTCGCGTCGAGATCCTGATAGCCGGGCACGTCGCGCGACACGTAGCGCGCGGACACGGAATTGTCTTCCGCGGCGTCGCGGCTCGCGGCCCACTGGTCGAGCGCGTCGGGCGCCGGTGCGCCGTTGCTGGCGACCTGCTGCAGATTCGTGCCGGAAAAGCGGATCTGCTGGCCCGCGGCGACCGGCAATTGCCCGCTGTCGCCATAGACGGTCGCATTGCCGCCGCGCACGGTGACGGTGGTCTCGCTGCCGTCGGGCGCGACGTCGACGCGATAGTCGCCTGGCCCGTCGATGCCGAGCGCGAGATTCGGCGTATCGATTTCATACGACGTGCCGGCCGGCAGCTCGCGCACGCGCGTCGACAGCGTGCCTTGCGCGACCTTCAGTTGCGTGCTGTCGTCGTCGAGATTGAGGATGTCGACATTCGTCGATTCGCCGACGCGCACCGCGGTCGAGCCGATATGCAGCTCCGAGCGCGCGCCCTTATCGTTCCACAACTGATCGCCGGTGGTGAGCGGCCGGTTGACCTGCGCGTACGACCAGTCGGTCGCGCCGGCCGGTTCGGTCGTCACGGTGCCGGCCATGTAGTTCAGGCGCGCGACGCGGCCCGGCGGGTCGGCGTCCTGCGCGCCGGCCGGCTGCGCGGCCGGCCCTGCGGCATTCGGGGGCGGTGGGGCTTCCTGTGCATAGACGCGCGGCGTGCCCGACGCGACGAACAGCGCGGCGGCAACGGCCGCGATCGCGGTCGCGACGGCGGGCGAAGCGGCGCGGGCAGTACAGGCAGTGCGGGAATTCGAAGAACCGGATGTGTGCGTTTTCATTAGTGTGACTCCGTCGGGTGCCACGCGAGAGACGGCACCGTGTGAAATCACTGTACCCGCGGCGCGTATTTCAAGACGCGCTCATTTGTAAGCTATCCGGCCCGCGCTGTAACAAGACGTGTCGTGCGACGCGCAGCCGTTTCGCACCGGGCCGGCGGTGCGAAGATCCCGCGTTGGGCTTCGCATTATGCGCCGCGCAGGAAGTCGTCGAAATGACGGTGACCGGCGGGCGTCACGCGCAGCACGCGCGGCCGGTCGGTGCGCTCGACAAAGCCGTGCGACGACCATGCGTCGAGTAGCGCCGCGCCGAGTGCGCCGCCGACGTGCGGACGGCGCTCGCTCCAGTCCGGGCATGTGCACGCGAAGCGGCGGCGCAGCGCGCGCTGGCTGGCGACGTCGATGCCCCAGCCGGCGAGCCGTTCGGCGCCGGCGGGCGTGGCGTCGAGCCGGTCGCCTTCGCACGAGAGCAGGCCGTCGCCGACGAGCCGCTCATAGACGCGCACCGCCAGTTCGCCGGCCATATGGTCGTAGCACGTGCGCGCATAGCGCATGTCGACGGGCACGGTGCGCGCGGGGCGTGGCGTCGGCCGCTGCGGTGCGGCTGCCTGAGCGAGATTCATGAGCGCTTCGATCGCTGCCGCGATATCGGGCGTCGCGATCCGGTAATAGCGGTGCCGTCCGCGCACTTCGAGCGCGAGCAGACCGCCGTCGGTGAGGCGGGCGAGGTGCGCGCTCGCCGCCGACGGCGAGAGGCCCGCGATCAGCGTCAATTCGCCCGCCGGGCGGGCGCTGCCGTCCATCAGCGCCCACAGCATCGCGGCGCGGCCGGGATCGGCGAGCAGCGCGCCGATACGGCTCAAGCCCGGGAATTGGCCGGTTGCTTCGGTAAGCGGATTGGTCATCGGAGGTCGTCGGGTTTTCTGCAATCGAAGATGCCGGTGCGGCCGGCGCGCGGGGGAGGCGGCGCACCCGTCACGACTCCACTGTAAACCTGGCTCGCATCCGACGTTTCAGGATCGCGCGAAATGTCGGATGCGCAGGTGTCGAACCTGGGAACCGCGGTATCCGGCCGGATCGCCCGCGCGAGGCGCGTCGGCGTTGCGTCCGTCCGTTCCATCTCGCGCAACCTCGCCAGGCTAGAATCGGAAACGCGTTTTATCCGGGAAACACAATCCGATGAAAGTCATTCTTGCCGCTTGCGCGGTCATCGCCGTGCTGTCGTGCGCCGCTTGCGCGCAAGGCGGCGCGAGCACGCCGGTCGGCTCGTCCGGCAGCAGCATCGAGATGTACGGCACGATCGACGAAGGCGTCACGGTGCGCAAGTAAGGCGCGTCGCGGATGGCGGCCCGATTTTTTGCGGCGCTCGTATAATCGGCTCCTTTCAATTCGCAGATCGACCGGAGTCAAGATGAGCACCCCTTCCGCCGCACCGCTGGATCGTTCGGAAACGACCTTCCGCTTTCTGGCCGAGCCGACATCGGTCAACTTCGGCGGCAAGGTGCATGGCGGCGCGTTGATGAAATGGATCGACGAAACCGCGTACGCGTGCGCCGCGGTCTGGTCGGGGCGTTATTGCGTGACGGTCAGCGTCGGCAATATCCGTTTTCGCCGGCCGATTCACGTCGGTAATCTGGTCGAGCTGCGCGCACGCGTCGTCGCGACCGGTCGCACGAGCATGCATATCCATGTGTCGGTGTTCGCCGGCGACCCGAAGGGCGGCGAGCTGATGCAGACTACCGACTGTCTCGTCGTGATGGTGGCCGTCAACGAGAACGGCAATCCGCTGCCGGTGCCGGCCTTCGTACCGGTCACCGACGAACATCATCGCCTTGCGAAGTACGCGATGGACGTGAAGGCGGCGCTCGACGCGATCGTCGAGCTGAAGCCGGAAGAAGTGGCGCAGGGAAAAGTTTGAGATTCGGTTCGAGATTCGGTTTGAGGTGCTCGCGAGGCGTCGGCGCGACGCCTCGCATCATCTGAAGCAGCGAGCCCGACCGGCCGGCTCGCTCAGCCCTTCACGTGGCCGACCATCTCGTGCGGCCGCACCCATTCGTCGAACTGCTGCTCGGTCAGATGACCGAGCGATAGCGCGGCCGCCTTCAGTGTCGTTCCTTCCTTGTGCGCTTTCTTCGCGATCTGCGCGGCCTTGTCGTAGCCGATGTGCGGATTGAGCGCGGTCACGAGCATCAGCGATTCGTTGAGCAGCGTATCGATGCGTGCGCGATTCGGCTCGATGCCGACCGCGCAGTTGTCGTTGAAGCTCAGCGCGCCGTCCGCAAGCAGACGGACCGATTGCAGCACGTTGTGCGCGATCATCGGCCGGAAAACGTTGAGTTCGAAGTTGCCGCTCGCGCCGCCCACGTTCACTGCGACGTCGTTGCCGAACACCTGGCAGCACAGCATCGTCATCGCTTCGGACTGCGTCGGGTTGACCTTGCCCGGCATGATCGAGCTGCCCGGCTCGTTTTCCGGAATCGCCAGTTCGCCGAGACCGCAGCGCGGGCCGCTTGCAAGCCAGCGAATATCGTTCGCGATCTTCATGAGGCTCGCGGCGACGGTCTTCAATGCGCCGTGCGCGAACACGAGCGCGTCGGCCGCGGCCATCACCTCGAACTTGTTCGGCGCCGACACGAACGGCAAGCCGGTCAGCTTGCCGATCGCCGCCGCGACCTGGTCGGCGAATTGCGGATGCGCGTTCAGCCCCGTGCCGACCGCGGTGCCGCCCTGCGCGAGCTGATACAGGTGGGGCAGCGTCGATTCGACATGGCGCATGCCCTGATCGAGTTGCGCGACATAGCCCGAGAATTCCTGACCGAGTGTGAGCGGCGTCGCATCCTGCAGGTGCGTGCGGCCGATCTTCACCACGTCGGCGAATGCCTTTGCCTTGCCGTCGAGCGTATCGCGCAGCGTCTTCAGCGCGGGCAGCAGATGCTTGACGATGCCCACCGCGGCGGCGATATGCATCGCGGTCGGAAACACGTCGTTCGACGACTGGCCGCGGTTGACGTCGTCATTCGGATGCACGAGGCGCGCTTCGCCGCGCTGGCCGCCGAGCAGCTCGCTCGCGCGGTTTGCGATCACCTCGTTGAGGTTCATGTTGGTCTGCGTGCCCGAGCCCGTCTGCCAGACCGCCAGCGGAAATTCGCCGGCGTGTTTGCCTTCGATGATTTCGTCGGCTGCATGAACGATCGCCTTCGCCTTGTTCGCATCGAGCACGCCGAGACCGAGGTTGACTTCCGCTGCGGCGCGCTTGATCACCGCGAGCGCATGAATCAGTTCCGGCGACTGTTTCTCGCTCGAAATCCTGAAGTTCTGCAGCGAGCGCTGCGTCTGCGCACCCCAGAGACGATCGTTCGGCACCGCAATCTCGCCGAACGTATCGCGTTCCATCCGTACATCTTCGGTCATGATTTCACTCCGCTTGAGGTTTGACGACGGCGCGCGGCGGGCGCACGCGGTCAAAGCTCGTCGTCGACTGGTAAAAGCAGGAACAAACCTGTCAGCACATTCCGGTAGAAACCGGCATTCGGGTCCACGTCGTAGGTGACCGTGCGACCGTCTTCCTCGTCGGTCCAGACGAGGTGATACGGGTTCTCCGGTCCGCGGAAAAAGAACCGCGACGGATCGGCAAGCGTGACGTGGTAGCTCGACTCCGGTCCGGTCACGCGGTCGAACAGCGTCGCGACCTGCTCCGCGAGCGGCGCGCTGTGGATCACGAGTCCGAGCTCGGTGTTCAGATGCGCGGAGCGCGGATCGAGATTCATCGAGCCGATCACGAGCGTCTTGCGATCGAACACGAGTGTCTTTGCATGCAGGCTTGCGCGCGATCGCGAGCCGAACATGCCGGTGCGCGTGCCTTGCTCCTGCACCGGCTTGAATTCGTAGAGCTCGACGCCGGCTCTGAGCAGCGGGTCGCGGTATGGACTATAGCCCGCTTGCACCGCGACCGCATCGGTGGCGGCGAGCGAGTTGGTCAGCACTTTCACCTTGACGCCGCGTGCGGTGAGGCCGGCGAGCGCTTTAACGCCCGCGTCGTGCGGCACGAAATACGGCGACGTGATCAGCACTTCCTGCTGCGCATCGTTGACGAGTTCGGCGATACGCGCGATCACCGGGCTCTGGTAATCCGCCTGCGGCAAGCGGACTTTCGCCGGCGCATCGGCGTTGAACTCCGCCGGCGCCCATGTGAGGCCGAGTTCGTCTTTCTGGATTTGCGACGCGAGCGGCGTGGCGTTCAGCGGCTTCGCGTCGTACGGGTCCGCGTTCTTGTGCCAATGCTCGCGCAATGCGTCGCGCGTCTCGTCGAGCTGCTTCGGATCGAACGTCTGCCGGTTGAGCGCGCGCAGCGGGTATGCGCTGCTGTCGTTCCAGTATTCGTCGAAGCTCGCGGAAATTTTCGCGGTGATCGGGCCGGCTGCGAGCACGTCGATATCGCGGAACTGCAGCGTCGGGCTCGCGCTGAAATACTCGTCGCCGAGATTACGGCCGCCGACGATCGCGAGCTGGTTGTCGGCGATCATCGCCTTGTTGTGCATGCGTCGTGTGAAACTGCCGATCTGCGTGAAGAAGTTTTCTGTGCGCTGGTAGAGGCTGCCTTGTGCGCTGCCGAACGGGTTGAATACGCGAATCTCGATGTTCTGATGCGAGTTCAGCGACGCCATGATGTCGTCGAGATCCTTGAAGTTCAGATCGTCGACGAGCATGCGCACGCGCACGCCGTGGTCCGCCGCGTAGAGCGCCGCGGCGAGCAGCAGCTTGCCGGTGGTGTCTTCGTTGGCGATGTAGTACTGCATGTCGAGCGTTTTCGTCGCGGCGCGCGCCAGCGCGATGCGCATCTGCAGCGCTTCGGTGCCGCTCGACAGCACCCGGAAACCCGACTGGCCCGGATGCGCCGCTTCCGGCGCGGCAAGCGCGGCGCCGAGCGGCGTGGCCGTCGATTGCGGCAGCGCGTGCGTGACCGGCGGCTCGAACGACGACGCGGGCGGACGTGTCGCGCAGCCGCTCAATGCAGCTGCTGCAACGGCCGATGCGGCGATGAACGTGGTGCGGGCCAGCGTCAGCGAGGTCTCGCGCGAGCGGCGCAACGTCGAAAGCGTACGAATTACCGGAACAAGTACGGACAGGATCGGCCATGCGCTGCATGGCGCAATTTTGCGACTTTGACGATCGTACGACGGCACGCTGACCCTCCGACTTTTTGACTTCGCGCTAACGCCTCGCGGCCAGGCGTCACGTTGGGAAGGTCATTCTAAGTGGAATCGGCAAAGTGGGTCGGGAAGATCGCAAGCATGGTGCGGGCCAACGTCGCGATGGTCGGGCGAGCGGATCCGCAAGCGACCCTACGCTGACTCGCGAGCCGAGGCCGCGGTCGACCGGCTGTCGCGACGGACTTTCCGATGCCGCATGGCGTCGCGCATGCAGCATCGCGCCGCCGCTATCTGCAGCGGCGCGCGCGGCGAGATCAGCGAGGTTCGCTGTCGAGCGTGGCTGCGCGCTCCGTTTGCATCGTCGTATGCGGTCGATTCGGTCGATGCGGGTCGCGTGCCGGCCGGCCCGCCCAGAAGCCGGCGAGTAATGAACCCGACAGGTTGTGCCATACCGAAAAGAGTGCGCCGGGCAGCGCGGCAAGCGGTGCGAAATAAAGCTTGCCGAGCGTTGCCGCGAGGCCCGAGTTCTGCATGCCGACTTCGATGGCGAGCGTGCGGCAGACGGCTTCGTCGAAGCCGAGCAGGCGCCCGCCCCAGTACCCGCCGAGCAGACCGATGCCGTTGTGCAGCACGACGCCGAGCGCAACGGTGAGACCCACCGACGCGATGCTCGCCTGCGTGCCGCCGACCACGGCGGCGATGATCAGCAGGATCGACACCATCGAAACGAGCGGCAGCACGGGCTCGACGCGGCGTACGAGCCTGCCGCACAAATGGTTGATCGCGAGGCCGGCCGCGATCGGCAGCGCGACGATCTGCACGATGCTCAGCAGCATGCCGCGCACGTCGACGGCAATCGACGCGTCGACGTACAGGCGCGTGAGCAACGGCGTCGCGAACACGCCGACGAGCGTGGACAACGCGCTGATCGTGACCGACAGCGCGACGTCGCCGCGCGCGAGATAGATCATCACGTTCGATGCGGTGCCGCTTGCGACGCTGCCGACGAGGACCATGCCGGCGGTCAGATCGGGCGGCATGCGCAGCAACTTCGCGATGGCCCATGCGGCGAGCGGCATCACGAGATAGTGGAGCACGATGCCGGCGACGACCGGCGCGGGGCGGGTGAAGACGCGCTGAAAATCGGCGATCGACAGCGTGACGCCCATCGACAGCATGATCAGCGTAAGCAGCGCCGTCACGTGCGGCGCGATGCCGGCCACGGACGCAGGCGCGCAGTAAGCGGTCAGCGAAACGAGCACGGCCCACAGCGGAAAGAGACGGGTAACGCGGGAAAGCATCGAGGCGGTCCTGTTGTTGTTGGTGTGTGCGGCGCATTTTACCGGCGGTGCGCGGCGGCGCGCCTCACTGGTTGCGCGCGCAACCAGATCGACGCGATGCCGCGGCATCGTATCGCGCAGGCATGCCGCGACCACCGTCCTTACGTTACGCCTGCACGGCCGCGATATGACGCGCGCTGATCCGGTGAAAGCGCAATGTCATCAGGATCGCGACGCTCGAGAGCCCCGCGGCAAGCCCCCACCAGAGTCCGAGCGCGCCGAGCCTGAAGTGGAACGCGAGCACATACCCGGTCGGAAAGCCGATTCCCCAGTAGCCGAAGGTCGCGGCGATCATCGGCACGCGCGTGTCCTTGAGGCCGCGCAGGCAGCCGGACCCCACCGTCTGCATGCCGTCGACAATCTGGAAGATCGCCGCGACGCCGAGCAGCGAACTGGCAAGCGCGACCGTGTGCGCGTTCGACGGGTCGTCGAGCTGCAGATAGAGGCCGACGATCCAGTGCGGCGCGCTCACCATCACGAGTCCCGACAGCGACATGAAGCCGACGCCGAGCCCGAACGCGGCGAAGCCCGCATGGCGCGCGGCGAGCGGTACGCCCGCGCCCGACCAGTAGCCGACGCGCACATTCGCGGCCTGGCCGATCGCGAGCGGCACCATGAAGGCCACCGACGCGACGTTCAGCGCGATCTGATGCGCGGCAAGCTGCGCTTCCCCGAGCAGGCCGACCATCAGGCCGGTCGCGAGAAACAGTAGCGATTCGACGCCGTACGTGATCGCAACGGGCCAGCCGATGCCGAACAGTTCCCCCATCAGCGGCACGTTGGGCCGTGCCGCGGCCACGAAGTGCCGGTAGCGCGGCCGCAGATGGAGCAGCGCCATCAGCATCAGCGCGGACAGCCAGACGGTGATCGTCGTCGCGACGGCCGAACCGAGAAAGCCCAGACGCGGCAGTCGATATGCGCCGTGAATGAGGCCGTAGTTGAGAAAACCGTTGAACACGACGCTGGCGACCGAGACCCACAGCAAACGCTTCGCCGCGCCGATCGCCGGCAGGAACGAGCGCATCAGACCGACGCCGATCAGGCTCGCGGGCGCGCCCCAGCGCAGCACCGCGCAGTATTCGCCGATGTGCTCGGCGAGCACCGCCGGTTCGCCGAACGTCTTCAGGATCGGTGCCGCGAACGACAGCAGCACGAAGGCGGGAACGGCGAGCAGGATCGAGAGCACGAAGCCGGTCCAGTAGATGTCCGGCACGCGCTCGTCGGCCTGCGCGCCGCGCGCGTGCGAGACGCTGACGCTGACCGACGTCAGCACCCCTTGCAGCAGCGTGACGACGAAGAAGAACAGGTTCGCGCCGAGGCCGCCCGCGGCGAGCGCATCGGGGCCGAGCGAGCCGAGCAGCACCGTGTCGGTGACGCTCATCGCCATCTGCGACAGCTGCGCGATGGCGAGCGGCGCGGCGAGGCGCGCGGTGTCGGCGGCGTGACGCGTCAGCGACGGCGGCCCGGCAAGCGGGGGGGACAGACCGGATTGGGACATGACGGCAGCGTGGCGCGGCACCGCATGCACGGCGCGCGCGGCATGTAATGTTTTTGTCAAAGCGAACAGCTTATTGCGTCGCGCGGCGGCTGTCGATCAGCACGCACGTTCATGGTGCGGAATTTTTGCGAAGCCGGGTGCCCGGGCGGCGCGGCCTCGATCGCAAACGTCGCGAAGCGCCCGGTGCGCAATCGCCGCGCGCACGCGATCGCGGCGCTCACGCTTCGTGGACTGCGATGCGCGTATCGCCGAGCAGCACGACCTGGCCCGCGCGGATCTTGCACGTTTTGCGCAGTTCGATCTGGTCGTCCACTTTCACCGCACCCGATGCGACGAGCGCCTTGGCGGACCCGCCGCTGTCCGCGAGGCCCGTGAGCTTCAGCAGATTGTGCAGTTCGACGTAATCGCCGGTCAGCGTGAAATCGAGGTTGGGCATGGCAGTTGCGGAAAAGGACAACGCATGTCGTCGCGGGACGACGCGCGATGCATCGGAAAGGATTCGCATCATAAGCGAAAGCGAGCGGGGCGTCGCCCTGCGGCGTGACGCGCGAGCGGGTTTGTTCCGAAGACTCGAAGACTTCGCGCGCAACCGGATGTTATGCAGTTGTCAGAGAATGAAACCATCAGTAACAACGGCGGTTGATTACGAACTTCACTCAGAAAAACGCTGTCGGTAGAAGAGCCTGCTGCGTTTTGCATCGGGTCGAACAAGTGCCGGATGTGCGCCGAGGCGCTGCGTCCAGCCGACAACTTCAGAGAGGATCGCCATGACCGAGCTTCGTTCGCTGCTGATCGGCAGCACCATTGCCGCGCTGGCCACGACCGGCGCCGTCGCGCAGACCTCGAGCCAGGGTAGCGAGCCGGGTAGCCAGCGCGTTACCGGGGCGAGTCAGCCCAACCGGGTTTATCAGGTGCCCGCGTCGCCGCAAGCGCCGGCCCCGCAAGCAGCCCAGATCGCGCAGCAAAGCGCGCCGACCACCATGCCGTCGGGCACCCCGCCGAATGCGCCTGCCACGGCGCCCGCCGCGCAAGGCGTGCAAATGCCCGCGCCGACGCCGGCCGGCACACCGCCGCGGCAGACGCTGACCGCCCCGACGCCGCCTGATCCGCTCGTGCAGAAGCGCGATGCCGACGCGCGCGCCAATGCCGAGTATCACGACGCGAAGAAGGCGTCGAAGGCGCAGTACAAGGAACAGTTGAAGAACGCGAAGATCAATCGCGCGGCAGACCGGCAGGCCGCCGCCAACCAGCTGAAGATCGATTCGCAATCGGGCAACGGCACGCAGGTGCCGGATGACGAGACCAAACACTGACTGAACGCGCGCTAGCCGCGCTTACCGATCACCTTGACTGAAGGAGGGATAGCAGATGACCCGATCGACAAACCGGTTGCTTGCCGCATTGATCGTGGGCAGCGTGTCGACGTTCGCCTTTGCGCAAACGTCGCACGATCCGGCCGCCGAGCCGATGACGCACGCCGATAACAAGGCCGCGAAGGAACAGGCGAAGGCCGACAAGAAGGCTGCGGTGGCCCAGGCGAAGGCAGACAGGGAGAAGGCCGACGCGCAGTCGGATGCCAATAAGGCCGCGGCGGATGCGCGCGTGAAGGACGCGAAGAAGCAGGAGTGACAGGCGGCGGCGTGCGTGCCGAAAAAAGGGCGCTTGTCGCCGTACATTGTATGGATATACAGTATGCGTCGCCCTCACTTCGTTTCCGTTCGCACGCCGTGCCTTCCGCCGCCGCTTCCACGTCCGAATCCGCCTTTGCCGCGTCCGGCGCCGATATGCCCGGCGCTTCTGCCTCGCGTGCCGGCGCGTCGGGCGCCGCCGCCTGGCTAGCCAGACTCAATGACGAACAGCGCGCCGCCGTCGAATACGGCGCCGACGACGCCACGCGTGCCCCCGGGGCGCTGCTCGTTATCGCGGGCGCGGGCTCGGGCAAGACAAGCACGCTTGCGCACCGCGTTGCGCATCTGGTCGTCAAGGGCGCGGACCCGCGGCGCATTCTGCTGCTGACGTTTTCACGCCGCGCCGCCCTCGAGATGACGCACCGCGTCACGCGCATCGCCGGCGACGCGCTCGGCGCGCGCGCGGCGCTCGCCCAGGGTTTGACGTGGTCGGGCACGTTCCACAGCGTGGGCGCGCGTTTGCTGCGTGAATACGCTGATCTGATCGGCCTCGCGCAGACCTTCACGATCAACGATCGCGAAGACTCCGCCGACCTGATGAACCTCGTGCGCCACGAACTCGGCTTTTCGGGAAAGGAGCGGCGGTTCCCGTCGAAGTCGACCTGCTTTGCGATCTATTCGCGCGTCGTCAATACGGGTGCACCGCTCGGCGACGTGCTGAACAGCACTTTTCCGTGGTGCCGCGAATGGGAAGCCGATTTGCGCGTGCTGTTTGCCGCGTACGTCGACGCGAAACAGAAGCAAAGCGTGCTCGACTACGACGATCTGCTGCTTTACTGGTCGCATATGGCGGCCGAGCCGTCGATCGCGGCCGATCTGTCGAGCCGCTTCGACCATGTGCTCGTCGACGAATATCAGGACACCAACCGGTTGCAGGCGTCGATCCTGCTCGCGCTGAAGCCCGATGGCCGCGGCCTGACCGTCGTCGGTGACGACGCGCAGTCGATCTATTCGTTTCGCGGCGCGACCGTGCGCAACATCCTCGATTTTCCCGCGCACTTCGACCCGCCGGCGAAGCAGGTCACGCTCGAGCGCAACTACCGGTCGACGCAGCCCATTCTCGCGGCGTCCAATGCGGTCATCGGCCTCGCGTCGGAGCGCTTCACGAAGAACTTGTGGACCGACAAGGCGTCGGCGCAGCGGCCGCGCCTGGTTACGGTCGCCGACGATGCCGCGCAGGCGCGTTATGTCGTCGAACAGGTGCTGGCCGCGCGCGAAGCCGGCGTCAAGCTGAAGTCGCAGGCGGTGCTGTTTCGTGCCGCGCACCATAGCGCCGCGCTCGAGGTCGAGCTGACCCGGCGCAACATTCCGTTCGTCAAGTTCGGCGGACTCAAGTTTCTCGACTCGATACACGTGAAGGACGTGCTCGCGGTGCTGCGCTGGGCGGAAAATCCGCGCGACCGGGTGGCGGGTTTTCGCGTCGTCCAGTTGCTGCCGGGCGTGGGGCCCGCCACGGCGGCGCGCGTGCTGGACATGGCGGCCGGGGCTCCGTCGGCCGGCGTTTCGGCGGCTGGCAACCCCGCGGTCGGCGACGCGGCTCCTGTAGCGGCGCGCACCGCCACGGCTCAAACGCTCGCCGGCTTCGTGCCGCCGCCGCGCGCGCAGGAAGACTGGCCATCGTTCGTCGCACTGATGTCGACGCTGAACGAACGCAAGTCGGTGTGGCCCGCCGAATTCGAGCTGATCCGCCGCTGGTACGAACCGCATCTCGAGCGCAATCACGAAGACGCGATGGTGCGTCACGCGGACCTGCTGCAAATGGAAAGCATCGCCGGCACCTATGCGTCGCGCGAACGGTTTCTGACCGAATTGACGCTCGATCCGCCCGATGCGACGAGCGGCGAGTCCGGCGTGCCGCTGCTCGACGAGGACTATCTGATCCTGTCGACCATTCATTCCGCCAAAGGCCAGGAATGGCGCAACGTATTCGTGCTCAACAGCGTCGACGGCTGCATTCCGTCGGACCTCGCCACGGGCAGCGACGAAGAGATCGACGAGGAGCGGCGTCTGCTGTATGTCGCGATGACGCGCGCGAAGGAAGATCTGCATATCGTCGTGCCGCAGCGCTTCTACGTGCACAACCAGACGCATCTGGGCGACCGGCACGTATGGGCATCGCGTACACGGTTTATTCCAGTGGACCTGGTGCCGCTGTTCGACGCCTACGCGTGGCCACCCGTGGCGGTGACCGCCGCGCCGACCGCGGCAGGGCTGGCGGCTGCCGCGCAAGCCAAAGTGGAAATTGCGGCGAAGCTCAGGAAGATGTGGGAATGAGCGAGCCTCGAGCAGACACCCGGGTGTGATCGCGCAAGCGGCCGCGGGCGCGGAGCAGAGCGCGCCCCACTCTAGCGCGGCTGCCGCTGCTGCTGCTGTTGTTGCGGCGATTGAGGCCGCGGCGCCGGCATAAAGAAGTTGCGCAGCCACGCGGCGAGGCGCGTGAACACGTCGTACGGCTCTTCGACGAAAATCTCCGGCTTCAGCAGCCGCAGGTATTCCATGATCTGCTGCGCTTCCTGCTTCTGAAACGAGCCGTGCGTAATGCCGAGGCGCAACAGACCGCGCAGCTCGCCGAGCTTTTCGCGCGCGGTGCTGCCGAAGCTCGTCTCGCAGGCGACCTTTGCTTCGTACACGCGCTGGCGCAGCGATTCCGCGAGCCGCCACGCGGGCGTCTGCATCGATTCTTCAACGGTCTGAATGTCCTGGGCCGCCGACTTGATCTGCGCGGCGAGCGGATCGACGAGATTCGGATTGCATTGCGCCTCGTTGACGATCGCGGTCGCCCATTCGCGGCATTGCTTCGCGAGTTCTTCAGGCGTCCATTCGGAGCGGGAGGCGAACGCAAAGCCGAAGTCTGTCGCCTGTCGCATCAGAATCGCGACAACGTCAGGGAATTCCTTGTCCAGCGTACGTTTGGCCCATGCGTATTGGCCGCCTTGCAGCATCCGCTGCACGGCGTGCTCGGTCAGCGGCACCATGCTGTCGAGCAGCTTCGCACGCAAAAAATCCTCGAACGACGGCGTCGCAAACTGCGCGTCGAGTTTCAGCGAGACGCGTACGAACGCGTCGAAATCCTTGCGCAACGAGGCGACAGTCTCGTCCTTCAATGAAAGGGTGATTTGCCCCATGTCATATCCCGTTTGGTCATCCGGCGCGGCATCGCATGCGCGAGAGCGGCTTCTGGCCACTGTGTGAAACCGTAAAACTGCGCGATTGAACGATGCGCGACACGGTCGAGGCCGGGCTGCCCGGCGCTCGCGGAAGCATGCCAGGCTGATGGACCTCGACTGTTTATCGGCGGCTGGAATTGAAACTTGAGGAAATCGGCTTCCGCCTGAATCGGCTTCCGCCTATCCAGGCAGCAGCGCTTGCCACACGAAGAACACCGCGAGAGCGGCCGCGATGGTCAGCAGCGGACGTTTCGTCAGCGCGCTGACCGCGACTGCGGCGAGCGCGCCGACCAGCTGCGGGTTGCGCCACGTGAGTTCCGCGCCGCTGCCGTGCGGCGAGACCGCCATCGGCACGATGATCGCCGTCAGCACGGTGATCGGCACGAAGCCGAGCGCGGTGCGTACGAGCGGCGCAAACACGAGCCGGTCGCCGAGCACGAAGACGGTGGCACGAATCAGCCAGGTGATCAGCGCCATGCCAATGATCATCAGCACATCGTTCATCGCGGCGCCTCCGAGGTGGTGCGCCGTGTTTCGCGCGACCTCGACAGCAGAACGCCGACCGCGACGCCGGCGAACACTGCGGCGAGCAGGCCGAGCTTGTACGGCCAGGCCTGCCAGAAGAAGGCGAGCGCGCCCGCGGTGACGGCCGCCGCGAGATAGCGCAACGCGACGAGTTGCGGCACGACGATCGCGATAAACGTCGCGACCATCGCGAAGTCGAGGCCGAGCGACTGCAGGCCCGGAAACGCAGCGCCGAACAGCAGCCCGGCAAGCGTCCAGATCTGCCAGTTCAGATACATCGACAGACCCGAGCCGAGAAAATAGTAAGGGCCGACCGAGCCGGGCGGATGCAGCCGGTAGTGCGCCCATGCGACCGCGAACACTTCGTCGGTGAGCAGGCCGCCGAGCGCCCAGCGCCAGCGCGCCGGCAGATGCGCGACATACGGCGCGAGCGTCGCGCTATACAGCACGTGACGCAGATTGACGACGAAGGTCGTGGCCCAGATCACGGCAAAGCTCGCGTGACCGGCGACGAGGCCGAGCGCGATGAATTGCGCCGAGCCGGCGAACACGATCAGCGACATCAGCTGCCCGTGCCACAAATGCAGCGGGCCCGCTGCGACGAGCGTGCCGAAGATCACGCCGAATGGCGCGGCGCCGATCAGCATCGGGATCGTGTCGCGCGCGCCGGCGGTGAATGCGGTGAGGCGGTAGGTGGCTGTCAAGCTGAATTCCTCCGAAGCGTGAGGCTAGCGCAGAGGAGGGCGCCTGGCTTGTACGTTCTTGCGGTGTGGGATGTTCAGGCGCGTGCTCAGGCGCGTGTTCAGGTCGGCTCAGGCGCCTTGCCAGCGGCCCGGCGGCACGCCGAACATCCGGCGGAAGTGTCGCGTGAAGTGGCTCTGATCGGTGAACCCGCTCGCGGCCGCGACCTCGGTGACAGGCACACCGGCGCGCAACGGCGCAAGCGAGCGCTGCAGACGAACCTGGTTGCGCCACGCGTGCGGCGCGAGACCCGTCGCGCGCGTAAAGAGGCGCGCCGCATGAAACGGCGACAACGCCACGGCGTCGGCCAGTTCCGCGAGCGTCACGGGTTCTGCGAGTGCGCTGCGCAGCAGTTCCTGCATCGTGCTTACGCGCTTGTCGCCGATGGCCGCTTGCGGCGCATCGGGCCGCGTGCGGCCGTAGCGGACCAGCAGCGTCGACAGCGCATCGAGCATCGCGGCGTGGGCCGCGAGCGCATCGCTGTTCGCCTCGAGCAGCCGATGCGCGTGCGACAGACGCTGCGCGAGGTCGAGGTCGCGGATCACCTCGGCGTCGAACCACGGTAGCGGTTGCGCGCGCCCCGCGATATCTTCCGCAAGCTGCCGAAGATAGTCGATCGGCGCATACAGCACGCGGTAACGCCAGCCTTCCTCCATCGCGCGCGAACCGGTGTGCAGTTCGCCCGGGTTGATGACCGGCACGCTGCCCGCCTCGGCGACGTAGCGCGAGCCGCGGTACTGGTACGTTTCCGCGCCCGCTTCGATCACGGGAATCGTGTATGCATCGTGCCAGTGCGGCGTGAACGTGTGATCGTGATATTCGGCCGTGAGCAGATCCGCGCCGGGCATGAGCGGCGTGCGCCAGTAGCGGGCGGAATCGCGGAAACGGGTGGTGGTCATCGACTCGGAGCGGCTGGAATCCGGCTAGACTCGCCAGTTTACCGCGCCGCCCGGGCGGACAGACAGAATGCTTTCATTGCCGCTCGAGCCGCGCATCGCGCCTCGACGCGAGGCAGCGCGCTTCGATCATTTCAACGGGATCGTCGTGCCGCCCGGCATCGGCACGGCGCTCACGCTATTTTTCGCGCTGCCGGACACGACCCGGTCGCTGTAGGTCAGATAGACGAGCGTGTTGCGCTTCGCGTCGACGACGCGCACGACGTGCAACGTCTTGAAGATCAGCGACATCCGCTCGGTGAACACGTCGGCCTGCTGCTTGAGCGGTCCGCCCGTGAAGCGGATCGGGCCGACCTGGCGGCACGCGATCGACGCTTCGGTCGGATCTTCGGCAATGCCGAGCGTGCCCTTGATGCCGCCTGTTCGCGCCCGCGACACATAACAGGTCACGCCTTCGACGGCCGGATCGTCGTACGCTTCGACGACGACGCGGTCCGAACCCGTGATATGGAAATTGGTGTTGACGCTTGCGACTTCTTCGGCATGCGCGAGCGGCGCGGCGAGAAGGGCCGCGCTGATTGTCGCGGCGGTCGTCAGAACCGCGCGGATCGCGAGCGGCGCGCGAAGCAGAGTGGGTTTCATCGGGAGACCGGAGCAAAAAGCCACATCGTATACCAGCGTGGTTTCGCTCCGAAAATGCAGAAGGCCCGCACGAAATGCGGGCCTTCGATGTTTGGCTCCCCGACCTGGGCTCGAACCAGGGACCTACGGATTAACAGTCCGGCGCTCTACCGACTGAGCTATCGGGGA
>NZ_JAVHZD010000044.1:0-49447 GCF_031119615.1 Paraburkholderia sp. SARCC-3016 | reverse complement strand
TAGCCATGTCGTTCTGTGAGCCAAGGAGTTGGTAGAATGTTTTGTCTTCCTAAGACCGCTTGGCCTCCGACTTGTGTATTCGAACTGGACGACCGCGAACACCGCATTGCCCTTTACGCCGCGTACGGTCGGATTGTCGAGCTTGAGCAGCGACGTGCCATCGGGACAATTCGAGAAGAACTGACGCTCGCTGCCGGGCTTCGAGCGGTCGATGATCGGCTGGTTGTTGATGTCGTAGTAGCCGCCGGCGATGATCGTACCGCCCAGCGTATTCGCAACTATGTCGCCAGTCGTGAAAAACGATTGATACGCGAGCTTGTAGTCGATGCTGCTGCCGTCGGCAAACCGCGCGGTCAGTGTCGAGCCGACGGTCGTCTGCGCCATTGCGGCAGGATTGTCAAGCGTCGGCGCCGGCATGCTATTGAACGAGGCCGACGAGAATGCGGCGCGGGTAACGGGTGCAGCCTCGCTTGCTGTCGGCGTATCGTCGCCACCGCAGGCGGCAAGTAGCGGCGACGCGGCAAGCGCGCCGCCGAGCGGCAATATCGGGGCGCCGGCGATCAGTTTGAGTGCCTTTCGGCGCGACGAATCGAAGTGCTGGTCCATATTCTCTTGGGGGGTCCGGGTTGAAGTAGTAGCGGGTACGCCGACAGGACCGAACAAGTCCATAGCCGCCTCGGGGAAACACGAGCATGCTATGAAATGAATATGAAACTATATTGACAGCTATGAGTAATACATTAGTTTGGAAACAGAAGGCGAGCCCGCGGCGATCGGCAAGGCCGAGGCCGCTTGCGGTGCAACCCGGACCTCAGGCACCCGCCGCGATATCCGAGTGGTATCCATAACTAAAGAATGGATCGCCGGATTTCCGGTCAAGCGACTTTGCGTCGCATCTCGCTAACGGTTAGCCAAACCGCGGAGATCAGGAAGTAAATGGCGCCCACCGCCGCGTAGCCGGCTATCTTGACGATCGCTTCCGGCACTTGCGCTTGAGCCTGCGCGATAAAGAAGCCGCCCGCCAAAGCCGATTGCGCGCCGCTCAGAATCATCGCCCACTGCGCTCCGAACTCCTTCCAGCGGCGCACTGCAGTGCCGAGCTGCAGCAGCCCGGAGAGAATCGCCCAAACGCCAAACACCTGGAGCACACCGGCCATACTCCCGCGCAGCGCCACAATCACCGCCACCGTTACCGCGAGACTCACGACGACGTTGATCGCTTGCACGCGGTTTTGCACTGCTCCGCCGCTACGCGACATGTCCAGGTAGTTGGAAAGCGCATCCCATGCAGGATAGACAACGAGCAAAGCGGCCGCGATGCCGGGCTCATGCTGACCGACAACAAAGGCGAGCGCCACCCAGACGATCGAAAACGCTGCCCTTAAAAAGTAATAATGCTTTAACCAGCGCTGCCCGGCGGCGTGCGAAATATCAACGTTACGATCCATGATCCATGTTCCTGTTCGAGTCCTAAGTTACGTATTCGATACAACTGTTCGCTTACCTTATCCATTGAGGTGCGTGAGGCAGCGTGCCGTTCTGCACGACGTCATGATTGACCCATAGCGTCGCGCCCTCCGACTCCAACAGTTCATCGACCTTGTTCATCGACGCGATCGACTGAAGCGCATTCGCGTTGAACGCGGGAACGCAACGGCAACCAAAATTGCGCCGGTTGTGAGCAACATCGCCGCTCAGCAGAATGCGCCCCGCGTCCGGCAGCGTGACCAGCAGCGAGCTATGACCGGGCGTGTGCCCCGGTGTGGAGATGATGCGGACCGCGCCATCGCCGAAGACATCGTGATCACCTTCGATCCGCTCGATCTCGTTGTCGCGCAGCGACTCGTACAACTCAGGCCTGAAGCCGTAAGCGTCCGGGTTTGCACCGAACATCGCCTCGTATTCGGCCTTCTGCGCAATCCATCTCGCGCTCCTGAACAGCCGGCAATTGCCAACGTGATCGTAATGCGCATGCGAGATCGCAAGCGTACCGATTTCGTCCGGATGAACGCTTATGGCGCGCAATTGCGACGCGATCGTTCGGCTTACCGTACCGCGAATGCCGTGGGCAATGACGCGCCCTTGCGGCTCATCGATCAGATCGTCTTGCGTACCGGTATCCCACAGCATCCATTCGCCGCGATGCCTGAGCAGATAGGCGTTGCAGCTTAACGTCATCGGCTTGCCGACGTCGACGCCCGGAGAATAGATCGATGCATCGTCGACCTGCGCAACGCCGCCGTCGAGAATATAGAGTCGTTCGATTGCCGCCTGATCTTGCGTCATGATTTCCTCGCTCTCGAGCACGTCTGCCGATTGCCCGCGCACATCTTCGGTTTGAGAAGTCTGTCCACCGCTTCAGGTGCGTTCGACTGAGGACAAGTTTCGCAGGCGAATCGCTTTTGCGGTATCGGTCATTTGACCGATACCGGCGCAGGTGATCCCCACCGCTAGTCCGCTTCGTACTGCTTTGGGAAAAGGATGCCCTCCGAGACACGGCTTCCCGGTTCAACGCCTGCGCCCCAAGACACATTCCAGCCCGGCTCCGCGGCAGCGCCAAGCAAAAGTCGCAACTCGCGCATCTTGCCCGGCATCACTGGAGCCAACAGATCGGACACGCTGTATAGCGCCTCGAGCAGCGTATAGAGCACCGTACTCAACCGATCGGATGTCTCGGAATTCCTCGCGAGCAGCCATGGCGCGCTGCTCGCGACGTAGCCGTTAAGCTGGCTCACGAACTCCATGATCTGTTCCGCCGCGCGGCCCACTTTCATCTCTTCCACCAAGGCCAGAACAATGCCCGGCAACTGTCCCGCCCTCTCGATGATGGCTGTTTCGGCCCCGTCATAGGTGCGAGGTGCCGGAACCATACCGTCGCGATACTTCGTCACCATGGCCAGGGTACGCGCTGCGAGGTTGCCGAGATTGTCGGCGAGGTCGCGGTTTAGCCGCTGCTCGATCACGGCATTGCTCACTATGCCGTCAAAGCCAAAACTGACTTCGCGGACCAGCGTGTAGCGCAGTGTATCGACGCCGTACCTGTGCGCCGCTTCCAGCGGATCGACTCCGTTGCCAAGCGACTTGCTCATCTTGCGGCCATCGGCGCCAAGCAGGTGTCCGGAAACGTGCAGACGCGCGTACGGCGCGATTCCCAATGCGTGTGTCATGCCAAGCCAGAAAAGCGTATGCGTGCGCAGTATGTCTTTTCCGATCATATGCCGCACCGATGGCCAATAGTCGGCAAACGCGCGCTGGTCGGGGTAGCCCAACGGCGAAACATAGCCAAGCAAAGCGTCGAACCAGACATAGGTAATGTGCCCCGCATCCCAGGGAACGGGAATTCCCCAATCGAGGCGATCCTTGGGGCGCGAGATGCTGAGGTCACCTATCGGCTCGTCGAGAAGCTTGAGCACCTCGTTGCGATATTGCGCGGGCTGGATCAGATCCGGCCTGTCGAGAAGCAACTGGCGCATCCATTCGCGGTGCGCCTCCATGCGGAAGAAATAGTTGGGTTCGCGGCGCAATACCGGCGGTTCCTTATCTTCCGGAAGCTTGCCGTCCACCAGTTCCTTGTCTGTGACAAACCGCTCCTGCCCGACCGAGTAAAGGCCCTCATAGTCGGCAAGGTAGATTTCGCCGGCCTCGTAAAGACGCGTGAGGCACTCGGACACGACCCGGGCATGCGCAGGCGCCGTGGTACGAACGAATAGATCGGGCGCGACCGCGAGGCGCCGCCACGCTTCTTCAAACGCTCTTGCGTGGCGTTCGGCGAAAGCATGCGGAGCTTCACCGGCCTGCAGCGCCGCTTTGGCAATCTTTTCGCCATGCTCGTCGGCGCCGGTGAGCAGCAGTACCTGATGGCCGGCCGCGCGCAGGTAGCGCGCCATGATGTCCGCATGGATGCTCGCATAGGCGTGACCGAGATGAGGCCGGTCATTCACGTAGTAAATTGGCGTCGTGATGTATCGATAGCTCATTACCGCTCCAGAAAACAAAAAAGGACGCCCGTGGCGTCCTTTTTTAAAAGCAAATAGCTTTTAGCGCCCGGGAGATGACGTTCCGTGCGGCATATGCATCGACTGAGCGAAGGCTTTGAACAATTGAATTTTCATTTGACCGAATACGATGGCGAACCGGAAGATCTTCCGTATGCGATGCATCGTGCCAGCTAATCTAACGCGTGTCCAGCAGTGCCGTCGACGCGCTTGCCCATGTAGACCCGGCGCAACCGTTTTACTCCACGCGATGGTTTCGGCATAGCCTATACGCGTATACAGCGCGATATTTTCAACCCTCGCTTCGTTCGTATAAAGCTTGACAGGGTGCTCGGCGTCAAGGTCCGCCGCAACGAATGGACGGTGCGTGGCTTGAAGCGGCAGTTGGCCGAGGAGCCGCAAAACAGTTCGCTCGAACAGTGGCTCCGAAACAACCTGTCGGACGCACCGCTCGGCTCTGGTTAACTCGCCGCCCAAAGGCTACGCGCTGCCGCGAGGCGTCGTTCACCTCAGCGTCGAATCGCATCGGACCGAACGCTCGCGGCAATACTTCGCTTGCAAAAGCCTTTCATAGCTCCGTCGATTGACGCGCGCGATGCGCGCAATCCAGCAAGAATTTCGCGCGTCTGCAACAATTGCGAAGTTCGCGCCGCGCTGCTGTTTCGCATCCCGATCCAACGCCGGCTCGCCGCCCCCGCCACTTCCTGCAGAGCCCGGTTTTGTCCGCACACGACCCCGCCCCCAATCCGATCCGCGTCGCGGATCAATCGATGTCCACTGGCCTGCGCTTCGCGCTCGTCGCCATCATGCTGTCGGTCTCGCTCGCGTCGATCGACACCGCGATTGCCAACACCGCGCTACCCGCTATCGGCGCCGATCTGCACGCGAAGCCAGCCGCATCGGTGTGGATCATCAACGCGTATCAGCTCGCGATGGTCTCGACGCTGCTGCCGCTCGCCGCGCTCGGCGACATCATCGGCCATCGGCGCGTATACATCAGCGGCATTGCGCTCTTCACGGCGGCGTCGCTGGGCTGCGCGCTGTCGCCGACCCTGCCGTTCCTGGCGGTCGCGCGCGTTGCGCAGGGCGTCGGCGCCGCGGCGATCATGGGCGTCAATTCGGCATTGATTCAATCGCTCTATCCGCCGCATCGGCTCGGGCGCGGGCTCGGCCTGAACGCGCTCGTCGTCGGCGTCTCGTTTGCCGCGGGGCCGACCGTCGCTTCATTGATCCTTTCGGTGGCTAACTGGCCGTGGCTTTTCGCGGTCAACGTGCCGCTCGGCATCCTCGCCATTTCGTTTGCGCTGCCAGGCTTGCCGAACACCGCGCGTGGCAAGCACCAGTTCGATCCCGTCGCGGCGGTGCTCAATGTCGTCATGTTTGCCGCGCTGATCTTCGCGCTCGCGGAAGCCACGCAGCGCGCGTCGGCGCATGTCGTGCTGATAGCGGCCGCGATTGCGCTCGTGTTCGGGGCCTTGATGGTGAAGCGCGAAGCAGGACACCCGGCGCCGATGCTGCCTGTCGATCTGTTCAAGCGGCCTGTGTTCGCGCTTTCAGCAGTGACGGCCGTCTGTTCGTTCGCCGCGCAAGGGCTCGCGTTCGTGTCGCTGCCGTTTTATTTCGAAACGGTTCTGCAGCGCAGCCAGGTTGAAACGGGGTTTCTGATGACGCCGTGGTCGGTAGTCGTGGCGCTCGCGGCGCCGTTCGCCGGCCGGATGTCCGACCGCTATCCGCCGGGCCTGCTCGGCGCGATCGGGCTTGCGGTGTTGAGCGCAGGAATGGTGTCGCTCGCGTTGCTGCCGCCGCACCCGTCGGTGCTCGACATCACGCTACGCATGTGTGTATGCGGTGCGGGCTTCGGCTTTTTCCAGTCGCCGAATCTGAAGGCGATCATGGCGAGCGCGCCGCGCGAGCGCAGCGGCGGCGCCAGCGGCATCATCGCAACCGCGCGTCTGCTCGGACAGACCACGGGCGCCGCGCTGGTCGCGTTGAGCTTCGGTATTGCCGGCCGTCACGGACCGACGCTGGCGCTCGCGACTGGCGCCGTGTTCGCGGGCGCCGCGAGCATCGTCAGCGGCTTGCGGCTCTTCGCGCCTTCACATCGCGCAAAGCAACGCGAAGGCGTTGCCGGGCCGCAGCCGCACGCACAAACTGCGGCGCCCGTAGAACCAGGCGGTCAGCGCGCAAAATAGCTCTTTACCGCGGCGATAAACGTATCGATATCGGCACGCGAAACATCCATGTGCGTGACGAAGCGCGACGCGTACAGCATCTGCGTGAGGATGCCGCGCTCTTTCAGGAACGCTTCGAGCGGCGCGCAATGCTCGTGCGGCATCTGCGCGAACACCATGTTCGTCGCCTGCGATTGAATTTTGATCGCGCCGATCTGCGCAAGGCCGGCGGCCAGATGCGCGGCATTGTCGTGATCTTCGGCGAGACGCTCGACGTTATGTTCGAGCGCATAGAGGCAAGCGGCCGCAAGTACGCCCGCTTGCCGCATGCCGCCGCCGAGCACCTTGCGCCAGCGATGCGCGCTCTCGAGCAGCGCCTTGCTGCCGACGAGCACCGAACCGACCGGCGCACCCAGCCCCTTCGAAAAACAGATCGACACCGAGTCGAACGGCGCGCATAGGGCCTCGATCGGCTTTTGCGACGCCACCGCGGCGTTGCACACGCGCGCGCCGTCCAGATGCGTCGCGAGGCCGCGATCGCGCGCGAACTGCGTCGCCTCGGCGACATATCCCGCGAGCAACACCTTGCCGCCGATCGTGTTTTCCAGCGCCAGCAATCGCGTGCGCGCAAAGTGATCGTCGATCGGCTTGATCGCCGCCGCGATCTTGTCGAGCGGCAACGAACCATCGAGCGCGTTTTCGATAGGCTGCGGCTGGATGCTGCCGAGCACAGCCGCACCGCCGCCTTCGTATTTGTACGTGTGCGCGGCCTGGCCCACGATATATTCGTCGCCGCGCGCGCAATGCGCCATCAACGCCGCGAGGTTGCTTTGCGTGCCGCTCGGAAAGAACAGTCCGGCCTCCTTGCCGGCGCGCTCGGCGACGGTTGCCTGCAGGCGCAGGACGGTCGGGTCGTCGCCCCAGACGTCGTCGCCGACCTCGGCGGACGCCATGGCGGCGAGCATGGCCTTGCCCGGCCGGGTAACGGTATCGCTGCGCAAATCGATCATGGACTTTTCCTGTAAGGATGGCGGAAGTCGCGGCGCGCACCGGGCGCCGCGAACATGACTTGAATGCGCGAGTGTATCAACTCTTAACGACGCGAACCGGACGCGAGACGATGCGGTTCGTGAAGAAACGGGTGCCGCCTAACGCGGCAACCATGCAAGCGGATCGGCGGGGCGGCCGTCCTGGCGCACTTCGAACTGGATCGATCCGACATTGTTGCTGTCCTGGCCGGCCTCGGCCACCGGCTGCCCTTGCGTGACGGCGTCGCCTTCCTGCACGAGCAGCTTGCTGTTCTGGCCGTAAGCGGTAATCAGCGAGTCGTTGTGCTTGATGATGACGAGCGGACCGTACGCGGGAATGCCGGTGCCCGCATAGACGACGCGACCCGCGGCGGCCGCTCTGACCGTTTCGCCGACGCGCGCGCCGATCACGATGCCGTTCGTCTTGCCGGGCACGAAGCGCTTCAGTATCGGACCGCGCAGCGGCCATGCAAGGATGCCCTGCTGCGCCGCCGCCGACGAAGGCGGCTGCGGCGCGCCGACCGGCGGCACCGCGGCCGCGCCCGGCGTGAGCGAAGGCGGCGACACGCGCAGCACTTGCCCCGGCGTGACCGACGTTTCCATGTTCATGCCGTTCCAGCTCGCGAGGTCTTGCGGACGCTGGCCGAACGCGCCGGCGATGCTTTGCAACGTATCGCCGGGATTCACGCGGTAGAACCCTGCCGGGACACCGGTCGACGCCGCACCGCCGGTCGCCGAGCGCGTGCCGATCGTGGTTGGCGGCGGATTGCTTTCCCACGGCGACGTGAACGAGGAGCACGCGCAGAGCAACGTCGCCAGGGAAAAAACGGAAGCTCGCAGAATCCAGACTTGCCTATGTGCGGTATGCCACTTGCCGGTCATTTTTATAATCCTCGACACGGTCGGAAACGAACGTTGAAAAGCCATTATGCCGTCGCTTGACGGCCATCGTCACGCGCGGCGGCGCACGAACTTCGTGAACTTTGGCGGTGTCGCTGTCAGGCGTTCCTGCATGCCTGCCGCGCATTCGCCGCGCGGCTCGCGCGATGCCCGCCCTGCATTCGCACTTTCCGTTCCCGCTCCGCGCTCGCATTTCCCGGGCGCGTCAAAAACGTCGAAAACGTCGCGGACATCGCGGACGCCGCGGACGTCGAACGACGATCGATCCGCTCGGCTAGCCTCGCTCATCCGGCCTTCTGCGCGGAAACTATCGTTTGCATTGCAGATCAATTACCCATCGCATCCGACCGCGAAGCGTCACATCGCTTTGCAGGCCGTTTTGCAGCGCTATACGCTGCCTTCCGATTCGACAACGAGAATACGCGCCTCGCCCACCGGGTGCGCGACATGTTCGGTGCCGGTCGACGCATGGAACACGTCCCCAGTCTCGAGCATGGTCGTCTGCTCGACACCGTTTTCGCGGTACCGCATCTCGACGCGGCCATCGAGCACGGCGAATACCTCTTCCCCGTCGTTGATATGCCACTTGTATGGTTGATCGGTCCAGTGCAAGCGCGTCGTGATGCCGTTCATGTTCGCGATATCGAGCGCACCCCACGGGCGTTCCGCGGTAAAGCCGCGGCTGCGGATAATCTTCATGGTAGCCACGCCTGACGATGATGTTGCGGGCCCGGACATTATAGGGCCGCAAAGGTCGGCGCCCGCGGCATCCGGATTCGTGCGACCATTGCTTCCACACGCCGCTCGCCTATACTGGATCAGGCTGCCGCAATGCACAGCGGGCGAGCAAGCCGCCGCAACGTCCTGTCCATGAGGAGTTCGAGCATGAACAAAGCCATGTTTCTGGCTGTGCAGCTCAGCGTCGACGAGGTTGCGTCGTCGCCCAGTCTCGTCGAACTGTTGAACACGCATCTCGTGTTCGCAGCGGATGTCGCCGAGGCGGCCGACGCGCTCGTGCAGCTTGCCAGCGTGTCGCGTCTCTCGAGCGGCGTCGAGGCGACCGTCGAAATTTCCGCAGTTGCGATCGAACGTCTGCGCGATGCGCTCGATACCTTGAGCGGCTACGACGAATCGTGGCTCTTCGCACTCGAACCGAGCCAGGCGCTATTCGACGAAATCACGCGCCCACAGCGCACATTGCACTGACACGCCGCCTCATCCGGCCCGTTTGAACCAGAAGTCTCCTTACGTTGCAGCATCGACCAATTAGTTAGCTATCCGCACGAATATGGAGGTGATGCCTTGAAGCTGCTTCTGAACCGTCGCCGCACCGTGCCCACCGATGGCATCGCGCATCTCGTGCGCATCGATCGAAGCGCGTCGATATCGGCCGACGCGATCGCCGACGCGCCTGTGCACGATGCGCGGTCCGCTTCGTCTACTTCGTCCGGCCATACGGCCGAACGGCCCGTGCGGCCGGTGGCGACCTTGCACCCGATGCCCGCAATGCCGTCGCAAGCGAACGGGCGCATCGCGCACTTCGCCGATCCGGGAGAGATCGAGTGGCTCGCCGAGGCCGGCGCGCTGACGCCGTTTCGCGTGTTTCGCGCGTTCGATTATTCGGCGAGTCTGCTGTTTCACGCGAAGGAGTTGAAGTACTACGTTGCGCTGTATCAGGACGGCACACCGTGGCGCGCATTGAGAGCGAACGACCTCGATGCGGCACAAGGCATCTTCTACCAGTTCGAGCAGCAGGCAATGCGTCTTGCCGACGGGCAGACGCGCCGCGCGCAACTCGAAGCGCAAAACGAGCAGTTGACGAAGCTGATCGCGCAATCGGAAGCGCAGGCCGAGCAGTTGCGCAAGGCGCTGCAGCGATCGGCAACCCAGGAGCAGGCGGTAACGAGCCGCCAGCATCAGGTGCGCCGCGAGGTCGCGCAACTCGAAGCGCAGCGTGTCGCGGCGCAAGCGCAATTGAACAAGGTGCACCGGCAGATCCATCAACTCGATCTGGCCGCGCACGATGGCGTGCCGCATCTGACGAATCGCTAGCGCGGCCGGCGCGCAAGCCGACGTACAGGCTTGCATGCGCACGTGCGAAAACACTCCAGCACAACACATGCGTACATGAAAAACGCCGGCCAGATTACGCCGGCCGGCGTTCGTTCTTCATTCTGCTTCAGCGGCGCGGCGGCATTTCGGTCGCCGCGCCGATCACTTCCGCGCTCGGGTTCAATGGCCCGCTTGCGACGTGCCGATTTCTTGCACACCGTAGCCGCTCGTATCGCCGCGCGCGACGGCGTGTTGCGCACGCTGCGCTTGCAGACGCGCTTCGGCTGCCTGAATGTTGCGCGGATAATCCTGGCGGTCGCTCAGCGGGTCATAGCCGACGTTCTCCAGCGCGATCAGTTCGCCACGCACTTGCGCGCGTGTCACCGGCTGGCTCGACTGCGCGGACTGCGCGAACGATGCAACAGGTGCGGCGAGAAGCGTAGCAACGAGCACCGCGGGAATGAGCTTTTTCATGACTTATAACCTCCGAGACTTCATTTTTAGGTGTGCCGGGAACGTGAAGTTCGGGGCGTTGAATAAAGTCTACGGAAGGGTGCGACTAGGGTAAATACCTAGTCTGTCGATACAGCATTCCTATTTACGCAATAATTGCGTCGTCAAACAATGTTTTTTGTTATCTCATAATTTGGAACGCAACAATGATCGCCTCAAAGTGGCCGCCAGGAAAAACAACGGGGCCACTCGTCAGTGGCCCCGCCGTCTTCGCGCTTGCGCGTCGAAGCAAACGCGAATGATCGAACCCGTCGCCCTCTACGCCCATTCGGCGTGGAAGCTGCCCGGCTTGTCGATGCGCTCGAACGTATGCGCACCGAAGAAGTCGCGCTGCGCCTGCACGAGATTGGCCGGCAGACGCTCGGAGCGATAGCCGTCGAAGTACGCAATCGCCGACGAGAACGCCGGCACCGGCACACCCGCTGCCACTGCCGCCGTCACGACATCGCGCAAAGCGCCCTGATAGTTCGCCGCGATATCGCGGAAGTACGGGTCGAGCAGCAGGTTCGCCAACGCCTTGTCCTTCGTATAAGCATCGGTGATCTTCTGCAGGAAGCGCGCGCGGATGATGCAGCCGGCCCGGAAAATCTTCGCGATCGTGCCGTAGTCGAGATCCCAGTCGTACTCTTCGGACGCCGCGCGCAGTTGCGCGAAGCCCTGCGCGTACGAAATCACCTTGCTGAAGTACAGGGCGCGCCGCACCGATTCGATAAACGCTTCGCGGTCGCCGGCGAACGGCTTCGTCTTCGGCCCCTCGAGCACCTTGCTCGCGGCCACTCGCTGGTCCTTCAGCGACGACAGCACGCGCGCAAACACGGCTTCGGTAATCAGCGGCAGCGGCGCGCCGAGGTCGAGCGCGTTCTGGCTCGTCCACTTGCCCGTGCCCTTTTGCGCGGCGCGGTCGAGAATGATGTCGACCAGATCCTTGCCCGTCGCGTCGTCTTTCTTGCTGAAGATCTTCGACGTGATTTCGATCAGATAGCTGTCGAGCTCGCCCTTGTTCCATTCGGTATAGACGCGGCCCAGCTCCTCGTTCGAGAGGCCCAGCACCTGCTTGAGCACCGCGTAGCTCTCTGCGATCAATTGCATATCGCCGTATTCGATGCCGTTGTGCACCATTTTCACGAAGTGGCCCGCACCGTCCGGCCCCATGTAGGCGACGCACGGCTCACCGTCGTCGGGCGCCTTCGCGGCGATTTCGGTGAGGATCGGCGCGACGAGGTCGTACGCGTCGCGCTGGCCGCCCGGCATGATCGACGGGCCTTTCAATGCGCCTTCCTCGCCGCCCGAGACGCCCGTGCCGATGAAATGCAGCCCCGCTTTCGCGAGATCCTGGTTGCGGCGAATCGTGTCGGTGAAGTGTGTGTTGCCGCCGTCGATCAGAATGTCGCCTTTCTCGAGCAGCGGCTGCAGCGCGGCGATCGTCGCGTCGGTCGGCGCGCCGGCCTTGACCATGAGCAGGATGCGGCGCGGCTTTTCGAGCGACGCGACGAATTCTTCCATCGTGAAAGTCGGCACGAGTTTGCGGTCGGGAAACTCGGCGATCAGCTCGTCGGTTTTCTCGCGCGTCCGGTTGAATACGGAAACCGCGTGACCGCGGCTTTCGATGTTGAGCGCCAGATTGCGGCCCATGACCGCTAGCCCCACTACGCCGATTGCCTGTTTGCCCATGTGAGTTCTCCAGATTTCCGGGTGACGTCAAGCCGCGCGGACCTGCGTTGCGTGCAAGGCGCGCGCGGCGTCAAGGATGAAAGGATAAAAGAAATGCTCAAGCTGCGTTCAGATTGCCGCATCCGGCACGGCGCACGCGCCTCGGCCGCTGCGTGAGACTTGCGCCATGCATCAGCGTTTCCGGAACACGAGACTGAAGTTGTTCGCAGGCATCGCGATCGGCTCGTCGCACGCGAACCCGGCCGCATCGGCAAGCTGCACGACCGTCTCCATGTCGCGCACACCCCATGCCGGGTTGCGGTTCTTCAGGTGCTGATCGAATGCTTCGTTCGACGGCGACGTATGCGCGCCGCCGCGCCGGTACGGGCCATACAGGAAGAGCACCGCGCCGCGCTCGCCGAGCACACGCGACGCGCCGTCGATCAGCGCTTCGGTGGCCGCCCACGGCGAGATATGAATCATGTTGAGGCAAAGCAGCGCTTGCGCGGTATCGATGCCCCACGTTGTGCGGCAAACGTCGAGATCGAGCGGCGGCCGGATATTCGTCAGACCGCTGAGCGCCGTCCACGCCTCGATCGACGCGCGCGCACCCGGGTCCGCGTCGCTCGGCTGCCAGTCGACGCCAGGAAACGCTGCGGCAAAATGAATCGCATGCTGGCCCGTGCCGCTCGCGATTTCGAGTACGGTGCCGCGTGGCGGCAAGACCGTGCGCAGCACGGCGAGAATCGCGTCGCGATTGCGCTCGGCCGACGGCGAGTGCTCGCGCAAATCGGCGGACCGGTGAGTCGAATCGGTGGAGGTCATAGCTGTCTTGCCCCGTGAGGTGGGTTCGATATGCGTCAGTAGAGGCTCGTGCGCAGTCTTTCCACGAGGTCGCGATCGTAGGCGTCGGCATCGAATGACGGGCCGTTCAGGCGTCGATGGATCTCGCCGGCGCTCGGCAGCTGCGTACGCTCGACGTGGCGCGACGGATCCCACAGTTTCGAGCGCACGAGCGCCTTCGAGCAGTGAAAGTAGACCGCATCGATATCGACGATCAGCACGGTGCGAGGCCGTTTGCCGTTCACTGCAAAGCTGTCGAGCCATTCGCCGTCGATGCTGATGCGCGCGCGGCCGTTCACGCGCAGCGTCTCGCCGACGCCCGGCACGATAAACAGCAGGCCGACCTGCGGATTCGCGACGATATTGCGCAGACTGTCGATGCGGTTATTGCCGATGCGGTCCGGTATCGCAAGCGTGCGGTCATCGACGATCCGCACGAAGCCCGGCGCATCGCCGCGCGGCGAGCAGTCGAGCCCGTCGGGACCGCTCGTCGCAAGCATGACGAGCGGCGCGTGCTCGATAAACGCACGATAGTCTTCGTTGACGAACGTGATTTCCTTGCGCACCGAGCGTTCGTGCGGCGAACCGTAAATCGCTTCGAGTGCTTCGATCGTCGTCAGCGTCGACATCGTTCCGTCTCCATGTTTGCGTGGTGCCGTTACGGCGTTTCTGTTGCGTCGTTCCCGCAAAGATCGCTGCGTCTCAAGTGCTTGCGAGCCGCGCCGCGAGCGCGGTCAAGGTTTCGCTGCACGGCGCCGCGATTTTCAGCGTCAGCAACGGATCCGCACGCGTGAGCCCGAGGTTGATCGCGGCAATCGGCTTGCCCTTCTGCCGAGCCCAGACGCAAAAGCGATAACCCGAATACACCATCAGCGACGAACCGACGACCAGCAAGGCATCCGCTTCATCGAGCGCGCGTGCCGCCGCGTCGACGCGCTCGCGCGGCACGCTCTCGCCGAAGAACACCACCGACGGTTTGAGCAGACCGCCGCAATGCGTGCACGCCGGCACACGGAACGAATCGAGTGCGTGCCATTCGAGATGCGCATCGCCGTCCGCGGCCGGTTCGGCTTGCGCTTCGAGCAACGCCGGATTTTCCGCTTCGAGTATCTGTTGAATCGACGCGCGCGCATGCTGCGCACCGCAATCGAGACACGTCACCGCACCGATGCTGCCGTGCAGTTCGATCACCCTGCTGCTGCCGGCGCGCTGATGCAATCCGTCGACGTTTTGCGTGACGAGCGCCGTGATATGCCCCGCCGCCTCGAGCCGCGCGAGCGCGCGATGCGCCGCGTTCGGCTGCGCCTCGCCGACGACCGGCCAGCCGACCATGCTGCGCGCCCAATAGCGGCGGCGCGAGGCATCGGCGCCGAGAAACTCCTGCAGCGTGATCGGCGGCGAGCGCTTCCATTGGCCGTTTTCGTCGCGATAGCCCGGAATGCCGGAGTCGGTGCTGATGCCGGCGCCCGTCAGCACGAACAGGCGCGGATAGCGCGCGACGAAGTCGTGCAGCGCGTGGAGAGTGTCGGATTCGATAGGTGGGGCGGCAAGTTCTGTCATAAAGCGCAGCTGCAGAGCTAAACGCAAAGCAAAAGGCAAACCGAGCACGAACAGGGCACGGCGTTCAAACCGCGCGAGTCAGGCTTGCAAACGCTATCGCACATGCACTATCGCGCACCGCTGCCATGCCGCTTCTGCCACGCGGCGAGCGCGGCGCGATAGCGCTCCAGCGCCTCATTGTACAGATCGAACACACAGGGATCGCAGCCGCTGCGGCAGCAGTCGTCGGCGCAGGGACGAACGGGCGGC
This sequence comes from Paraburkholderia sp. SARCC-3016, assembly GCF_031119615.1. NCBI lineage: Bacteria > Pseudomonadati > Pseudomonadota > Betaproteobacteria > Burkholderiales > Burkholderiaceae > Paraburkholderia > Paraburkholderia sp. SARCC-3016. The sequence goes on along the minus strand of NZ_JAVHZD010000044.1, from coordinate 34,486 downwards.
TCGGGCGGCGGGTCGTCTTGCGCTGCCGGCGCCGCCTTGCGTCGGGACTTGCGAACCTGATCACCGGCCCTCGCGTTCACGCCGCCCCTCACCCGCGACCGACAAACGGCATCTTGCTCGCCATGATCGTCATGAACTGCACGTTCGCCGACAGCGGCAAATCCGCCATATGCAGCACCGCATCGGCCACATGTTCGACATCCATCAGCGGTTCGACGGCCACCTGCCCGTTCGCCTGGGGTACGCCCCTGGCCATGCGCGCGGCCATCTCGGTCGCGGCGTTGCCGATATCGATCTGCCCGCAGACAATGTCGTACGGACGTCCGTCGAGCGAAACAGACTTCGTGAGCCCGGTGATCGCATGCTTCGTCGCCGTGTAGGCGATGCTGTACGGACGCGGCGCATGCGCGGAGATCGAGCCGTTGTTGATAATGCGCCCGCCGCGCGGCATTTGCGCTTTCATCATCGCGAAGGCGGCGCGCGTGCAGAGGAACACGCCAGTGAGATTCGTATCGACGACAGCCCGCCAGTCTTCGATGGCGAGCGCGTCGATCTCGACCGGCGGCGCACCGCGTCCCGCATTGTTGAACAGCACGTCGAGCCGCCCGTAGCGCACGCGGATCGCGTCGAACAGCGCGGCGACGCCGTCCGCATCGGCCACATCGCACGCCTGCGCCAACGCGTCGAAGCCGCCCGCGAGCGCCTCGGCCGCCAGTTCGTCGAGCGGCTGCTGCCGGCGGCCCGTCAGCACGACGCTATAGCCATGTTCGAACAGCTTGCGCGCCGTCGCGCGGCCGATGCCGCTGCCCGCGCCGGTGACGAGCGCCACCTTGCCGACCGCGGTTTGCCGGATTTCCGGTGCATCCTGCGCACCGAACGCCATCTGTGCTTCGCGGACATCGTCCGCGCTATGTTCAGCCACTGTGGCCTCCTTCGGTTGAGCACGCGGTGCTCGACTGATGCATCGATCATGCGCGCCGCGCACGACGGAACACAATTCGCGCACGGCCTTGCCGCGATGCATGCGTGGTTGACGCGCAAAGCGTTTTACGGGAAAAACGCCTCGCGCATGTTTGCGCCGCCCCGGTTCGCGAATTGATTGCCGCTTACCCGGGGGCGCCGACGAAGCACATGATCACCGATCCGCACGCGCTGCGCAGTCTCGCCGGCAACGCAAGAAGAAGCAACGCGCATGCGCGGCAAGTACACGGTTCATCGCCCCCCCGCCTGCGCTACATGCGTTTGCGGATCAACCCGTAAATAACGAGCAGCACGATCGCGCCGATCACCGACGCGATCCACCCCGCGCCCTGCCCCGGCTGATACCACCCGGCGGCACGCCCGATGTAGCCCGCGATCAGCGAGCCCGCGATGCCGAGGATGATCGTCATGATGAGACCCATCTTGTCGTCGCCAGGTTTGATCGCGCGCGCAATCAGTCCGACGACCAAACCGACGATCAACGTACCGATGAATGAAAGCATATGCACCTCCCTCTTTGATGAAGGCCACCTGTCGTGGCCAAATGGCACGGCGTGCCGTGAAACAATCGGTTAGCGCGTCCGCATACGGAATCTATACGCGGAAATCGGCGGCAAAGTCTTCATCGGTGCGCGCGTCGAGCGCGCCGCTGCGGCATGCTCTCACGAATGCATCGTAGTCGCGCTCGACCTGGTCCGCATAGGCAGAAGCGTACTGGGCGAGCGCCTCGGCGAACTGGTCGTTGCGTCCGATGTAGGCGGCGATCTCAATCGCCTTGCCGCTCGCTTTCGCATGCGCTCGCGCAAGCGCCCAGCCGCATACGCGTGCATAGCCGGCAAGCAGTTCGGCATCGACGAGTTCGACGTTCAGCGACAGCTTCATGTCGAGCAATTGCCGCACATAAAGCGGACGCCCGCCAGGGCCCGTGGCCCAGCCGAGAAAAATATCGCTGGCCGCCTGCAGCATCTGCTGCCCGCGCACGACGCGCTCGCCTTCGTGACGCGGCTCCTTCGACTTGAAGTAGCGCGCGACGACGGAAGGCCGCGCCTCCTTCGCCTGCAGGAAAAGCGGCCTGCCGGCCGCATCGGTCGCGAGCAGCACGAGGCAGCGCGTGCCGACGCTGCCGACGCCGACGACCTTGAACGCGAGATCCTGAATGGTGAACCGCTCGAGCAGTTCGCGCCGGTCGGGCGGCAACGTGTGCAGATAGTCGGCGTAGACAGGGTCGACGAGCTTGTTCCAGTCGCCGAGACGAAACCAGTCGTCGTCATGCGCAAACAGCGTGTTCGCGCCGTGCACATGAAACAGGCCGGGCGGCATATCGCGCATCGCGAAGCGGTCGCCGACGCGCTCCGCGATCTTGTCGAGCATGCTGTCGTGCGTGCGGGCCGCCGCCTTTTCCATGCCGCGGCGAATCCGGCGACGCCCTTCGGGCGTCAACGCGGCTTCGATCATGCGATCGAACGTAATGCGCTCGTACCAGAGTTCGAGCGTGCCGGACTGCGCATATTGCGCCATGCGGTCGCGGTACTGCAGCACCGCCGACATCGCCGTATCGTGCGCCGCGCCGCGGCTGAATCCGAGTTGACGCGCCGCGACCGTAAAGCTCGCCACGAGGCGCTTCAGATCCCATTCGAACGGGCCGTGCGCGGTTTCGTCGAAATCGTTGACGTCGAAAATCAGGTGCCGCTCAGGCGTTGCGAAGCCGCCGAAGTTCAACAGGTGGCTATCGCCGCAGATCGGCTGCACGAGCGACGTGTGCGGCAGCTGGCCCAGATCGTGCGCCTGCAGGATCGCGCTGCCGCGAAAGAAGGCGAGCGGCGACGCGGCCATGCGGCCGTAGCGCAGCGGCACGAGCCGCTCGATGCGGCCGGCGCTGCTTTGCGCAAGCAGTTCGAGCGGGTCGCGGCGGATCTCGCCGACTGTGCGATGGCTCGAGCGTTTCGAGTGCTCGCGTGCGGTCCGGCCGGCGGCTTCCCGTTCCGCGATGGTGCTGCCCTCCATGCGCCTCTCCGTTCTTGTTGATCGACGTGCCGCGGATAGCCATTGAATGAAGCCTGTGGAATTCTAGCAACAATCGCTCTGGCAACAGCGTTGGCTAACCATCTTTGACAAACCTGAGCTTGAACCGCGCACACACGCAGTGCAGTACGATGCAAGAACGATAACCGTCACCGAGGCATCAGCCACACCCATGGAGCAGTGCAACATGTCGATCGAAGTCGGTACCGCGTCATGGACGGACGCCACGCTGATCAAGTCCGGCAAGTTCTATCCGAAGGGCTGCACGAGCGCCGAGGCGCGGCTGCGCTTTTACGCCGAACATTTTCCGATGGTCGAAGTCGATGCGTCGTACTACGCGATGCCGAGCGCGGCCAATAGCGCGCTGTGGGCGCAACGCACTCCCACGGGCTTCACGTTCAACATGAAGGCGTTCCGGCTCTTTACCGGGCACCAGACCGAGCCGAAGTTCTTCCCGCCCGATATCCAGCAGGCGCTGCCGAAAACGGGCAAAAAGAACCTTTATTACCGGGACATTCCGCCCGATATCATCGACGAGCTATGGGCGCGCTTTTTTGAAGCGCTCGAGCCGTTGCGCGCGGCCGGCAAGCTCGGCGCGGTGCTGTTCCAGTTCGCGCCGTGGATCACCACCGCGTCGCGCGACAAGGCGCATGTCGCGCATTGCGCGGACCGCATGGCGCCTTATCTGACCGCGTTCGAGTTTCGCAACGCAAGCTGGTTCGACGATCGGCACCGCGCCTCGACGCTCGCATTCGAACGCGAGCGTGGGCTCGTGCATGTGATCATGGATGCGCCCGACGTGACGACGCGTGCGCATACCGTGTGGGAGGTCACGTCGCCGCGGCTCGCGATCGTGCGTTTGCATGGCCGCAACGCCGAGACATGGTCGGGCAGCACGACCGCGTCCGGGCGCTTCAATTACGACTACAGCGATGAAGAACTCGAAGAGCTGATCATCCCGATTCGCGAGATCGGGAAACGAGCGGACCGCACCGACGTCGTGTTCAACAACTGCTTCGAAGACTCGGCACAACGCAACGGGTTGACGATGATGCGGCTGCTCGGGCAGCGTTATGCGGGGTCCGGATCCGGCTTCGAGTTTGGATGAGGCGCCGCAGGCTTGCCTGCGCCGTACCCATCAGATTGCCGACGGAACGGCGCGCGCTGCTACGGCGCTACGGCGCGTTATTGCGTTCCGGCGCCCGACGCACCTGATGGCGCCGCCGCGCCGTTCGTGTGCTCGCCGTTCGTGTGTTGATTGATCCACTGGTCGAGCGACGTCGGTCCAGACGGCGTCGTGCCAGGCGCATTCGGAGCCGGCGCCGCCGAACCGGACATCGACACGCCCGCGGCCGTGCCGCTCGCAGCTGCCGCGCCCTGCGCATTCTGCGCCCCGGCCGCCGCACCAGGCGGCGACAAGAGCGGCGGCACCGACGCGCCTTGGGGCGCGACGATCTGCGGCGGCTCGACGTCGCGCGGCTCAGCCGATGCGGACGCAACAGGCGCGGGCGCTGCGGGTGCGGCCGGCGTAGCAACCGTCGCCGGCGCCCGGCGCGGCGCGCGCGGCGTCTCCTTCTGCGGCGCGGGCTTGTTGTCCGCACCGAACAGACGCCCCCACCACGTACTCAGCGTCGCACGCAGCGAATCGAACACACCCGTCTGCTTCTCCTCGACGAACTTCGCACGCGGATCGATGAGCCGCGAACGCAGCGCGCGCTGGAAGAAATCGCCGACGAGCGGCAGCGCGCTATGCGCGCCCTGCCCCCAGTAATCGCTGCGCAGCGTCACACGGCTGTCGTTGAAGCCGACCCACGCGCCCGCCACCAGTTGCGGATGCATGAGGATGAACCAGCCGTCGGCATCGTCCTGCGTCGTGCCCGTTTTGCCCGCCACGTCCCCGCGAATGCCGAAGCGCGTGCGGATCGCGCTGCCCGTCCCTTTGTCGACCACGTCGCGCATCACGTCGAGCAGCGTCTGCGCGGCGGCCGGCGGCAATGTCTGCTCGGGCCGCGCGGGGCGGAATTGCGCGAGCACGTGGCCGTCGCGATCTTCGATCTGCGTGACGAACATCGGCGGAATATAGGCGCCGCGGTCAGCGATCGTGCTGTACGCCGATACCATTTCCTTCAGCGTGACCGGGCTCGTGCCGAGCGCAAGCGACGGCACGGCGTCGAGCCGGCTGTCGCGCACGCCCATCGAATAGGCGAGCCGCGCCACCTTCGACGGCCCCACTTTTTCCATCAGCTGCGCGGTGATGCGGTTCTTCGAATAGGCGAGCGCGTCGCGCAGCGTGACTGGCCGGCCGCTTGGCGGCGTATCGTCGTTCGGTTTCCAGATTTCGCCGCCCGCCAGCGTGATTTCGACGGGCTGATCGACGAATGTGTCGTCGGGCTTCGCGCCGTTTTCGAATGCCGCGCCATACACAAACGGCTTGAACGTCGAGCCCGGCTGGCGCCGCGCCTGCTGCACGTGATCGTACTGATCGTCGCTGAAATCGCGGCTGCCCACATAGGCCTTGATCTCGCCGTCGCGCGGATCGATGGCGATGAACGCCGCCTGTACGCGCGTCTTGTCATCGCACAGCGACTGCATCAGGTGACGGTCCGATTCGACCTGTTTGAGCGCAACGTCGTCGGCGAGGCCCGACTGCCTGGCCGCGCGATACTCGGGCGTCTCGCGCACGAACGCAGTGAACACGTCCTGATGCGCCGAACACGCGTGACGCGTGCCCCACACCGAATTCGCCACCGATTGCAGCTGGTTGCCCTGCCAGACCAGCGCCTGTGTCGCCATCGTCTGCAGGCGCGAATCGAGCGTCGTGCGAACAATCAGGCCGTCCGAATAGATGTTGTAGTCGTTCGCGTCGGCCCACGCGATCAGCCACTTGCGCAACTGCTGCGCGAAATGCGGCGCCGGGCCCGGCGGCTCCGTCTGGCGCTCGAAATCGACGCCGAGAGGACGGCGCTGCAGCGTCTGAAACGCAGCCGGAGTAAGCCGTTGATACTTCACCATCTGCGCGAGCACGATATTGCGGCGCTGCAACGCGCGCTCAGGATTGATCACCGGGTTGTAGTAGCTGTTGCCCTTCAGCATGCCGATCAGCGTCGCGCTTTCGATCACCGTGAGGTCGTGCGCCGATTTGTCGAAATAGGTACGCGCGGCCATTTCGATGCCGTACGCGTTGTACAGGAACGGCACCGTATTCAGATAGGTTTCGAGAATCTCGCTCTTCGTATAGACCGCTTCGATCTTGAAGGCCGTGATCGCTTCCTTGATCTTGCGCGTGAGCGTCGGCGCGCGGCCGATTTCGTCGGGATACAGATTGCGCGCGAGTTGCTGCGTGATCGTCGAGCCGCCCTGGCGATCGCCCGAAAACGTATGCAGCGCGGCCGACGCCGTGCGCTTGAAATCGATGCCGTGGTGCTCGTAGAAGCGATGGTCTTCGGTCGAGATCAGCGCGTCGATCACGTGCGGCGACACATCCTGCAGCTTCACCCATTCGCGGTTCGACGGTTTGAATGTCGCAAGCAGCTTGCCGTCCGCCGAAAACACCTGGGCCGGCTGCTCGACTTTCGCCTTGCGGATGTCGCCGATGCCGGGCGTGAACGGAATCAGGATCAGCACGTACAGCAGCATCAGCGCCGGCACCGCGGCGACCGTCAGCGCGACGCCGCGCCGCGTCGGATGACGCACGCGCTCGAGCGCACGTATCGCGTAGGGCTTGAGGAAGTCGAGCAGCGTCGCGCAGAAACTACGGACGAACGGCGCGATGGGTCGTTTCACGCAGGCTTACCGTCGGCAGAAAAGGCTGCATCGTACCAAACCAGCGCGCATATGCCCGCGTTTTTGCGTTGAAACGACGGTCGCAACACGTGCGGCATGCGCAAAAACGAAAACAGCCGCCCCAAGGCGGCTGTGATTCGGCACGGTGCGCGCAGACGGCTAACGATCAGGCATTCGCGCTGACTACCGAGCGCTTCGGCGTCACCACCGACACGACGAACGTCACGACGATGTTCGCCGCCAGCGCGATCAGGCCGATATAAAGCGGCCAGCTCGCATCGCCGACATGCAGCGTGAACACCGGCTTCAGACCTTGCGACATCGCGAGCCCCGTGCCGAGCACGATGCCGACGAGCCAGCCGAAGAACAGGCCCGGCGTATTGAGGCGCCGCGTATACAGCGTGAAGACGATGGCCGGGAAGATCTGCAGAATCCACACGCCGCCGAGCAGTTGCAGGTCGATCGCGTATTGCGTCGGCAGGAACACGATAAACAGCAGCGCGCCGAACTTCACGACGAGCGACACGAACTTGGCTGTCGACGCTTCCTGCGCAGGCGCCATGTTCGGCGACACGAGCGGACGCCACAGGTTGCGCGTGAACAGGTTCGCCGCGCCGATCGACATGATCGCGGCCGGCACGAGCGCGCTGATCGCGATCGCGGCCGCGGCGAAGCCGACGAACCACGACGGGAACAGCGTGCCGAACAGCGTCGGCACGACGTCCGAAGGCGACTTCACGTGGATGCCGGCGGCGATCGCCATATAGCCGAGCAACGCGATCAGGCCGAGCAGCAGCGTGTACGCGGGCAGGAAGATCGCATTCTTGCGCACCGTCTGCGGCGACGACGACGACAGCACGGCCGTCATCGTGTGCGGGTACATGAATGCGGCAAGCGCCGAGCCCAACGCGAGCGATGCATACGCGGTGAACTGCGTCGGTTTCAGGATGATGCCGGTCGCGCCGCCCTTCGCCTTGAAGAACGTATCGGCCGCATCGAACACCTGACCGTAGCCGCCGAGCTTCTGCGGAATCAGCCAGACTGCCGCGATCACTACGATGTAGATCATGATGTCCTTGACGAACGCGATCATCGCCGGCGCACGCAGACCGCTCGTGTACGTGTAGAGCGCGAGAATCACGAACGCGATGACGAGCGGCAGTTCGCCCGATACGCCGAGGCCCTTGATCACGACCTGCATGCCGACGAGCTGCAGCGCGATATACGGCATCGTCGCGACGATGCCGGTCAGCGCGACCGCCGCCGGGAACCACTTGCCGCCGTACTCGCCGTGCACGTAGTCGGCTGCCGTGATGTGGTTTTTCGCATGGGCGATTTTCCATAGTTTCGGCATCACCGCGAACACGAACGGATAGACGATGATCGTGTATGGCAGCGCGAAGAAGCCGTACGCGCCGACCGAGTAGACGAGCGCGGGCACCGCGATCACCGTGTAAGCGGTATAGAAGTCGCCGCCGACGAGGAACCACGAGATGATCGTGCCGAACTGGCGGCCGCCGAGGCCCCACTCGTGCAGTTGCGTGAGATCGCCGCGCTTCCAGCGCGCGGCGAGGAAGCCGACCACGGTAACGAGCACGAAGAAGGCGATGAAGACGGTCATCGCAACCGGGTTGACGGGGTTCAGGTCGCTCATCGGATACCTCGGTAGACGACGTAGATCAGCAGCGACGTGAGCGGAACCCACAGGAACTGATACCAGTAGAAGAACGGAAAGCCGGCGAAAGATGGGCGCGTGTCGTTATAGAAAGGCAACCACAACAGCGCGATATAGGGGATCAGCAATATGAGCCACAGCCATGAACGGCCGGCCTGATCTGATGGTTCCACGATTGTCCCTCTTGATTTATATAGGAAAAACGATTTTTCCCCGCGTCGGCGGCAAGGCCTGAGCCTCGCCGTTCGGTCAGCCCCGCGCAAAGGTACGCGCATTATCCAGGAATTTGTTCGTCAATGCCTACGTTTGGTAAAGGGACGGTTTAGTGCGCTGCATCATGAAGCGACGCGGCCCGCGGGGGTAAGCCGCGGGCCGCGCATATCGCTACGCCGGCACTAGGTCTTGTCGCCGACCATCCGGCTGCCGGCCGCCTCGAGCTTCTGTTCGAGCGCTTCCATTCTTGCCGCGAGCTTTTTGCCGAGCGCGCCGAGATCGGCGTTGCTCTGGCGCAACTCCGGAAAGAGCGTCTTTTCCTCTTCCTCGACGTGATGGCGAACCATCTCGGTCAGTACCTTGAAGGTCGCATCGAAACCGCGCTGACCCGGCTTCAGCGTATCGAAGCGCGCGATCAGCGTCTTGACGAGAAAGTGCTCGACATAGGCTTCGTCGACATCGATCACGTCGCGGCCGCTCAGCGCGTCGTGAGCCGCCGGATAGAGAATTTCCTCCTCCACCATGGCGTGGACGGTCAGCTTCTCGCACGCGCGCTGCACCAGCGCGCCCTTCGCATCGAGGTCGTCATCGGCGGCGCGTTCGAATGCCTCGAACAGCTTGTCGACCGCGCGGTGGTCTTCTTTCAGCAGCGCAATCGCATCGGTGGTCGCTTTATCGGGGGTAGCGGTACTCATCGTGGCTCCTGTGGGGTCGGTGTCGGGCGCATCCGTAGGGCTTGCCCGAGGTTGGCGAGTGCGCTTGATGGCGCGTTCGTAGCGCCTTCGACGGCGCTCGCGTAAAGAATGCGCAAGGGACGTTCCACGGCTGCCCAGCGCGCGAGGCATGCGGGAATACACGCGGGAATAAAGCGTGCTGCGCCGTTCCCGCAACCATGGCGACCACCATCGCCTTACGCTCGGGAGCAATGAATCGTGACCACGCGCAGCGCAAAAATTCAGATCGGCATATCGGGCTGGCGATATGAAGGATGGCGCGGCACGTTTTACCCAAAAGGCCTTCGTCAGGCGGACGAATTGCAGTTCGCGTCGCGCGCGGTGCAGACGATCGAAATCAACGGCACGCACTACAGCCTGCAGTCGATCGACAGTTACCGGAAGTGGTACGGCGAAACGCCGGACGATTTCGTGTTCAGCGTGAAGGGCGCGCGCTACCTCACGCATATGCTGCGCTTTCGCGACGAAGCCGCACGCGCAGGCCTCGCGAATTTCTTCGCGCAGGGGCTGCTGGCGCTCAACGAGAAGTTCGGGCCGATTCTCTGGCAGTTTCCGCCTTCGTTTCGCTTCGACGCGGAGCGCCTCGAGCGTTTTCTCGCGATGCTGCCGCGCGACACGCAGGACGCGCTCGAGCTCGCCCACCGGCACGACAAGCGCGTACGCGAACCGTATCTCGCCATCGACCGGCCGCGGCGCCTGCGGCACGCGATCGAAATCCGGCATCCGAGCTTCGTCGACGCCGCGTTCGTTGCGCTGCTGCGCAAACATGGCGTGGCGCTCGTGGTTTCCGACTCGACCGAAGACTGGCCGCACGTCGACGACCTGACCGCCGATTTCGTCTATTTGCGGCTGCACGGCACGAGCGCGCGCTACTCGGGCTCGTACGACGACGCGGCGCTCGACACGTGGGCGCAACGCATCGACGCATGGGCGCACGGCGGCCAGCCGGCCGATGCGAAACTGATCGCGCCTGACAAGCCGCCGCGCAAGCGCTCGGCGCGCGACGTCTTCTGCTACTTCGACAACGACACGAAAACGGAGGCGCCGTTCGACGCGCAACGTCTGATGGAGCGGCTCGGCGTCGAGCCTGAAATACCTCATGTGCGCCGCGGCGGCGTGGCAAGCGCCGAAGACAGAGGGCGCAAGCAGGGCGTGCCGGTCAGGCGCCCGGCGCCATAGCAAACCGTTCACGCAAAAACTGCGTGAAGGCCCGGATCGTCACCGAGCTTTGCCGGTGCTGCGGATACACGGCGTATAGCGTGATCGGCGGCGACGCAAACGCTTCGAGCAGCGGCACGAGCTGCCCGCTCTTCAGCGCGCCCTCCACGATGAATTCCGGCAGCAGCGCGACGCCGGTGCCCGCAATCGCCGCATCGCGAATCACCTCGCCATTGTTCGCGCGCAACGGCCCGTGCACTTCGATATGGCGCACCGCGCCGTCGATGTCGAACCGCCATCCGGTACGCGCCTCCTCGCCGTACAGCAGGCACGGGTGCCGGGCGAGGTCGGCCGGCGTCATCGGCAGACGCCGCGTGTCGCGGTAGACGGGGCTGCAGCAGGCGATCATGCGGAATTCCGCGAGCTTCTGCGCAATCAGCGTCGAATCGGCGAGCGTGCCGATGCGCAGCGCCATGTCGTACCCCTCGCCGACCACATCGACGACACGGTCGCTCAGTTCCATATCGATGCGCACCTCGGGGTTCGAGCTCAGAAACGCGCCGACGAGCGGCGACAGGTGGACCATGCCGAACGACAACGGCGCGCTGATGCGCAACAGGCCGCGCGGATACGCGCGCTGCGACGACATCGCCAGTTCGGCGTCGGACACATCGGCAAGGATGCGCGTGGCGCGCTCGTAGAACTCGTAGCCGAGGTCGGTCACCGCGAGCTTGCGCGTGTTGCGCACGAGCAGCCGCACGCCAAGGCTCGCCTCGAGCGCCATCACGCGGCGGCTGACGAACTGCTTCGACAGTTGCAAGCGGTCTGCCGCGGCCGTGAAATTGCGCGCCTCCACGGTCGCGACAAAGATTCTCAGGTCATCGAGTTGCATCGGCTTGGCTTCCCGTTCGGTCTCGCCTTCTATTGTCAACTATATCAGGACAGTCAATCGCATTTAGTGTCGATTATAGCCTCCCTAATTGACCTAAACTTCGTTTCAACGCGTGTGGCTTTCACGCCTCGAATTGAAACCGCACCTCTTACGGAGATCGCCATGATTGAAATCAGACACGCCAGCGAACGCGGCCACGCCAATCACGGGTGGCTCGACTCGCACCATACGTTCTCGTTCGCGAACTACTACGACCCGAATCAGATCGGCTTCTCGGACCTGCTCGTGATCAACGACGACCGTGTCGCGCCGGGCCGCGGCTTCGGCAAGCATCCGCACCGCGACATGGAAATCTTTTCGTACGTGCTCGAAGGCGCACTCGAACACAAGGACTCGATGGGCACGGGCTCGGTGATCGTCCCCGGCGATATCCAGCTGATGAGCGCCGGCACGGGCGTCGCGCACAGCGAGTTCAATCATTCCGCGAGCGAACTCGTGCATTTCCTGCAGATCTGGATCGTGCCTTCGGTGAAGAACGCGACGCCGCGCTATCAGCAGCAGCATTTCGCGGCCGGGCAGAAGCGCGGCAAACTGCGGCTCGTGATTTCGCCCGACGGCGCCGACGGCTCGCTCGAAGTGCGCCAGGACGTGCGCGTCTACGCGGGCCTGTTCGACGGCGCGGAAGCGGCCGACATCGAACTCGCCGCGAACCGCTACGCGTACGTGCATGTCGCACGCGGCGCGATCACCGTGAATGGCGTGCGCCTGACCGAAGGCGACGGCGCGCGCATTCGCAATGAACGCGAGCTCGGCTTCAGCGCCGGCGACAACGCCGAAGTGCTGGTGTTCGACCTGCGCAACAACGAAGTGTCGGAGCTGTGATCGCGAACACGCATGCCGCGATCACCATTTATCAAGCGATATAACAGAGGAACAAACATGAAAAATCTGATCGACCAACGGCGCGACGCGATTCTGCTCGTCGCTCGCGTGCTGCTGATGGTGCTATTCGTCGTATTCGGCTGGAGCAAGCTAACCGGCTTTTCCGCAGCACAAGCCTATATGGCGACGACCGGCGCGCCGGCTCCGTCGCTGGCCGCGGCGATCGCCGTCATGATGGAACTGGGCGTGGGCGTGCTGCTCGCGGTCGGGCTTCTGACGCGGCCGCTTGCGTTGCTGCTTGCGCTCTATACGCTCGGCACCGCGCTGATCGGCCATCACTTCTGGACGCAAACCGGCATGGAGCAGTACGCGAACATGGTCAATTTCTACAAGAACGTCAGCATCATCGGCGGGCTGTTGTTGCTGGCCGTGACAGGGCCGGGGAAGTATTCGTTCGACAGGCGATAACGCCGGAACGCGGCGTAACGCACTGCGCCGGCTGTGGTTGAACGAAATTCCGGGCGGCCAGCGTGCCGCCCTTTTCGTTTTCGCGCCGCACGCCGAACCCTATTCGGCCAGACAGTAGAAACCGCCCAAGCGGTCGATCCAGATGATTTCCTGCGCCTCTTCGAGCCGGCGCCATTCTTCGTCCGTCACCATGATCTCGGCCTCGTCGCCGAGCTCGTAAAATTCTTCGTCTTCTTCGGTGAACTGCTGAATCTTGACCGTTCGCATCGCCGCACCTCGCGCTTGAGAGGAGTCGCACCCAGCGCGCTTCGCGTGCGGCCGGCGCGGTTCCCGACGCGGACATTCTACCGGCATTGCGCTCATGCAATATCAACTCGCGCGCGCTAAAAAAAGCGGGCGCGCTGCCCATGAAGGCAGCGCGCCCGCTTCATTTCCACGCCATTCGCGCGATCCGCGCTTGCGGCGAACACAACAGGTTCGCCGCCGCAGCGCGTCAAGCGTTGCTTAGAACTTGTGGCGCAGACCGAGGTTGACCATCGTCTGCGTCGACGTGCCTGCGTAGCCGTACGAACCGATCGACGCTTGCGCCGCCACGACTCCGCCGTTGCCGTCGCCCGTCTCGCCGCTTGCGTGCTGGTAAGCCGCCGTCATGTACACATCGGTGCGCTTCGACAGCGAGTAGTCGGCGCCGATCGATACCTGATGGTAGGTCGCCGAAGAATCGCCGTTCGACTTCGTATAGCTATAGCCGACGCCGAGCAGCATCGCCGGCGAAGCCTGCCAGTTGAAGAAGCCCTGCCCCGTGTTGTACTTCTCGTCCTCGCCGAACACCGACGAATTGTCGCGGCGGTATTGCGCGTTGCTGTAGCCGGCGCCGACCGTGAACGGCCCGAACACGTACTGGCCCGCGACGCGTGCGATCGCGAGCGAGTGAGCGGTTGCATAACCCGTGTTGATCGGACCGTCGAACGTGCCGTCGGACGTGCTCGTGAACGTGTCGCGAGCCGCAGCCGATGCCTGGCTGTTCGACGCATAGAAATAGCCGGCTGCCAACGACAGCGGACCCGTGTTATACGCCGCGGCAAACGCGTACGACTGCTCCGAGCCGGTCGAGCCGGCGATGCCGCCGAACGCGTACATTGCTTCGAACTGGAAGCCCGACCACACCGGCGACGCGTACTTGACCGCATTGTTCACGCGGAAGCTGTTGTCGTAGTTATCGACGTCGCCCGCGGTAGCGAATGCGCTGCCGAAGTAGTTGTCTGCGGTGATGCCTTGCACGAGGTCGATCAGCGGGTCGTACTGGCGGCCCAGCGTCACTGCGCCATACTGGGTGCTCGTCAGGCCGACGTAAGCCTGGCGGCCGAACAGGCGGCTGCCCTGGCCCAGTTGGCCCGTCGACGGGTTGAAGCCGTTCTCCAACTGGAAGATCGCCGCGAGACCGCCGCCGAGATCTTCGTTGCCCTTCACGCCCCAACGCGTGCCGGACAGGTTGCCGTTACTGGAGTTGCCGAGCGCCCACAGGTTCTGGCTGCCTTGAGCATGGTTCACGTACGTGATCGACGTGTCGATCGTGCCGTAGAGCGTGACGCTCGATTGCGCGTGCGCGGCCCCGGCGGCCCCTAGCATCGCCAGCGAAATGACCGAGAGGGAGGTCGTGCGTTTCATTATTTCTCCTTGCACTTTTAGTTGAGTGGACGCGAAGCGCAGACTACCCGTGCAAAGAATTAATGTAAAAAACGGCAAAAAGGCAGGTCTCGGATGCGCGACACGAGCAATTCGCGCATTATTTCTCTCTCGTCAATGGAGACTATCCAAACCCGAAACAATCGAGGTCTTTTTCGCGAACATTCGAGGCGATCTGGTCGAAAACGGACATACGCCTGACTCTCACCAAGCCTCACTGAACATCATTGCGAAAAATAGAATAAGTAATTTCACGGAACGAATAGCCGCGACAAATTGAACCGGCTAGAGTGCACTCGCTTCACAATATCCGTAGACAGCGGATATCCACGCATTTGCGCGGCTCAGGCCGCGCTTTTTTCTTTGGTGAAGCGTTTTTGTAAACGCGCGATAAAGCTTTATAAACGCCGACAATAACGTTTCAAAAAGCCTTTAAAGCGCGTTTTAAAACTGCCGCGGCGCTCAGCTCCCGCCGAGCAGCACGTTGACGTTTTTCAGCTTCGTGAATTCGAGCAGTTCGTCCTTCGACTCTTCGCGCCCCTGTCCCGACTGCTTGTGGCCGCCGAACGGCGCGCCGAGAATGTGCGTCGACGTATCGTTGATCCACACATAGCCCGATTCGATCGCCGCCGCGACACGGTGCGCGGTATCGATGTTTTGCGTCCACACCGATCCTGTCAGGCCGACCTCGAGGCCGTTGACCGTCGCGAGCATCTGCGTCTCGTCGCGCCAGCGAAAAACCGACAGCACCGGTCCGAAGATTTCATCACGGGCAATCGCCATATCGGGCTGCACATCGACGATGACGGTCGGCTCGATAAAGAAGCCATCCGCAAGCGCCGGCTCGGCCGGATGCCTGCCGCCGAGGGCAAGCGTCGCTTTCTGCGCGTGCGCCTTTTCGATGTAGTGCAGCGTGCGCTCGTACTGCGTTCGGTTGATCATCGCGCCCATCGTCGTGCGCATGTCGGTCGCGATGCCGGGGCGATACAGCGATGGCAGCTGCTTCACGAGCGCATCGACGAAGCGGTCATGAATCGAATCGTGCACGAACAGTCTGCTGGTCGAACCGCACGACTGGCCGCACCATGTGAAATTCATCCCCTTGATCGCACCGGCGACGGCTTTTTCGAAATGCGCGTCCGGATAGACGATCATCGCGTTCTTGCCGCCCAGTTCGAGCAGCGTGTGCTTCATCGTATCGGCCGCCGCGCGCAGCACGGCCTTGCCGGCTTGCACGCTGCCGATCAGCGCGATCGCATCGACGCCGGGGTGGCTCGCGAGCGCCGCGCCTGCATCGCGGCCGCCGACCACACAATTGAGGACACCCGGCGGGAACACGTCTTCGAGCAGCTCCATCAGGCGGATCGTCGACAGCGGCGCCTGCTCGGGGGGCTTCACGACGACCGTGTTGCCCGCGGCAAGCGGCGCCGCGATCTTGCCGGCGGCGAACATGAATGGATGGTTGAACGGGAAGATTCGCGCGACGACGCCGCGCGGCTCGCGCACCGTATAGTTCAACGAGCCATTCGATGTCGGTATCGTTTCGCCCTTTATCTCGAGCACGAGGCCCGCAAAGTATTCGAGCAGCTTCGCGCCGGCCTGCGCATCGAACATCATTGCGTTGACCGGATTGCCGCAATTCGCCGCATCGATCAACGCGAGTTCCTGCGCGTGACCGAGCACGCGCGACGCCGCCTCGCGCAGGCAGCGCGCCCGTTCGAGCGGCGGCGTGCGCGCCCATGTGTCGCGCGCGGCACGCGCGGCGGCCACGGCTGCGGCGACTTCTTCGATACCGCCGCTCAACACGTCGCGTAGCGGCTTGCCCGTCGACGGGTTCATGCAGGAGAGCGTCGCGGCGCCCGAAGGCGTGTGCCATTTGCCAGCCCAGTAGAGTCCGCCCGCTTTCGGCAAGCTAGACGGCACGCGCGGCGACAAATCGCCGTGCGCGGCTTGATTCGCCTCGATTCGATCGTTCATCGGTTATTCCTCGCTGATTCGCTGGTCGAGATATAACGTAGACGTTTGCGTGACTCGCCTATTCCATGGGCAATACAATCGAAAGCACATTGCGCTTCGTGAGCGGAATAGCGGATGCGCGGTGAATGTTCTTGTAGAAAGGCCACGAGCAGGAGCATTGATGAACGACATTGCGCAACGCATGCTTTCCGAAATCCGGGACCTTTCATCCGAACTCGCCGCTCGTGCCGCACAGATCGAAGCGGAACGGCGCTTACCGGCCGATCTCGTGCAGACGATGCGTTCGCTCGGCGTGTTCCGCATGTACGTGCCGCGCAGCCACGGCGGCCTTGAGCTCGACATCGAAGGCGCAATGGCGGTGGTCAGCGCGCTCAGCCGCATCGACAGTTCGATCGGATGGCTCGCCGGGATTGGCGCGACCGCGCCGCTCTTCGCCACGCGTTTGCCGCGCAAGATTTTCGATGAGATGTACAGCCGCGGCCCGGACGTGATCATCGCGGGCGCCGTGCAGCCTACGGGCACACTCGAACAAACGGCCGAAGGCTGGCGTTGCAGTGGACGCTGGGCATTTGCGAGCGGATGCCTGCATGCGGACTGGATGTTCGGTATCGGCATGGTCAGCGCAAACGGCTCGCCAGCGAACGGCACGAATGATGCGGGCGCTGCGCCGACGATGCGCGGCATGATGCTGCCGGCCGGCGCATGGCGCATCGAGGACACGTGGAGCGTCGCAGGGCTCGAAGGCACCGGCAGCCACCATATTTCGCTGATGAACGCGCCCGTCCCCGCGAGCCATCTGTTCGATCACATCAACGGCGAATCGTGCGTGGCGGGCCCGCTTTATCAGGCAGTGGCGCCGTTGCTCGCGCCGATGGGGTCGGCCGTGATGGTTGGCATTGCCGAAGGCGCAGTCGATGCGATCGTCGCGCACGCGAATACCGGTCGCCAGCAGTTTCGCGTCGCGACGGCCATGCGCGATTCGGAAATTTTCCTGCACGATCTCGGACGGATCGAAGCCGAACTGCGAGCGGCACGCGCATTTCACGAGACTCAGGTTCGCGCGCTGTGGCAGCGTGCGCTCGAAGGCACGTTGCAAGACGACGCGCTGTATTTGCAGGCCTGCCAGGCGGCGGTCTGGATTGCGCGGACATGCGTACAGATCGGCGACGCCTGCTTTGCACTAGGCGGCGGCGCGGCGATCTACGACGGCTCGCCGCTGCAGCGCCGCTTGCGCGATCTGCACGTTGCCGCGCAGCACGCGGCCGTGCATCCGCGCCACTACGTGTCGGCGGGAAAGTTGCTGTTAAGACGCGAGCATCCGATCGTATCGGGTTCCTGACTGTCCCATGCATAGCATCGACGAGTTAGCCTGAACGATTGGTCCGCGCTGCCGTGCGCCACCCTATACTCTGCGTTGCCGTCGAAACAGCCACGCCAGGGTCTCGCAGCCTGATCGAGGGAGGACACAGCATGACCAGCAACACCACGCAAACCGGGCCGCTCGAGCACGCCTCGCCGCGCGGCGTCGGACGCTTCGTCGTGAACACGCGGACTGCGTCGAGGCGCAAGCCGCGCCGGCCGAGCCGCACGTCAACAGGACGCGAAGGCACGAGCTACGCGGCAGCCGCGTTGTCCGCTTTCAATACTGTGACCAGACGGTCCATCAGTTCCGAACTCTTCTCGCCATCGTGGCGACAATTCTGCGTGCACCGCCGGCAAGCAAGGACGAGCGCGTCGGACATCAGACGCTGATGCAGCTGCTGCTGGACACCGCCGAGCATTATCGGCGCAGCGCCGAAGACGATCGCGCGCTGTTCGAGGTACTCGTGCTCGATGCCCGCAACATTCATGCAACCGATATGAGCGCCGGGGAAGCATTGAAACTGCTGGGCGAGCGGCGCACGCAGTCGGCACGCTACCAGGTGTGAGTGAGGTTTGCTCTTCCCGCATGACCGGTTCGATGCAGCGGTTCGATGCATGGGGTCAACCCAGCGGGTCAACCCAGCTGTTCAATCGCAGCGATTCCACGGCCCCGATTCACCGGTCTTCGCTCATCCCCGCGAGACGCGCCTCGCCCGCATCCTTCGCAGCGGCTGCCGTGCTGAACGATTCGTCGGAAACCAGCGACCGCCGCACATTCTTCGCGTCGAAATCGACGAGCGTGATGACCCAGACGAACCCGCCTGCCCGCTCCGCGGTCTGCACGAACGCGCGCAGATTGCCGTTGCTGCCATCAGATTTCATGATGACCTCCCGAAAAGCATTGCACTGAGAAATTGCGCCTGCCGGCGCGGTTTCGCACATCGCGTTCCCGCCCGGGCGCACGAGCCGCCACGTCAGCGCAACGAGCGCCGCGAACGCAACGTATGCGACCGTAAAAATCCACGCCGGTAATTCGTAATACAGCAGACGGCCGACCCAGCGCTGCACGAAGCCTTGCGTCGAGCCCGCATCGTGACGCAGCGCGTCTTCGAGCACGGTCAGCGGACACGCGACGCCCAGCAGCGCGAGCAACGCGACGATGCCGATCGCAGCAAGATGCACGCCACGAAATACTCGGCTGCGCACCCAGCGCCAACGGAAAGCCGCGCCGAGCCAGATCGCAGCGAGCCCGCCGACGATAAACAGCACGAGCGCCGCATGCACGACGAGTACGGCATCGGCAAGCGCGGTCATCGTGCCTGTCCGCTCGCCCGACCTTCAGCGCGCCGCCGTCACGACCTGCCCGGTTATGTTCTCTTCGACGCACTTGCGATACGCCTGCGCAACGACCGACGCGCGCACCGCATCCGATGCATCGCGGCCCATCTGCTGCAGCGTTTCGGCCACCCATCCCGGACTCACGACGTTCACTCGCAGCATGCCGCGCAATTCGAGTGCCGCTGCGCGCGCAAACCCTTCGACACCGGCGTTGACGAGACTGATGGCGGCGCCGCCCGGCATCGGATGTTGCGCGAGCGTGCCGCTCGTCAGGGTGATCGAGCCGCCCGGATCGATTTTCCGCATGCCGCAACGCACCAGATTGACCTGGCCCATTAATTTGTTGGCGAGACTAAAGGCAAAATCGCTATCCTGTAGCTCCTCGAGCGGCGCGAATTTTGCTGTGCCGCCCACACAGACAACTGCATCGAGCGGCCCCGCGTCGTTGTACATGGCGACGATCGACGCCTGATCGGACAGGTCCACTTTCAGTGCCGGGCCATTGCGGCTCGCACCGATCACTTCATGCTTCGGAGATAACAGCTCGATGATTTCCTTACCGAGGAGCCCTGTCGCTCCGACGACCAGTATGCGCATACCGCCTCCTGTACTCACGATGCATCGCGATGCATGCGGTAAGCGCGCAATGGCCGCGCGACGACCGCGCCGTGTTCCCGTGGCGATTCACGCTGTCATCCGCGCTGTCATTCTCGCTGTCATCCATTTCGCGAGCCTCGTGTTGCCCTATCTGATCGTTCTATCAGGCTTCGGCGGCCATGCGGGAGCCCGACTATTCTGTTCCGCCGGGTTCCTGCGTGCAACCACCCGACACACCTGAACCTGCAACTCGCCACGTCATGCACATGACTCAAACGATCGGTCCGAATCGCGACCTCATGCTGACCCTGTCGGATGTCGTCAAGCGCTACCCGGGCAATCCGCCGCGCACTGTGCTGAACGGCATATCGCTCGAACTGCGGGAAGGCGAGTGCGTCGCGATCGTCGGCGAGTCGGGCAGCGGCAAATCGACGCTGCTCAATCTCGCGGCGGGGCTCGACAGGCCCGACGCCGGCCGCATCGTGTTCGACGGCCACGATCTCGCCGCACTCGACGACGATCGCGCGACACGGCTGCGCCGCGCGCGCATGGGCTTTGTCTTCCAGGCGTTTCACGTGCTGCCGAACCTTACCGCCGCGCAGAACGTGGCGTTGCCGCTCCGGCTCAATGGCGTGCCGGCCGCCGATGTCGCCGCGCGCGTCGCGGCCGCACTCGCGTCGGTCGGGCTCGCCGATCGCGCGCACACCTTGCCGCGCGAGCTGTCCGGCGGCGAACTGCAGCGCATCGCGATCGCGCGCGCGCTCGTCCATCAGCCGCGCCTCGTACTCGCCGACGAACCGACCGGCAATCTCGATCACGACACCGCGGCGCGCATCCTGCGATTGCTGCTCGATATGACGCGCGAGTCGCGGGCCGCAGTGCTGCTCGTCACGCATTCGACAGCGGCCGCGGCGAGCGCCGATCGGGTGCTGCGCTTGACGCGCGACGGGCTGGCACCGAACGCGCCGCTGCATCTGCCACCTGAAGAGCGCGCACGATGAGCCGCAGCCGATGACCATGGCAGACATCCCGCAACGCTTGTCGCGCGCGTCCAAAGTGCGGTCCACTTCCGCGCGCGCGATGCTGTCGACCGCGGCGGCGCTGATCGCCGGGGAAAGCCGCAGCCATCCGCTGCGCGCGCTTGTCGCGATGCTCGCCATCGCGGCCGGCGTCGCGATGGGCTATGCCGTGCAATTGATCAACGGCGCGGCATTGACCGAGCTTGCGTCGACGGTGAACTCGCTGACGGGCGACGCGGACCTCACGATCCGCGGCCCGCGCAACGGTTTCGACGAGTCGCTGTATCCGCGTATCGCGCAACTGCCCGACGTCGCGGCCGCGAGCCCGGTCGTGGAAGTCGATGCGCGCGTCGTCGGACACGACGACGCGTTGAAGCTGCTCGGCGTCGATGTGTTTCATGCGGCGCGCGTGACGCCCGACCTGGTCGGACGCATCGAGCCGGCGAACCTGAACCCGAACTCGAACGAAAATCCAGACAACGGCCCGAACGCAAACGCGAGTGCAAACCGGCTCGATCTGCTATCGCCGGATACGGTGTTTCTGTCGCCCGCCGCGCTCGCGTGGAGCGGTCGCAAGGTCGGCGACACACTGACGGTGCAGGTCGGCCTGCGGCAGGTCGCGTTGCGCATCGCGGGCACGCTGCCCGCGTCGGGCACGAGCGCGCGCGTCGGCGTGATGGACATCGGCGCAGCGCAATGGCGGCTCGAACGGCTCGGCACGCTGCAACGCATCGATCTCAAGCTCAAGGCCGGCGTCGATGCCGCGCGATTTGCGCAGCGCATCGCGGCGCAGATGCCGGCCGGCGTCGCTGCCGTCTCGCCGCACGAGAACGCGCATCGCACCTCGCAACTGTCGCGCGCCTATCGCGCGAATCTGAACGTGCTCGCGCTCGTCGCCCTGTTCACCGGGGCATTCCTCGTGTTCACGATCCAGGCGCTCGGCTCGCTGCGACGGCGCACGCAATTCGCGTTGCTGCGCGCGCTCGGCGTGACGCGCCGCGGCGTGGTCGCGCTGATCGTCGCCGAAGGCACGGTGCAAGGCGTGATCGGCGCGCTGATCGGCGTCGCGCTCGGTTATGCGGTCGCGGCTGCCGTGCTGCATTTCGCCGGCGGCGATCTCGGCGGCGGTTATTTCGAAGGCGTGCACCCGCAGGTGCATTTCGACACGGCGGCCGCATGTCTGTTCGTCGCGCTCGGCCTCGGCGCCGCGGTGCTCGGCAGCGTCGCGCCGGCGCTCGACGCGGCGCGCGCGCAGCCGGCACAGGCACTCAAAGCCGGTGACGAAGAAACGAGTCTAAAAAAGCTGCATCGATCGCGCGCGCTGATCAGCGCGCTCGGCGCAATCGGTATCGGCATCGCGCTCGCGCGGTTGCCGGCCGTCGACGGTCTGCCGCTGTTCGGTTACGCGTCCGTCGCATTGCTGCTGATCGGCGGCGTGCTCACGATGCCGACCATCGCGCGCATCGTATTCGATGCCTTGCCGCGCACGCAGCATGCGTTGCCGCAGCTCGCGCTCGCGCAGCTGGCGCACGCGCCGGGGCGCGCGGCAATCGGGCTCGCGGGCATCGTCGCGAGCTTCAGCCTGATGGTGGCGATGGCAATCATGGTGTCGAGCTTCCGCATCGCCGTCGACGACTGGCTGCAACTGCTGTTGCCCGCCCCGCTCTATCTGCGCGCGGCGCCTGCCGGCGACAGCGGGTATCTATCCGCCGCGGACCAGGCCGCGATCGCGTCTACGCCCGGCATCGAACGCACCGAATTTCTGCGCGCGACGCAGATCACGCTCGACACGCATCTGCCGCCGGTCGCTTTGATCGCGCGTCCGATCGATCCGCGTCACCCGGCCGCGCGCCTGCCGCTGACGGGCACGCCGCTGGTTCCGCACGACGACGCCGTGAGGCCCGCATGGGTCAGCGAGGCGATGGCCGATCTGTATCGCCTGCATGTCGGCGATCGCATGGTGTTGCCGGTCGGCGGCCGTTCCGCGACGTTCACGGTCGCCGGTATCTGGCGCGATTACGCGCGGCAGTTCGGCGCGGTCGTGATCGATGAAGCGGACTACCGCAAGCTCGCGAACGATACGCGCGCGACCGACGCCGCCGTGTGGCTCGCGTCCGGCGTATCGACCGGACAGGCCGTCGAGCGCATACGTGCGCGCGTTGCGGGCGGCGATCGGCTCACGTTCTCCGAACCGGGCGAAATTCGCGCGGCGAGCCTCAGGATTTTCGACCGCAGCTTCGCGGTCACCTATCTGCTCGAAGCGGTCGCGGTGCTGATCGGCCTGTTCGGCATCGGCGCGAGCTTCGGCGCGCAGGCGCTGTCGCGCACACGCGAGTTCGGCGTGCTGCGTCATATCGGCGTGACGCGCGCACAGATCGCCGCGCTGCTCGTGATCGAAGGCGCACTCGTCGCGCTCGTCGGCGTCGCATCGGGGCTCGTGCTCGGAACGGGCATCGCGGCGGTGCTCGTCTATGTCGTGAACCCGCAGTCGTTTCATTGGACAATGACTCTGCATATGCCGTGGGCGCTCGTGATGACGCTCGCCTTTGCGGTCATACTGGCCGCCGCGCTCACTGCATTGTGGAGCGCGCGCTCCGCGCTGTCGGTCGATGCCGTGCGCGCGGTGCGCGACGATTGGTGAACCGACCACGATGAAACGCCGCACCTTCCTCGCATTGCCTCGCGCGCTCGCTTCGCTGCTGCCGGTCGTGGCGCTCAGGCCGCTTTTGAGGCCGCTTTTGAGGCCGCTTTTGCCCCCGGTTCCGCTTGCGTCCTTGCTGCCGCTGATGCGAGCGCAGCGCACGTTAGCGAAAGAGCCCGACTATCCGCCCGTCACCGCGGGCCGCACGCTCGTGTTTCCGCGCGACTTCGGCGCGCATCCGCAGTACCGCACCGAATGGTGGTACGCGACCGGCTGGCTGTTCGCCGCCGATCGCACCGCGCTCGGCTTTCAGGTCACGTTCTTCCGCTCGCGGCCCGCGCTCGACGATGCGAATCCGAGCCGGTTCGCGCCGCTTCAGTTGCTGTTCGCGAACGTCGCGCTCAGCGATCCGCAAGCGGGCAGACTGCAGCACGACCAGCGCTCGGCGCGTAGCGGCTTCGGTCTCGCGCAGGCGAGCGAAGCGGACACGAGCGTGCAGATCGGCGCATGGTCGTTCGTGCGCGACACACGTAACGGCGCATACAAGGTCGACATCGATGCCGCCGATTTCGTAATGGAGTTCGCGATGCAGCCGACGCAGCGCGTGCTGCTCAACGGCGCGCAAGGCTATAGCCGGAAAGGGCCGCTTGCGAGCGAGGCAAGCTATTACTACAGCGAACCGGCGCTGCGCGTGACCGGCATGCTCACGCGCAATCGCACCTCGGGCGGCAAGGCCGAGCCCGTGCAAGGTATCGCGTGGCTCGATCATGAATGGTCGTCGGCGTATCTCGCCGAGGAGGCGATCGGCTGGGACTGGATCGGCCTCAATTTCGACGATGGCGCCGCGCTGATGGCCTTCCAGATGCGCGACAAGGCGGCCCGCAAGTTCTGGGCAGGCGGCACGCTAAGGCGCGCGGACGGATCGTCGCATGAGCTCGCGCCGGCCGACGTCGTGTTCACGCCGTTGCGCTGGTGGCGCTCGCCGCATACCGATGCGCGCTATCCGGTGGCGATGCGCGTCGATGCGGGCGATCTGCATCTGACGCTGACGCCCCTTTTCGACGACCAGGAAGTGGATAGCCGCGCGAGTACGGGCGCGGTGTATTGGGAAGGCGCGGTAACGGTGACGGCGGCCGCACCGGCAACGCAGAGCGGCCCAGCGTCAGCAGCGGCCACGGCAACGGCCTCAAACGAAGCGGCGAAGCCGCTCGCGCGCGGCTATCTGGAACTGACCGGATATGTTGCGCGGCTGCAGTTGTGAGCGCAACTCAGCTTTCCGACGTCACGGGGTTGGGTCGCTCGACTCGCTCCACCGCCACCGGCGCGGCCGCGACGAGCCGCCCTTGCCGCTCTTCTTCCACGCGGCGCAGCATCTCCGCGGCTTGCCACGAGATCAGCGCGAGACAGCCGAAAATCACCTCGCGTATCCGTTTGACGAACGCGAGCGACAGCGCCGCATCGTGACTGACACCGAACATCTGCGCAAGCAGCACGACCGATGCTTCCTGCACGCCGAGCCCCGATGGCACGAAGAATGCCGCGTGGCGCACCGCTTGCGTAATCGCCTCGATCGCGACCGCGCCGCCGACCGACACCGGATGGCCGAGCAGCGCGAGCGCGACATACGCTTCGAGCGCGCCGAGCACATAGCCTGCGAGCTGCCACAGGAACGCGCGCAGCAGCAGGCCCGAGCGCACCATCAGCGCGTCGATGTCGGCATCGAGACGCTTGCCGTCGATACGCTGCAACAACGGATGCGACTCGCCGAAGAGCCGCCCGGCCCAGCGCTCGATCGCATGGAAAATGCCGCCGCGCCGCAAGAAGACGACCGCCGCGGCCGGCAGCGGCAACGACAGCAGCAGACCGAGCGTGATCGCATGCCAGGCGCCCGAGCGTTGCGCGGACGCAACGATCAGCACGATGCCGATCGCGGAGAACGCATACTGCACCGCGAGCGTTACGATCACTTCGACGATCACGCTCGCGCTCACGAAACTCCCGTCCGCGACCCGCCATTGCGCAAGCCGGATGCCGATCACTTCGCCGCCGATACCGACGACGGGCAGCAAGCGGTTCACCGCTTCGCGCACGGTCGCGACCCACAGCAGAAAACCGAGCGGCGCACGCCGGTCGAGCAATAACCGCCACGCCTGTGCGTCGAGCAGCAGCGGCAGCAGATGCAGCGGCACGAGCAGCAGCAACGGCCAACCGGCGTGCCGGATCATCTCGACCGCTTCGCCGACGCGCACATGCAGCGTCAGCGCGATCAGGATCGCGATCCCGACCGGCCAGCCGACGAAACGCAGCCACTTCATGACAGTACCGCCGCTTCGGGCAGCGCATCGCCGAACACATCGCCGAAGCCGCCGCACGTTGCGCCCGCCGCGCGCAGCGCCGACGCGACACGCGGCGACAGCAGCGCATTCAGCTCGTCGGCATGGCGATAGCTGCGCATGCCGTCGGACAGCGCGGCGTCGCCCGCCGTGGCCGGATGGCAATAGATTTCGCCGACGCCGTGCGGCAGATTCGCAATGGTTTCGAGCAGCACGGCTTCGTCCATGCCGCCCGTGTGCGCAATGCCGACGACGTAATCGTTGTGCGCGATGCGCGCGCGCCTGAGGCGCGTGCGCACGCTCGCCATCCACGGCCGGATCCATGCGGGCGAATGCGCTTCGTACGGCAGCCGCATCGCGCGCATGCCGTAGTCGCGGCCGATGGCGAGGATCATCGAGAGCACCGTCGGGTGCAGATGGAAATGCTTGTGCGTGTTCACGTGATCGAGCGGCAAGCCGGTCGCTCTGAATGCTTCGAACTGCGCGCGAATTTCCCGCGCAAGCTGCGTGCGCACGTGAGGCAGAAAGAAAAAACGGCAACCGTCGCGCACCATGTTGTCGCCGAAACGGCCCTGCGCATCGACGAGCGCGGGAATTTCGCCGCGCGGCAAGGTTGCCGCGCCGTCGGCCAGCACCAGATGCAGACCGACGCGCAAGCGCGGCAAACGCCGTGCGCGCTCGATCGCATCGCGTGCGGCCGGTGCGCCGACCATCAGGCTCGCCGCGGTCAGCACGCCGTGCAGATGCGCGCGCTCGACTGCATCGTTGACGCGCTCATGCAGACCGAAATCGTCGGCAGTCAGAATCAGCGCGCGGCCGGGCGGTGGCATAGCGAAGCTCACGCCTCGTGCGCCCTCAGGAAGCGGAAGAATTCGACGCCTTCGCGCAGACGCCGTTTCATCATCTCCCAGCTCATCAGCATCTCGCGCACGATCTCCCAGATCTTCGACGGGCGGAAGTAGAACTCGCGGTAGAACTGCTCGAGGTGGTGATAGATCTCGTCGCGCGACAGGTGCGGATAACCGATCGCCGCCAGTTGCACGCCTTCCTTGCTAACGAGGTTGATGACCTTGTTCTCCTCCATCCAGCCGTTCTCGACGGCCTGCTTGTAGAGCGTCGTGCCAGGATACGGCGCCGCGAGCGACACCTGAATGGTGTGCGGATTGATCTCCTTCGCGTACTCGATGGTCTTGCGGATCGTCTCCTGCGTTTCGCCCGGCAGGCCGAGGATAAACGTGCCATGGATCTTGATGCCGAGCTTCTTGCAGTCCGCGCTGAAGCGGCGCGCGAAATCCGTGCGCACCCCCTTCTTGATGTTGACGAGGATCTGATCGTCGCCCGATTCGAAGCCCACCAGCAACAGGCGCAGGCCATTCTCCTTCATGATCTTGAGCGTCTTGTACGGCACGTTGGCCTTCGCGTTGCACGACCATGTCACGCCGAGCTTGCCGAGGCCGAGCGCGATCGCTTCGGCACGCGGCGCGTCGTCGGTGAAGGTGTCGTCGTCGAACATCACCTCTTTCACTTCAGGCATGTTGTCGCGAATCCACTTTACTTCCTCGAGCACGTTCTCGACCGAACGCACGCGATAGCGGTGGCCGCTCACCGTCTGCGGCCACAGGCAGAACGTACAGCGCGACTTGCAGCCGCGGCCCGTGTAGAGCGACACATACGGGTAGTTCAGATAGCCGATGAAGTAGTTGTCGATCTTCAGATCGCGCTTGTAAATGGGCGCCACAAACGGCAGCGAGTCCATGTCCTCGAGGATCGGACGCGCTTCGTTGTGTTCGATCGAGCCGTCCCTGGCGCGCCAGGACAGGCCTTTGATTTCGGCAAACGGTTTGCCTTCGGCGATTTCCTTGCAGGTGAAGTCGAATTCCTCACGGCAGACGAAATCGATCGCCTCGGTCGCGGTGATCGAGTTGTGCGGGTCGACCTGCACTTTCGCACCGACCATGCCGACGACGATCGACGGCTTGTGCTTTTTCAGGTCTTCGGCGAAGAGCGCATCGGTCGGGAACGACGGGGTGCTCGTGTGAATGATGACGAGGTCGTACTGTTGCGCGATCTTCAGCGTTTGCGCGACGGAGAGTCCGTCGGCCGGCGCATCGAGCACGCGGCTGCCGGGCACGAGCGCGGCCGGCTGCGCAAGCCACGTCGGATACCAGAAGGAACGGATTTCTCGCTTGGCCTGATAGCGCGACCCTGCGCCGCCATCGAAGCCGTCATACGACGGCGCCTGCAGGAACAATGTCTTCATGACCGTCTCGCTACTCGTGTTCGCGCTCATGTTCATACTCATGTTCGTACTCACTCCGCCCTGCAATGTGTCAGCGTTGCGTTCATTCATGGAATTATCAGATATTTGTGCGCTCGGGTTTATCGGCCATCGGAGACTTCGAACACCTCGACCGTATCGAGCTTGGCCGTTCCGCTTTCTGCGGTCTGCGTCGTAACGGGAACCCGCGCGCCGCGCCAGATCACATAGGACCCGAACGCACCGGCGAGCCACTGTAACATCAGCAATGCGTCGCGCAGCGGGACAAGCGGCAGGTCGCGCCAGAACGTCCACCAGTTGCGCGTCGCATGAATATGCATGGAGAGCCGCGCGAGGCAGCCGGCGAACGTGATCGCCGTCATCGCCGCTGCGGCGAACGGTTGCATTCCGTCCGCTTCGAACGCGCCGGCGAGCCGCGCGCCGAGCAGCAGCCACGGCGACGTGAACGTGATGAACAGGAACGCGAAGCCCGCCGGATTGACCGAACGGATCGTGCGCAGCCAGCGCGTCTCGCGATACCACAGTGCGACAAGGCCCGGCTCGATCACGTCGGTCGCGACGATCACTTCGGACAATACCGTGCGCAAGCCTAGCGTGCGCACGTGGCTTGCCAGCCAGTAGTCGTCGGCGAGGCAATCCTTCAACGGCTCGAAGCCGCCGATTCTCTCGAACGTCTCGCGGCGCAGCGCGATCGTTGCGCCGAAGCCGAATTCGCGCGAGCCCGTTGCATGCGCAACGAGTACCGAAGGCAGAAACCATTCGTTGACGAACAGCGCGCCGACACGGGACCAGAAACCCTTGATGCCGGTCGCGCGATACAGACAGGTGACGACGCCGTTGCGCGGATCGGCGAGCGGCGCGCAAACGCGCTGCAGATAATCGGGCGCGACGGCAATGTCGCTGTCCGCCACGACGAGCAGCTCGTAACGTGCGTGCTCGGCAAGATTCATCAGATTACTGACTTTCAGGTTGCTGCCGTGCACGCGCGCATCGACCACGAGCGCGATGTCGCAATGCGGATACGCGGCCTGCAGCCGGCGCACGACGGCGATCGCCGGATCGTGTGCGGACGACACGCCGAACAGCAACTGGAAACACGGATGTGTCTGCTCGCAAAACGACGCGAGGTTTTCGTAGAGCCGCGGCTCCGCGCCGCACAGCGGCTTCAGTATGGTGACGGCGCCGAGCGCCGCGGGTACCGGTTGCGGCTGCCCTTTGTGCGGACGCGAGCGTGCCGTGCGCCGCAACAGGCCGGCCGCAAATCCTGCATAGACCGTCGCGCCGCAGCAGATGGCCGCAAGCAGCCACTGCGCATAAGACGTCCAGTTCGCGGTCATCGGGCACGAGCCTCCTTCGAGAAGCGCTGGAGGGCCGATCCGGTCGACAGACGAGACGTGCTCAGGCTGATTGGTCTGATTAACATCGAAGGCACTCCGCTCATGTCGTCGAATGCGAGCGTAAGGTTTGTATGTGAAGCGTAGATGTTCCAGCAGAATTTGCAGGCGTCGGAATAAAGGTTAGCCAAATAAGGACGCGCGTGCATCGACCGCACGCAAACCAAGCGTAGAAGAGCCTTATAGTGGAATGGCATGCTCCGCCCTCCGACGCGCGCAACCGCACTGGCGATCGCGTGGCTGACAATGGAGCGCTGCACCGTCGGCGGAATCGCCGGTGCAGGGTGTCTCTGGCAATGTTCGTTTCATCGATTGACTACGGCGCGCGCAAAAGAACACTTGCAATTCCGTCAGGATCGGCAAAGCCGCCCTTACGAAAATATAATTATTTCTTTCAATGAAAATATGCTGCGGAAAGCAAAGCCGCAGCACGAATACTAGCAGTCGTTTCTTAGCAAAACATTAAGCTGCATCAGCCGGCCGGCGTGCGTCACCCTGGCGCAGCAGTCTACCGCGTGCCACGAGAGACCCCTGTTTTGCAGTATTTTTAGATTAAAAACGACAGGTTTTGCGACAACGCTATGCGCCGACAACCCGGGACGCAATAGACTTTTTCGGTATCGAAAAAATAGAATTCCGAGGCTGCTTCAAATGCAACGCAATCACGTCATTCAAATCCTCGACATACAGTCCGATAATCGGGTGTTTACCGATATGACGAACGACGATGCAAATCCGTGCCTCGCGTGCGGCGCATGCTGCCAGCACTTTCGCGTATCGATGTATATGGGCGAAATGGCGGGTGCCGGCGGCACCGTTCCCGACGAACTGGTGAGCCGCGTGAACCCCTACATCGTATGCATGAAGGGTACCGAAGCAGGCTACGGACGATGCATTGCCTTACGCGGTGAAGTCGGGCAGCCGGGCATTCATTGCGCGATCTATGCGCGGCGGCCTTCGCCGTGCCGCGAATTTCGCGTCTGGGCCGACGACGGCTCGCCCAACCCCGATTGCCAGCGACTACGCGATGCAGTTGGCTTGCCGCCGCTATCCGCGATGCCGGTTTAGTCGCGAAGCATCGCTTTGCGCCGATGCCGGATTGCGTCGATCCGTCACGGCTATTTCACGTCGAACGTGTATTCGCCGTGCGTGCGGTGTCCATCGGATGCGACCGCCACCCAATGCACGGTGTACTGTCCGGCCGCCAGTCCGGACAAGGGCACACTGATCACCTTGGGCGTTTTCGCGTCGATGCGCGCCTTGCCGGTCGTCACCGGCTTGCCCGCCGCGTCGGTGACTGTCAGCGTCGAGAACGCGGGTTCGAGCGGACCGTTGAAGGTGATGCTGACCTGAGCGGGTGCGGATACCGTCGCGCCCGCGGCGGGCTCCTGCTTCGACGGGAATACGTGCGCGAATGCGGTCTGCGCGACAAGCAGCGCCGCGGCACCAAGTGCGCACAGGGTCGTGCGCTTGCGCGCGAGGGTCGATTCTTTCGGTTTCCGGAACATGAGGCGTCGCTGCGGTTATGGATGGATGCGCGACCGCATCGATCAGTCGTCGATGCGCAGGCGACGGCTTCGACACGGCGTGGCCGCTTGATGTTCCATAAGCGGTTCCAGAAGCGGTTCCAGACGCGGTTCCAGAAGCGGTCTCAATAGCGTTTCAGGCCCGTTTCAGCCGCTCGATCAGCGCGATACCGGCAGCCGGGTTGTGCTCCTTGAAACCGCTGATCACATACAGGAATACATCGCGCGGGCTTTTGCCGGCAGCCACCGGCTTCGCGACGGTTTCGAGGCCGGGTGGATGACCGCCCGACGCCCACGTTCGCATCCGCGCGGTCCATAGATCGAGTGCGGCGTCATCGTAGCCGCGCTCGGACGCGTCGGACGTGCCCATGATCCGCGCGTAGACGAACGGCGCGGTGAGATCGGCGATCTGCAAATATCTGGAATCCCCGGCCACGACGATCGCCACGCCGTGCTTGCGAGCAAGCGCAACAAAGGCCTCGTTGCGAAAGCTCTCGTGCCGCACTTCGACCGCATGGCGCAGCGCACGGCCCTCGGCCTCTTTCGGCAGCAACGACAGAAAGGCATCGAAGTCCTGCTCGTCGAACTGCTTGGTCGGCGCGAATTGCCAGTTGATCGGCCCAAGCTTGTCCTTCAGTTCGAGCACGCCGCTTGCGATAAAGCGCTCGATCGACTCGCCCGCTTCCGCAAGGATTCGCCGATGTGTCGCGAAGCGCGGCGCCTTCAGCGAGAAAACGAAATCGTCGGGCGTCTCGTCGTGCCACTTCGCGAACGATTCGGGCTTCTGCGATCCGTAGAACGTACCGTTGATTTCGATGGTCGTGAGCTGGCGGCTCGCGTATTCCAGCTCGCGTTTCTGCGCAAGGCCTTCGGGATAGAACAGGCCGCGCCACGGCGCGAAAGTCCAGCCGCCGATGCCCACGCGGATGGCGGAGCTCGTTGAACCGGCACCGCCGGCCGATTTTGCGGCGGCGGGCTGGGTGTTTGCCGTGGGCGCGGGTTTGCGGGAGGCAACCTTCGTGGCCGGCGCTCTTGTGGCCGGCGCTTTTGTGGCCGGCGCTTTTGTGGCCGGCGCTTTTGTAGCAGACGGCTTCGCAGCCGGCGCTTTCGAAGTCGCTGCCTGCTTAGCGACCTTCGTCGCTACCGCCTTCTGACCCGCCGCTCGAGCCGCCGTCTTGCCCGCCGCGCCCGATGCGCGTTTCGCCGGTGCCTTCGCGGCCGCCTTCGTGGATTTCGCCGCCTCTGCGGCCGGTTTGCGCGCTGCCATCGATGACGTCTCCCCTCATGCGTTCGACCCGCTCCAGTGTAGCGAATCGCGCGAGGCTGCGCGTCGTCCTTCGCACGCTATGACCGGTACGCCTCGGGCCGGCGATCGCGCAGCACATGGTTGAATGCATTGAGCTGGCGATGCCGGCGCGCATCGGCCAGATTCACCTGCGCGACAAGAATCTCCTCATCGGTCGCACTCGCGGGGCCGGCCACCGGCCAGCCGTGCGCATCGACGATCACGCTGCAGCCGAGGAACGGCTGGCCGCGCTCGTTGCCCACGCGATCCGCGGCCGCGACGAAAAGGCCATTCGAATGCGCGCCGCTCATCGCGAGCAGATTCGCCATGACCGGCAATCCGGCCGGCTGCGCGGGCATCGGTACCCAGTTGGTCGGCACGCACAGCATATCGGCGCCGCCGTTTGCAGCAAGCCGGAAGACTTCGGGAAACCAGATGTCGTAACAGATCGCGCATGCAATGCGCCCGAACGGCGTATGAAACACCGGCACGCCGAGATTGCCTGGCTCGAAGAACAGATTCTCGTCGCCCCACAGATGCAGCTTGCGGTAGTTGCCGAGCACGCGTTGCGGGCCGATGATCGCCGCCGAGTTATAGAGCACATCGCCGTCGCGCTCCGCATAGCCGGCGACCAGCGTCACGTCGAGACGCGCCGCCACGGCCGCCCATGCGCGAATGGTCTCGCCGTCGGCAAACGTCTCGGATAGCGCGAACGCTTCCTCGCGCGTCTCGAACACATAGCCCGAATTGCACAGCTCCGGCAGTACGATCAGACGCGCGCCGCGCGCATGCGCTTCTTCGATCAACGCGGTTGCGCGTGCAACGTTGTGCGCCTTCGCGCCGACTTCCGGCTGCATCTGGATGCAGGCGACGCCTACCTTGCTTTCACTGCCCGCAGTCATATAACCACACTCCTCGCAATCGGAGAGCGCATCGCATGCCAGCAATGCACGTTTTCATAAGCATGCGCAACCCGCAGCACGGTCGCTTCGTCAAATGGCTTGCCGACGATCTGCAGGCCAACCGGCAATTCGCGCGCATCGAAACCGCACGGCAGCGACAGCGCCGGAAGACCGGTCAGATTGAACGGATAGGTGAGCCGCCATGACGCGGCAAGCGGGCTTTCCTCGAGTCCGCCGGTGATCACCGACGCCTGGCCGCGATGCCATGCGGTCACCGGCGAGGTGGGCGTCACGATCGCATCGACGCGTTCGAACACCGCATTGAAGTCTTCGATCAGCACGGTGCGCAGCTGCTCGGCCTTCAGGTAATCGGCAGCCGTCACCATGCGGCCGATCTCGACGAGCGTGCGCACGTCGTCGTTCATCGCCGCTGTCGCACCTCGCTGCAGGCCGCGGTCGTGATAAGCGCTCGACGACGCGAGCTCGATGGCATAGATCGCGCCGAGCCCGTATTGCAGATCCGGCACTTCGAAATCGACGATTTGCGCGCCGAGCGCGGCCAGATCGGCAATCGCCTGTTCGACGCGCGCTTCGACGTCGACTTCGTTCGCGCCGAAAAAGTGATTGCGGCACACGCCGATGCGCAAGCCCGCCACGCCTCTCTCGAGCTGCGCGGTGAAGTCGGGCACGGGCACGTCGGCACTGCCGGGGTCGCGCGCGTCGAAACCGGCCAGCACGTTGAGCATCAACGCGGCGTCGCGCACGGTGAGCGCAAGCGGGCCCGCATGATCGAGCGACCAGCTATGCGGCACGATGCCGGCGCGGCTCACCCGGCCAAAGGTCGGCTTGAGGCCGACCACGCCGCACAGGCTCGCCGGAATACGGATCGAGCCGCCGGTGTCCGAACCGAGCGCGCCGAATGCGAGGCCTGCCGCGAGCGCCGCGCCGGAGCCGCCGCTCGAGCCGCCGGGAATGCGCGACAGGTCCCACGGATTGCGCGTCGGCGGCGTCTCCGTGCCCCAAGCGAACTCGTGCGTGCGAGTCTTGCCGATCAGCACCGCGCCCGCCGCGCGCAGGCGCGCGACGGCGGCCGAGTCCTCGTCGGGAAACACGTAGCCTGGTGCGCGGCTGCCCGCGGTGGTCGGCATGCCGGCCGTCAGGTAATTGTCCTTGATCGCGATCGGCACGCCATGCAGCGGTCCGCGCCGCTCGCCGCGCGCGATTTCCGAGGCGCAGCGCCCGGCGTCTGCCCGTGCATGCGCATTAAGTCGGAGGCCAAGCGGTCTTAGGAAGACAAAACATTCTACCAACTCCTTGGCTCACAGAACGACATGGCTACG
>NZ_JAVHZD010000043.1:0-49563 GCF_031119615.1 Paraburkholderia sp. SARCC-3016 | reverse complement strand
CCATGTCGTTCTGTGAGCCAAGGAGTTGGTAGAATGTTTTGTCTTCCTAAGACCGCTTGGCCTCCGACTTGCTCGGCCTGCTCGGCGGCCTCGCCGCGATTCTCGACGTCAGGTTCCACTGGCCGCTCGCGGCGACGCTGCCGGTCGTGATGCTCGCCGGCGTCGCGGTCGGTATTTTCAACGGCTGGTGGTCCACCTATCTGCGCGTGCCGTCGTTTATCGTCGGCCTCGGCGGCATGCTCGCGTATCGGGGCGTGCTGCTCGGCATCACGGGCGGCTCGACCATCGCGCCCGCGTCGGACGCGCTCGTATTCGTCGGACAAGGATATCTGCCGCGCGTCGCCGGCAATGTGCTCGCGATCGCGCTGTTCGCGCTGCTCGCCGTACTGACCGTGCGGCAGCGCAAGAGCCGCCAGCATTACAACCTGCCCGTCGTGCCGCTCTGGCAGGACGGCGTGAAGATCGTGGCGGCGGGGCTCATCGTGTTCGCGTTCGTCGCGACGCTGAACCGCTACGGCGGCATTCCGGTGCCGGTGCTCGTGCTGCTCGCGCTGCTCGGCATCTTCACGTACATCGCGACGCAGACCGTGTTCGGCCGCCGCATCTATGCGGTCGGCTCGAATCTCGAGGCGACGCGCCTGTCGGGCGTCAACACGAACCGCGTGAAGCTCGCGATCTTCGCGCTCATGGGTTTGATGTGCGCGTTCGGCGGGCTCGTCGAAACCGCGCGGCTCGCGGCGGGGTCGCCGTCGGCGGGCACGACCGGCGAACTCGATGCGATCGCCGCCTGTTTTATCGGCGGCACCTCGATGCGCGGCGGCTCGGGCACGGTGTACGGCGCGCTGATCGGTGCGCTCGTGATGGCGAGCCTCGACAACGGCATGTCGATGCTCGACGTCGACTCTTACTGGCAGATGATCGTGAAGGGCGGCATTCTCGTGCTGGCGGTGTGGGTCGACGTGATCTCGGGGTCGAACCAGCGGTAAGGCGACCGCGCGACGCACGGCCGTGGTGCGGTGCACCACGGCGCGGCACCGGTTCGCTTCGCCAGCGTGCGCGATGGCGATCGGCCGGCGCGGCGTAACGCGATTCCCGAGCGGCAAAAAGCGGCTGTTGGCAACCTGCCTGCAGCCGCTTTCATTTTTCTGACGCCCGTCGCATGGCGCGCACAGCCCCTTGCGGCAAGCGATTGCGCGCGCCGAGCCGGATCCGTCCGGCGCCGCCGGCCGGGTGCCGCGCGCCATTTCGACACGCGATGGCATACCTATTGCGTTAATCGCCGCCGAGGCCAATGGCGGCCTCGATGATTGCAGTTCGAGAGCGGTGCGCTCATGTCGAGCGGACCACCTGGGGCAACGGCGTCCCGAACCACACGTAGCGCGATCGGCGTACCGATTCGCGTCGCACACGTGCGGTTCGGGACGCTTTTCTTTTGCGCGCACACTTTTTCGTGCGCGCCCTCGCAGAGAGACCGATGAAAAATCTGTTCAGTTCGTTGGCGAGCGGTAACTGGCGCGCGCTGCTCGCGTGCTTCTTCTACTTCGATACCGGTTTCACCGTGTGGGTCATGTTCGGGCCGCTCGCGCCGTTCATTCACAAAGACATCGCGATGTCGCCGGCCGAACTGGGCTTTCTGGTCGCGGTGCCGGTGCTCGCCGCGGCGATCCTGCGCGTGACGCTCGGCAATCTGTACCAGGCGTGCAATGGCCGGCGCATCGCCCTGATGGGCGTGCTGCTGTCGGCGATTCCGTCGGTCGTCCTGCTGCTGATGCCGGGCACGCCGTCGTACACGCTGCTGCTCGTGCTCGGCGTGTTCCTCGGCGTCGGCGGCGCGAGCTTCGCGGTTGCGTTGCCGATGGCGGGCAGCAACTATCCGCCGAAGGTGCAGGGGCTCGTGCTCGGTCTCGCGGCAGCCGGCAATATCGGCGCGGTGCTCGACGGCTTCATGTTCCCCGGCCTTGCCGCGCATTTCGGCTGGACCACGGCCGCGGGCGCCGCATTGCCGCTGCTCGCGCTGGCCGCGACCGCGCTGTTTTTCTGGGCGCACGATCTCGCACCGAAATCGGGCAGCGCGTCGCGGGCGTTCGGCAGCTTTTTCATCACGCTCGCGGGTCTCGTCGCGCTCGTGCTCGCCGTGCATGCAGGCATGTTCGGGCCCGGCAAGACGGGCGTACTGCTGCTGCCGGTGCTCGGCGCGCTGCTCGCGATCTTCGTGCTGCCGCGCCATTACCGCAGCGTGCTCGTCGAAGGCGATACGTGGGTCGTGATGCTCGTCTACAGCATCACGTTCGGCGGCTTCGTCGGCATGTCTTCGTACGTCACGACGCTGCTGATCTCGCTCTACCAGATGCCGGCGCTCGAAGCGGGTCTCTTCATGTCGCTGCTCGCGTTTATCGGCGCGCTCGTGCGGCCGGTCGGCGGCCTCGTGGCCGATCGCATCTCCGGCGTGCGCGCGCTCGTGATGCTGCTTGCGGCGATCTCGGTCTGCGACTTCGTGTTCGCTGCATGGATGCCGCCGCTCGGCGCGGGCATCGCGCTGCTCGTCGCGATGTATCTGTGCTTCGGGCTCGGCAACGGCGCGACGTTCCAGCTCGTGCCGCAACGCTGGAAGGGCAAGACCGGTCTGATGTCGGGCATCGTCGGCGCGGCGGGCGGCATCGGCGGATTCTATCTGCCGGTCATCATGGGTATGACGAAGGAAAGCACGGGCAGTTACCAGATGGGGTTCGCGACGTTCGGCGGCCTGTCGGCGCTCGCGTTCGTGCTCGTCGTGCTGCACCGCTCGCGCTGGCTCGAATGGGCGCTGCCGGCCGAAGCGCGCATGGCCGCCGCCGAGCCGATTCGAGCGGCAAGCGTACCCGCGGACAGCGGCGTGTAAGACGGTCTGTCCTGCTTAAGGATTGGTATCGACCCGTATGCTTGCGATCGGAACGGGCGGCACCGTATGAAATCGCCGGCGTTTATGCGCCGGCGATTTTTTTCGCGCGTGTTTTCAGGCACATGTGCTGCCTATGATCAATACGGTTGGCTGCACATCATAAGGATTGGAGAACATTTAACGCATAGTGGCGGGAATTTTGCTGGGATTGGCGAGGCCTAAAACATTCAGCGGAAAAGCAGCGGGGCGCGCATGTCTTATTTCAAAAGGTTGTCCGGTTCGCGCATCGCACCGGCAGTTCGCCTCGAACTGCGGCGCTCCCAATATCGTGCGTTCCTGCAGCAAGTGCCTTTGCTTTACGCGGTGCTGATCGTCAATACGGTGACGGTCGCGATCACGCACTTCGGCGTCGCGCCCATTTATCTGTCGGTGTACCCACCCGCGCTGCTATGCCTGTTTTGCGTCGTGCGCGTCGCGGCGTGGTTGCGTTCGAGACACGGCAATCTCTCGGATGAAGAGCTTGCACGGCGTCTACGCACGATGGTGTGGTTGATTGCCGGAATGGGCGCGGCATTCGTCGCATGGGCGCTGTCGCTGTACGGTTACGGCGATGCCTATGCGCGCAGCCACGTCGCGTTCTACATGGCGATGACTGTGATCGGCTGCATCTTCTGTCTCATGCATATGCGCTTCGCGGCGCTGCTGCTGACCACGATCGTGATCGTGCCGTTCGTGCTGTTTTTCGCCACGACGCACCATCCGGTCCTCGTCGCGATCGCCGTCAACGTGCTGCTCGTCGCGGTTGTCATGGTGCTGATCCTGCTCATCTATTACCGCGACTTCACGAATCTCGTCGAATCGCAGATCCAGCTGCGCGCGAAGCACGCCGAAACGCAACGTTTGAGCGACGAAAACTTCCGGCTTGCGAATCTCGATGCGTTGACCGGCCTGCCGAACCGCCGGCGCTTCTTCGCGGATCTCGACCGGCATCTCGCGCCGCTGCTGGGCCACGCGCGTGCGCCGGGCAGTCTCGCGATCGGCGTGGTCGATCTCGACGGTTTCAGGCGCATCAACGATCTATACGGCCAGGCATTCGGCGACCGCGTGCTCGTCGAAACGGGCCGGCGCTTTGCCGCGCAGGTGACGCCGCAACTGAGCGTCGCGCGCATCGGCGGCGACGAGTTCGGGCTGATCGTGGTCGGTGCGACCGCTTACCGGCAGCTGCTCGATCTCGGCGACACGCTGTGCGGCGAGATCGAGCGCCCCTATGTGCTGCCCGAGGGCTCGGCGCGGCTGTCGACCTCGATCGGCTTCGCGAACTTCCCCGAGGCCGGCGAAACGACGACCCAGCTCGTCGAACGCGCGTATTACGCGTTGCATTTCGCGCAGTCGCATCGGCGCGGCGGCACGGTGATTTTCTCGCCCGAGCACGAAACGCAGATCCGCCATCTGAGCAAAATCGAGGACTGCCTGCGGCGCGCGGACTACGAACGCGAAATCTCGCTGCATTTCCAGCCGATCTTCGATACGGCTTTGCGTGAAATCATGGCGTTCGAAGCGCTCGCGCGCTGGACGAGCCCCGAACTCGGCGTGGTTGCGCCGTCGGTGTTCATCCCGGTGGCCGAGCGTTGCGACCTGATTCACGCGCTAACCGAAGTGTTGCTGCGCAAGGCGCTCGAAGCCGCGCGCAACTGGCCCGAGGTCGTGCGCATCTCGTTCAACCTGTCGGCGCGCGATCTGACCGCGCCCGGTGCGCTCGATCATGTGATCCGCACGACGCTCGCAAGCGGTGTCGCACCGCATCGAATCGACTTCGAAATTACCGAGACCGCGTTGATCCAGGATTTCGACCAGGCGCGCACGGCGCTCGATGCGCTGAAAGAACTGGGCGCGCGCATTTCGCTCGACGACTTCGGCACCGGCTTTTCGAGCCTCAATAGCGTGCACCGCCTGCCGATCGACAAGCTGAAGGTGGACGGCAGCTTCGTCGCCGGTATCGATCGCGAGCCGACGGCGCGCGCGATCGTAAAGAGCATCGTGGACCTTTGCCAGAACCTCGGCATGACCTGCGTGATCGAAGGCGTCGAGACGCAGGCGCAGGCCGACGCGCTACGCGAACTGGGCGCGACCGTGATGCAGGGGCACCTGTTCGGCAAGCCGGTTCCGGCGAATCAGGTGCTCGACACCTATGTCAGGGAACCGATGCCGCGGTTCTCGCGCACGAGCCCGTCGCGCTGAGACGCCCGCTTCGGCGCACTGGCCTGTTTCACCGCGGCCCCGCGGTCCTCGAGCAACTGACGCAGGATGCTGCGATGGCAGCGGTTCTCGTCGTCGCAGTAGCAGCCGACTGAAAAGTCGGCTGTTTTCGATAATGCAGCGAGTGTGTCGAGCACCTTCGGCGCGTCGCCGTTATTCATCTGTGCGCGGAATTTGCGCGCGAACGCGGACCATTCACGGTCGGTTTTCGCGGCGAGTGCCTCGCTTACGAGCTCCGGTGTCGGCGACAGGATCGGCAGCCATACGTCGTAGTAGTTGCGCGTGCCGAACTCGCTTTTCGGCACGCCGCGCGGCGGCCGCCGCACGGTGCCGATGCGAAGCCCTTCGCCGGCCGCGCGCGGCGTACCCAGTTGGACGATGCTCACACTCATCGGCGCTCCTCGATCGCGGCCGAAGGCCCGCGTGCTTTCCGGTTGCGGGTCATATCGGCCGATGGTTAAATAACCGGCTTTTTTCGCACAACGGCGACCGGAAAACGCCCATTACAAATACAAGGCAAATCCGTGTCGTTCATCATTCGGATCGATTATGTCTCAAGCAGACGCGCAGTCGCGCGCGGCGGTGGGGTCCGCCGACGGCGCGGCCGTGGGGGAAGTGCCGGCCGGCGCGAGCGCCGCGAGTGCCTTCAGTGCTACTAGTGCCGTAAATGCCGCTAGTGCCGCTAGTGCCGCTAATGCGGCCAGCGGCGATAGAGCCGATAGCGCTGTATCGGCCAATGACGCCGCAAAAGGCGAAGGCGCACAGCCGATTCAAAGCCCGCCGTCCGTGCCGACACAGGAAGGCCCCGCCGGCATCCGCTTCGACTTCAACGACGGCTGCCGCGTCACGTTGCCGCCCGGCGACGCCGAATGGCGCGTGCTGTTGCGCGACACGGCTACGGCGAACCCGCTGTTCGAAACGCAGTTGCTGGCCGGCCTGGTCGCGAGCAGCAAGAAATATTTCGTGCCGTTCGAAATCGAAGTCTCGTCGCAAGGCAAACAGGTGTTCCGCCATCGCCTCGACCTGACGGGCCGCAACGTGCTCGTGCATCTGCCGGTCGGCACGCTTGGCGACACGCTCGGCTGGTTTCCGTATGTTGCGAAATTCGAAGCGCAGCATCGCTGCCGTCTGACCTGCGTGATGGCCGACGCGCTGATCCCGCTTTTCAGGGACGCGTACCCGTCGATCGCATTCGCGACGCCCGAAGCGATCGACCCGAACGATTTCTATGCGACCTACAACATCGGTCTTTTCTTTACCGACGACGCGAACGTGCGGCAGCCATGCGACTTCCGCCTCGTCGGCCTGCACCGCACGGCTGCCTACATCCTCGGCGTCGATCCGCAGGAAGAGCGCCCGCGCATCGTCCTGCCCGACGACAGCCGGCCGATTGCCGAAAAATACGTCTGCATCGCCGCGCAAAGCACGACGCAGTGCAAGTACTGGAACAACCCGAATGGCTGGCGCGAAATTGTCGCCTTTCTGAAACAGCACGGTTACCGCGTAATCTGCATCGATCAGAAGGCGACACATGGCAGCGGTGTCGTGTGGAATCACATACCGTACGGTTCCGAGGATTTCACGGGCGACCGGCCGCTCGCCGAGCGCGCGCGCTGGCTCAGGCATGCCGACTTCTTCGTCGGCTTGAGCAGCGGTCTGTCGTGGCTCGCGTGGACGATGCACACACCGGTCGTGCTGATCAGCGGCTTTACGCATCCGACCAACGAGTTCGCAACGCCATATCGCGTGATCAACTACCACACATGCAATAGCTGCTGGAACGACGTGCGCGTGCAGTTCGATCACCACGATTTCCTGTGGTGTCCGCGCCATGCGAATACGCCGCGCCAGTTCGAATGCACGCGGCTCATTACGGCGGAGCAGGTGATCAATACGATCCGGCGCATTCCGGGGTTCGGCGAGCAGCCGGCGGCCGTGGCGGCCGATTGAAGCAGCGGGAACGCGACGAAGCAGGAACACGAAGCAGCAGGAACACGAAGAAGCAGACGAACAGCCACACGAAGAAGCACAAGAAAAGCAGCAAGGAATTCGGGGAAAAAAAGCATGAA
The DNA here is from genome assembly GCF_031119615.1 of Paraburkholderia sp. SARCC-3016. Taxonomy (NCBI): domain Bacteria; kingdom Pseudomonadati; phylum Pseudomonadota; class Betaproteobacteria; order Burkholderiales; family Burkholderiaceae; genus Paraburkholderia; species Paraburkholderia sp. SARCC-3016. Next base: position 42,360 of record NZ_JAVHZD010000043.1, on the reverse strand, counting down.
GCCATTCACCTGGCGCCGCGTGCACGCCGGGCGTGCGTTCGGCCGGCGCTATCGCCGGTGCTCGCGCCTGCTCGGCATGCTGCTCGCGGCGCTGACCGTGCAGCCGTGGTTTGCGCCTGGTGCGTTCGCGCAGTCGACGGTGGCCGCGGGCGACACCGAGACCGGCGCGACGATCGGCGCCAACGAAGACGTGCTCGGCACGACTATTGGCGACAGCGTCACCGCGGGCGGTGTGCAGAACGTGCGGTCGGGTGGCGTGGCGAGCAGTACGAGCGTCGGCACGGGCGGTGAGCAAGCCATTTTTGCGGGCGGTGTCGCACAGAGCACGAGCGTCGGCATCGGCGGCTTGCTCGTCGTGTCGTCCGGTGGCGCGGCGCGCGGCGCGACGGTCGACAGCACCGGCGCGGTGTCGGTCGCGGCGGGCGGCGTCGCGAGCGGGACCACGGTCAGCGGCGGCGGGCGGATCGATATATCGGCCGGCGGCAGCGCGACGCGCACGACGGTGCTGTCCGGCGGCGTCGATTCGGTCGCCGGAACCGATATTTCGGCAACGTTGTCGAGCGGCGCATCGCAGACCGTGTCGTCGGGCGGCACGGCGAGCGCGACGACGCTGCTCGGCGGCGCGCAGAGCTTTATCGATAGCGGCGGGTCCGCGGTCGGCGCGAATGTCGACGGCGGCACGTTGAACGTTTCGGCCGGCGCCAATGCGACGCGTACGACGCTTGGCGCAGGCGGCATCGATAATGTCGCCGGCACGGATCTGTCGGCGCGTCGGCGCAGGCGGCACGTTGAACGTCTCGTCGGGCGGTGTGGCGAGCGCAAGCACGATCAATGGCGGCAGGGAGAACGTCGCCGCCGGTGGTTCGGCAATCGGCGCGGTTCTCAATAACGCCGGCACGCTGACCGTTTCTGCCGGCGGCAGCGCGACGCGCACGACGATCGACGCCGGCAGCATCGAAAATCTCGCAGGTACGGACACGTCGGCGGCCGTCGGCGCGGGCGGCACGCTGAACGTCTCGTCGGGCGGCGTCGCGAGCGCGACGACGGTCGGCAATGGCGGGCAGGAAAACATCGGCAGCGCCGGCTCGGCGGTCGGGGCGATCGTCAGCGGCGGCACCCTGGCGGTATCCGCGGGCGGCGCGTCGCTGTCGGCCACGCTGTCGGCGGGCGGCACCGCGAACGTGCAGGGCACCGACACTTCCGCGCACATCGGCAACGGCGGCACGCAGAACGTATTGAACGGCGGCATGGCGACGAGCGCGACCGTGAGCGCCGGTGGCCGGCAGACCGTGTCGGCCGGCGGTTCGGCGACCGGTACGACGGTGCTTTCCGGCGGCACGATCGCGGTGTCCGCGGGCGCGACCGCCACGGGGGTGACACAGTCGAGCGGCGCAGCGCTGATCACCGACACCTCGGCGAGCGTCAGCGGCACGAATGCCAGTGGCACCTTTGCGATTTCAGGCGGCACCGCAAACAACGTGCTGCTGGAAAACGGCGGCACGTTGACCGTGCTGTCCGGCACGAGCGCCTCCAGTACGCACATCGTCAATCAAGGTTCCGCGGTCGTGATGGCGGGCGGCTCGGCCAGTTCGACGACGGTCGGCAACGGCGGCACGCTTGCGGTGTCGGCGGGCGGCATCGCGACGAACGTGACGCAACAGGCGGGCGCGGCGCTGATCACGAATACGTCCGCGACCATCGACGGCACCAACGCCGCGAACGGCACGACGAACCCGTTCTCGATCGCCAGCGGCGTTGCGCAGGGCGTGTATCTCGAAGCCGGCGGTTCGCTCGATGTGCTGAGCGCAACGAGCGCAAGCGGCACGCAGCTCGGCACGCGCGGCAGCGCGACGATCGAGAACGGGGCGAGCGCGAACAGCACGACGGTCAGCAACGGCGGGCAATTGCTCGTATCGTCGGGCGCCGCCGCGACCATCACGACGGTGAACAACGGCGGCCGTCTGATCGTATCCGGCGGCGGCAGCGCAACGAACGTCACGCAAAACGCCGGCGCTGCGCTGATCACCGACACGTCGGCGACCGTGAACGGCACGAACGCGAGCGGTTCGTTCACGATCTCCAATGGCGTGGCGTCGGACGTCATCGTCGAGAACGGCGGTCAGCTGACGGTGCTCGATGGCGATTCGGCGATCTCCGCCACGGCCGGCAGCGGCGGCCGGCTGATCGTCGCGGCGGGCGGCACGACGTCCAGCGCGGTTGTCGACAGCGGCGGCATACAGACCGTGCTGACGGGCGGCAGCGCATCGGAGACCACGGTGTCGGGAGGCGGCACGCTCGCCGTGTCAGCCGGTGCGAGCGCAACGGATGTGCTGCAGCTCGCGGGCGCTGCGTTGGTTACCAACACGTCGGCCACGGTCACCGGGACGAATTCGAGCAATGCGTTCGTGATCTCCGCTGGCGACGCGGAAAACGTGCTTGTCGAAAACGGCGGCCAGTTGACCGTGCTCGCGGGCGATAGCGCGAACAGCACGTCGGTCGGCAGCGGCGGCACGGTATTCATCTCCGCGAGCGGCACGGCGAACGGCACGACCGTCCATTCAGGCGGCGTGCAGAATGTACTGAGCGGCGGCACGGCGAGCGGCTCGATCGTCGACGGCGGTTCCGAAGTCGTATCGCGTGGCGGCACGACGGTCGGAACGCAAGTCGCGAGCGGCGGCTCGCAGACCGTGTCAGGTACGGCAAGCGGCACGACGGTGTCGGCGGGCGGCAGCGTCGCAGTCGGCTCCGGCGGCGTGACGAGCGGCACGCAGGCCGGCAGCGGCGGTGTCGAAATCGTCTCTTCGGGTGGTTCGTCGCAGAACGCGCAAGTCACGTCCGGCGGCCAGCAGAACGTAGCGGGCGGCAGCGCGAGCGGCGCGCACGTGAGCAGCGGTGGCGCTCAGGCCGTAGCGTCGGGCGGTGTCGCGAACAGCACGCAGGTGGACAGCGGCGGCACCGAGACCGTCTCGTCGGGCGGCAAGACGAGCGGCACGCAGCTGAGCGGCGGCACGCAGCTCGTGTCGGCCGGCGGCACGGCAAGCAGCACCTCGGTCGGCAGCGGCGGCTCGAGCATCGTCGCCTCGGGCGGCATGGCAAGCGGCACCATCGTCACGAGCGGCGGCACGTCGATCGTCGCCGGCGGCACCGCGAGCGGCACGGTGCTCGGCAGCGGCGGCAGCGAAGTCGTGTCGGCGGGCGGGAAGACCGTGGGCACGTCGGTCGGCAGCGGTGCGCAGCAGACGATTGCGAGCGGCGGTACGACAAGCGGCACGGCAATCGCGTCGGGCGGGTCGCAAACCGTCGGCGCCGGCGGCGCCGCCTCGGGAACGTCGGTCGCCGCGGGCGGCTCGCAAACGGTCGGTTCGGGCGGCGTCGCGTCGGGCACGATGGTCTCGTCGGGCGGCTCGCAAACGGTCGGTTCGGGCGGTGTCGCGTCGGGCACGATGGTCGCCTCCGGCGGCACGCAAACGGTCGGCGCGGGCGGCGTCACGTCCGGCACGATGGTCTCGTCGGGCGGCACGCAGGACGTGCAATCGGGCGGCACGGCCAACGGTTCGGTCGTCGCAAGCGGCGGCTTGCAGATCGTCTCGAGCGGCGCGTCCGTGAGCGGCACGCAGGTGCTCTCCGGCGGCACGCAAAATCTGTTCGGATCGCTGACGAATCCGGTCGTGTCGTCGGGCGGCATTCTGACGATCGGACAGGGCACAGCGGCGGGCGATCTGGTCGGCAACACGGTCAACGACGGTCTGCTCGTGTTCAACCGGCCCGATGCGATCATCTATGCCGGAAACGTCACGGGCGCGGGGCGAATCGTGCAGCAAGGCACGGGCTCCGTCGTGCTGAACGGCGACAGTCATCTGTTCTCCGGCGTGACGGAAGTGATGTCGGGCGCGCTCGCGGTCGGCGATATCGATAATCTGGGCGCGCAACTCGGCGGCGATGTCATCGTCGATGCGCCGGGTACGCTGCGCGGTCACGGCTCGATTACCGGCAACGTGGTCAATAACGGCGTCGTGATGCCGGGCGGCTCGATCGGCACATTGACCGTGGGCGGCAACTATTCGCAGGCGAGCAACGCGTCGCTTGCGATCGAAGTGAGCCCGACGTCCGGCTCGCAATTGCATGTGGGCGGCACCGCGGCGCTCAACGGCGGGCTGCAGGTTCTGTACGACCCCGGCACGTACCAGCCGAAGCGTTATGCAATCGTCACGGCCGGCGCAGGCGTGAACGGAACCTTTTCCAGCGTGTCGAGCACGGTCGCGGCGGGCGCGCAACTCGGTGCGCTGCAGCAGTCGGTGCAATACGGCGCGAACGAAGTCGATCTCGTGCTGGCCGGCGATGCGCAGCAGCCACCCGGCGGCGATCCGCCTGCCGACGGCGGCGCGCCCGGCGGCGGGTCGGCGGGCGGCGGCACGACAGTCGTCGCGCCGATCGACACAAGCATCTTCACCGCGCTCGGCACCAACCTCGCGTTGTCGGCGCAGATGGCGAACGCCGCGCTGCTCGAGCGCTTGCCGCTTGCCGGCGCGGCGATGTCGCAATCGTCGCGTTCGTCGGTATGGATCGACGCGACCGGTTCGCAAACCAGCGTGCACGGCACGCGTGGCCAGCCCGGCTTCGAGGCGCGCAATTATGGCTTTATCGCGGGCCTCGATCATCAGGTGGGCGCGTATACGGTCGGCTTCTCGGGCAGCTACAACCACAGCGACATCAGCGAAGACAGCACCGGCGATTCTGGTACGACCGATACGGTGCGCGCGGCGTTCTACGGCGGCCGTACGATCGGGCCCGTCGATGTGTCCGGCGTGGTCGGCGCGGGTGTCGATTTTCTGTCGCAGAAGCGGCCGTTCGGTCCGCTCGGCACCGCCGAGGGCGATCACATCGGGCAGGAAGCCACAGCGGCTGCGCAGGCAGCGATGCCGCTTTCGATCGGCAGCGTGACGCTCACGCCGCGCATCGGTATGCGCTTTTCGTATCTGCATGCAAACGGCTTTAGCGAGAGCGGCGCGAATGGCCAGGATCTGAACGTCGGCACGGACAACGTGCGCAGTTTGCAGCCGTATGTGCAACTCACTTTTGACCGAAGTTTTGGTAACCAGTTAAAGCCGGTTAATCTGGAGTTGCGGGTCGGCTACGCACGCGAACTGCTCGGCACGGGACGCGTCGTCACGGTCGGTGCGCAGGACGGCACGCTGTTCGCGGCACCGGGCACGAACCTGCCGCACGACCAGTTGACCACGGGCGTCAGCGTCGGCATGCAGCCGACCAAAGCGTTGACCGTGTCGGTCGGTTACGACGCATTGATCGCGACGAGCCATGCATCGGCGCAGGCGGCAACGCTGAAGCTTGACTACCGGTTCTGACAGCTGATCTTGCGCTGCGCGGTCTGAACGTAGGGTGGACAAACTTGTCGAAGATGCGCCGCGCTCGAGGCGTTGCGCGCAGGCTCGATGAAAGTTCGATGCTGTGGAATAAGGCCTGTGCGACAGACGTTATTGGGGCTCCGGGCGCAGCCCGCGCCTTCGCGGGCCGTTGTGCCGGCGCCCGCATCCATCTGCATAAGGATCCGACCGATGCTGAAGTTCAGTTTTCATAAATCGCGTTTTCTGGTTACTCCGCTCGCCGCTGTTCTGCTGTTTGCCGCGCCGCCGTCCGAAAGCGCGCCCGCGAACAACCAGCCGTTTCTGCCGTTGCTCGAAATGACCGTTGCGCGCCTCCATATCGCGCGGCAGGTCGCACTGTCGAAGTGGGACTCGCATAAGCCCGTCGAAGACCTGCCGCGCGAGGCGGACGTGATCAAGGCCGCCGCCGAAGAGGCGCGCGCGCTCGGTGTGCCGACGCAGCTCGCCACGCATTTCTTCGCTGACCAGATCGAAGCCAATAAACTCGTGCAATACGGGTTACTCGCGCAATGGCACCGCGCCGGACAGGCGCCCGACGAAAAGCGCGTGGATCTGAAGAAGGACATTCGTCCGGAGCTGGACCGTTTGCAGCAAGGCTTTATCCAGGCGCTCGCCGATACGAAGACCTTGCGTGCACAGGCCGATTGCAGCACGCAACTGGCGCGCGCCACGCAGGACTACGTTACGGGTCATGCACTGGATCCGCTGTATGCGGTAGCGATGGACCGGGCGCTTGCGCGCGTGTGCGAACAGGACTGACGCAGCGATAGGCGAACACGCGACGAAAAAATACGCGTCCTTTATCGCGCCTCGCGCCGAATTGACAAGTGTTTTAGGCGGATTTCGCTATTGTCCTGGTCTCTGCGCTGAAGCGGTTTCGCTTCGAGCGGATCTCTGGAGGCCTTTATGGACGAATTCGAAATCGGCAAGGAATATTCTCGCGAATATATTCACACCGTGTGCGGCGGCAGCAAGCAGGCCTTTCTGCCGACCCGACGCGGCAAAGTGGTGGCTGCGTGTCTGCGCATGGATTTGAATCCGCAGGCGCCTGACGTGGTTCTTTGCAACAGCGGGGCGGCCGCGCGTGCCGCCGGCCGCACGCTCGCCAAACAGACAAACCCGATCCCCGTGTTTATCCGCTCGGAAACCGATCGTTTCCGTTATGTCGGCCAGTATGCGACCGACCAGTCGCTGACGGCGCCGCTCGAATGTGCGCCTTACGCGCGCAACAGCAGCTTCACGACAGGTCAGATTTCGCGTGTCATCAAGTTGAAACGGTGCTAAGAGGCGCTAGAGAGGCATGCGCCGGCAGGTATGGGCAAAGGGCGCTTGCATTGCCGGCAGCCGCAGGGAAATTGTCAGTGCGTGCACTGCATTTTTTCGCGCGGCTGCCGCTTTTTTGCACCGCATTTATACCCGCGCGACTAATCTCGTCACTGTCTCGACCAACCACTGCGGGATTGACCGCTCATCATGGCTCTCTCTCAACCGTCCGAAGTCCCCGATTGCGTACGCTCGCTTTCACGCGCTGTAAAGCCTGCTCAGCGCAGCAACAACGTCATCCCTTTTCCGCTGTCACGCGTGCTTCTGCCCGTTACGCTGATCGGGCAATCCGAAAGCGAGGCGCGCCTGCAACTCAGATCGCTGCTGCACTCGCCGCTCGGCGTTTACGTCGCCGGCACGGAAGTCGTCCGTGACGGCGTGCGCGTACTCTTCTCGATCGCCCCCGAAGACCTCGCTTTCACGATGCATACGCTGATCGCGTCGGTGCCCGAGGCGCTGATCGGCTCACTCGAACGTATCGGCTCCCTGAAAGAGGCGCACTGATGGTCTCCGGTATCTGGCTGCCGATCGTCACGCCGTTTCGCAACGGCGATGTCGATATCGAAGGCTTGCAGCGTCTTGCCGACTATTACCTGCGCACCGGGATCAGCGGCTTTGTCGCGCTCGGCACGACCGGCGAGGCGGCCCTGCTGTCCGAAAGCGAACGCGTGACCGTGCTGCAGGCGCTGCTCGACGTGGTCGGCGACCGCCTGCCGGTGCTCGTCGGCGCGGGCGGCTTCGATACGCGCGAGGTGGTGCGCGAGATCGGCCGCTACGAGCGCTGGAATTGCGCCGGTTATCTCGTATCGGCGCCTGCCTACGTGTGCCCCGATCAGGCCGGCGTGCAATGGCACTTCGAACAGGTTGCGTGCGCAACCGAACGCCCGGTCGTGCTGTACGACGTGCCGCATCGCACGGGCGTCGCGATCGCGACGCAAACCGTCGTCCGGCTGCTCGAGTTCGACAACGTCGTCGCGATCAAGGAGTGCGCGAAGGATCAGTTCGCCGCGCTGCGCGGTCTGCCGGTCAACGTGCTGTGCGGCACGGACGACGCGTTTGTCGAATGCCTCGACGCGGGCGGCGCGGGCGGCATCCTCGCGAGCGCGCATGTTTGCGCGGACCTGCTCGTCGAGGTGGGCGAACTGCACTGCGACGGCCGCGGCGACCACGCAAAGCGGCTATTCGACAATCTCGCGCCGTTGCTGCGCCTGCTCTTCGCGGCGCCCAATCCCGCCGCGATCAAGGCGATGCTCGCGTTCGACCATCCGCTCACGGACGAAACGCGTATGCCGCTCACGCGCGCGTCGGCGCAACTGGTCGAGCGGCTTGCGCAGGCCCGCACCGCGCTGCAGGATCTGCGCGCCGAACTGGCGGGCGCGCATTAATGCCGGGATCAGGCGAGCGCGCGCGGTGCGCGGCAGCACCGCACACCGACCGCTACGCGTCCCGTCGATCAACCGATGTTCCAATGAAGTCAGGACTTCGAGCAACGAGCGAAGTCTGGAGGTATTCATGCACAAGCAACGCGTAGCGGCTGAAAATCAGACAGAACAGGCTTCCCGCATCGCAACCGTTCAGCGTGGCAGCGGCGCCGGGAGCGTCGTGCTGCGCCGCTTCGACCCGTCGCGCGACTCGTACGGGCAACTGACTGCGATGCTGCATCGCGCGTTCGCGCGGCTCGGCATGATGGGCCTGAACTGCCTGTGCGTCGCCCAGACGCCGTCGGCGACGAAGCAGCGCGCGCGAGCCGGCGATTGCTTCGTCGCGGTCTGCGGCGGCCAGGCGGTCGGCACGATGACGCTGTATGCGCGCGACGCGGAGTCGACCTGCGAGCACTATCGCGTCGAGCATGTCGCGACGCTGCGCCAGTTTGGCGTCGAGCCGGCATGGCAAAGCCGCGGCATCGGCAAGTCGCTGATCGCGTTTGCCGAACACTGGGCCGCGATCCGCGGCTATGCGCAGCTCGCGCTCGATACGCCCTATCCGGCCGCGCATCTGCTCGAGTTCTACCGCAGTCAGGGCTTTCGCATCATCGACGTGATGCGCTTTGCCGATCGCGATTACGACAGCGCGATTCTGAGCAAGCCGCCGGTCGCCGCGCGCACGCTCGCGAACTGGTCGCGCCGCCTCGAACTGCCTTGCCCGACTTTTCCGCGTGCCGCATGAATCGCATGAATCGAACCGGTAGCGCCGGTGCGCTGATCGTGTACGCGCGGCCATTGATGATGCTGCGCGGCATGTGCAAGGTGATTGCGATCGCGTTCGCGGTCAATCAGGTGCTGACGACCGCTTTTACGTACGTCGCGCAGCAGCTCGACAGTTCGTTGCCGCACGAGGTCGTGTGGCTTTTCAGCTGCATGACCTGCGGTCTGCTCACGCTGTGGCTGCAGGCCGATGCACGCCGCGCGTTCGGATGCGCGCGCAAGCAGGGCTATGTGAAGATCGACGAGGCCATTCGCAACGGCAACGAGCGTGCGCTGCGCATCGCCGCCGATTGCCCGAAGCGCTGGCTCGTGATTCTGCATATCGAACTGAATCCGGCCACGTTCGCGATGCAGTCCGGCCATCCGCCGCGGCAAGGTTGATCGTCGAGACCGGCCGGCACCGCTTCGGCCGCAGCTGGCGGCAGCGCATCGCTTGCGGTGCTTCCCGCCATTGCCGTGCGGTGTGCAAAGCGTCTATAAAGACACTGTGTCGATTACGGGCAGTGTCGATGTCATGGACGATCGCGAGCAGGTCGATGCAATGCAACCGCGGCCCGACGACAGCGCGCAGGCCGGGCTCCCCCATGCCCGCCGCATGCCTCGCGGCGCCGCCGGCGCCGCGCTTCGGGCCTTTACGCGGCGTTTCCTCGCGCAACCCTTGCATGCGCTCGAGGCGTGGTTCGAGCGCGTCGACCCGGGCACGCATCGCCGCGTAAAAGGGCTGCGCCTCGTTACCGCGTACGGCATCGCCGCCGCACTCGGCGCATTGCACGACGTCACGCGCGAAGTACAGCAGAGCGCGATGTTGACGACGCTCGCCGCGAGCATCGCGCTCTGGGCAAGCGTGTTCGAAGCGAGGACCACGCGCGCCGAATCGAGCCGCGATCTCGCGCTGCTGTGCATCGCGGCCGGCATCGGCGCTGCGCTCTATGCCGCGCTGCTCCCGTCCTTGACCGGCGCGGGTCGGGCCGGGCCCGAAATCGTGCTCGTCAGCGGCGCGTTCTGCGTCGGCTATATGAAGCGCTTCGGCGTGCTCGGCGCGGGCCTTGGTGCGCAGATCTATATCGGCCAGCTCTATGCATCGGCGATGACGCTCGGGCCGCCCGATGTGCCGGCGATCGCCGTGGCAGTGCTGATCGCGATGCTCGGCTCGATCGTGCCGCGTCTGTTGAGCGGGCCGGCCGAGCATCCGGCGCTGCTCGCGGCTTTTACCGCCGTGCCGCCGGCGCCGCCGGGATTTGCACGGCGCTGGCCGCCCGAATTCGTGATGGGGCTGCAGGCGGCGACGGGCGCGCTGATCGTCGTCGCGCTGAATCAGCTGATCGGGCTCGAGGAATCGGAGTGGGCGATTACGGGCTGCACGTTTGTCGTGGCCGCGTCGGCGACGGCCACCGTGCTGCGTACGCGACAGCGCATCGTCGGCACGATGGTCGGCGTGCCGCTCGGCATCGTGTGCCTGCCGCTTGCCGAGCATGCGCCGCTCGTGGTCTGGGCGCTTGCGGCGCTCGCGATGATCGTCTACGCGATGAGCCTGCCCGAGCGCTACGACGTCGCATGCGGCGCCTTCGCATTCATTCTCATGATCACGCTGGCCGCGGATGGGGTTCACTCGGTACCGTATCTGTTGGCGCGCTTGTGGGAGACCGTGATCGGCGGCGTGATCGGTGTGCTGGCCGCGCTGCTCATTTTTCCGTTGCGAGCGAATCGCGAAGAGGAAAAGTAGAGCATTGAGCGCTCGTGCGGGACTCGCGGCGACTATCGTCGCCAATTCCGCGCAAGGCGGCTATCGCTTCAGGTGGACCGCGCGCGATGCGCGTCGAGCAGCTTTTGTCCGGCCGATGCATCATACGACTCGACTGCGGACCGGACCGCCGGACCCGTAACCGGAATCAACAGAGGGACATGCGCGCAACGGCGTTGCGATAAGGCTCGCTGAAAGGATGAGCCTGTATCGTCGATGGTGCCACGTCTGGAGGTCGAATGAGAGGAAAGATCGTCTTCGTCGCTATCGTGCTTGCGGTTGCCGCCGGGCTGTCGCGCGCATGGGAGCCCGCGATCGATCCGGCCACGGCGCCGCCCGCGCATGCGGCCGATACTGCACAGATCGCGCGCGGCGCGCGTCTCGCGGCGCTCGGCGACTGCATCGTCTGCCATACCTCGGCGCACGGCAAACCTTACGCGGGCGGACGTCCGCTGCAGACGCCTTTCGGCACGATCTACGCGACCAACATCACGCCGGACCCGCAAACCGGCATCGGCGACTGGACGCTCGATGCGTTCACGCGCGCGATGCGCGACGGCGTATCGCGCGACGGGCATCTGCTGTATCCGGCGTTTCCGTATCCGCACTTCACGCATATGACCGCGACGGATATCGCCGACCTCTATGCGTTCATGATGTCGCGCGCGCCCGTGCATGCGGCCGCGCCGCCGAACCGGCTCGTGTTCCCGCTGAATTTCCGGCCGCTCGTTGCGGGCTGGAACATGCTTTATCTGCGGCGCGGGCCGCAGCGCGCCGCAGCGGCGCCGGCCGTCGCGCCCGCCATTTCGTCGGCAGTGGTCGGTGCGGATGCGGCTGCGTCGATGCCGGCTTCGATGGCTGCCACCGTAGCTGCCACCGAACCCGCGCCGGTGCCGGCTCCGGCGGGCGCCGCCGCATCGGCCCCGGCCACCGATGCCGGCGTCGCGGATAAGGCCGATAGCGCCTACGCGGTGCAATGGCAGCTCGGCCGTTATCTCGTCGACGGCGTCGCGCATTGCGCCGCGTGCCATACGCCGCTCAACCGGCTCGGCGCCGAAAAGCGCGACGCGCCTTTTGCGGGCGGCACGCTCGAAGGCTGGGACGCGCCCGCGTTGACGAAGCTTTGGCAAGCGCCGACGCCGTGGACGCATGCGCAACTCGTCGCCTATCTGCGCACCGGGTTTGCGAGCGAGCACGGCGCGGCGGCCGGACCGATGCTGCCTGTCACGCAGTCGCTCGCGAAGGCGCCGCTCGAAGATGCCGAAGCAATCGCAACCTACGTGATGTCGCTGCAAACGCGCGCGGGCGTGAGCAACGCGACAACCGCTGCGGCTACGACCGCGCATCGGCAGCCTGTCGAACTCGAGGCACTCGCGCCGCCGGCGGCGCTCGCGAACGGCGCGACGCTGTTCAATGCGGCGTGCGTGTCGTGCCACAGCACCGTCGCGCCGATGACGACGCATGGCGAGCGTCCATCGCTCGCGCAAGGTACGGCGGTCAATGCGGATAGCCCGCGCAACGCGGTGCGGATGATTCTCGACGGCATCGGCTGGCACGGCAGCGCCGCCGCGCATTTCATGCCGCCGTTCGCGCAGACCTTCACCGACGCGCAGATCGCCGACCTTGCGAACTACACGCGCGCGCGTTTCAGCGCGCACGCGCCGTGGCCGGGCCTCGATGCCGCCGCGGTCGCGCGTATCAGAAAGGAGACCGCTGAACCATGATGACGCTGACCGTCAACAACGTCCGTCACGACATCGATGTCGACCCGTCGACACCGCTGCTCTACGTGCTGCGCAACCAGTTGCAACTGAATGGCGCGAAGTACGGGTGCGGGCTCGGGCAGTGCGGCGCGTGCACGGTGATCGTCGGCGACGAGCCGGTGTTTTCGTGTCTGCTGCCGGTCGCCGCATGCAACGGGCGCGCCGTGCGCACGGTCGAGGGGCTCGGCAGCATCGAGCACCCAGGGCCGCTGCAGCGCGCGTTTATCGATCAGCAGGCTGCGCAATGCGGCTACTGCATCGCGGGGATGATGATGCGCGCGCAGGCGCTGCTCGAACGTGTCGATGCGCCAACTGACGAACAGATTCGCGAGCATATGCAGCCGAATCTGTGCCGCTGCGGCACGCATATGCGGATCGTCGCGGCGATCCGGCAAGCGGCATCGAACATGAGCGGGCAGCATCGGGTGGAGAGCCAGTCATGAACGATGACGCAGCAGGCGGCATCGATATGGAACACGATATTGCGCAGAACGGCGCGCAAGACACGGCGTGTGAGACCGACATCGACGCCGGCCGCCGCCGCTTCCTGACCGCCGGCGCATTGCTCGTCGGCTTCACGCTGCTGCCGCGGCCGCGCGATGCGCTGGCGCAGAGCACCACCACCGAAGCCGGCACGTTCACCGCGCTCGCGCCGAAGCTGCCGGGCAGCCTGAAGACGACGCCGCAGCTCGACGCATGGATTCGCATCGACACGGCGGGCAAGGTCACGGTGTGCACGGGCAAGGCCGAACTCGGCACCGGCATTCGCACCGCGTTTTTGCAGCTTGCCGCCGAGCAGCTCGACATCGAGCCGCAGTCGATCACGCTGATTACCGCCGACACCGGAGAAACGCCGAACGAAGGTTATACGGCCGGCAGCCATTCGGTCGCCGACAGCGGCACCGCCATCTTCAACGCGGCGGCGCAGGTGCGCGCACTGCTGCTGCAGACGGCGGCCGCCCAGCTGCATGTCGATGCGTCGACGCTGACCACGCAAGCCGGCCAGATCGTCGCAGCCGACGGCCGCCGTCTGTCGTATGGCGATGCGGTAAGCGGCACGAATCTGCATCGGAGCGCGCAGCCGGGCGTGCCGTTGAAGCCGCCCGCGCAGTTCCATGTGGTCGGCCATACGCTGCCGCGCGTCGATATTCCGGGCAAGGTGACGGGCGGCCCGAGCTACATCCAGGACATGCGCATGCCGCAGATGGTGCACGCGCGCGTCGTGCGCCCGCCCGCGTACGGCGCGACGCTGGCCGCGCTCGACACGGCGCCAGTCGAGCGCTTGCCAGGCGTACTCAAGGTAGTGCGCGACGGCAACTATCTCGCTGTCGTCACGGTGGACGAATGGCAGGCGATCGTCGCGATGCGCGAGTTAATGGCGGCCGCGCAGTGGCAGGCAGGGCCGGCGTTGCCCGATCCGTCGACGATCCACGAAACGCTGATGAAGCTGCCCGCGCAGGAAATCAAAGTCGCGGATCAGAGCGGCGCTGCGGCGCCGGCCGCGCATACGGTCGATGTACGCTACAGCAAGCCGTATATGACGCACGGCTCGATCGGCCCGTCATGCGCGCTCGCCCGTTTCGAAGATGGATCGCTGACCGTGTGGTCGCACACGCAAGGCGTTTTTCCGCTGCGCGCGGGGCTCGCGGAAATGCTGTCGCTGCCGAAGGCGCGGGTGCGTTGCATCCATGTGGAAGGTTCGGGATGCTACGGTCACAACGCCGCCGACGACGTGGCCGCCGACGCCGCGCTGATCGCGCGCGCGGTGCCGGGCCGCACGGTACGCGTGCAGCTGATGCGCGAGCAGGAGCACACGTGGGAGCCGTTCGGCCCCGCGATGACGACGCATGCGAGCGCATCGCTCGATGCGAACGGCACGATCGTCGACTGGCGTTACGAGCTGTGGAGCAACACGCATAACAACCGGATCGACAATGCGGGACGCCTGCTGCCTGCGCAGCTGCTCGCGCAGCCGTTCACACCGGCGCCGCCGAAGCCGATTCCGATGCCCGAAGGCGGCGGCGACCGCAACAGCATTCCGCTGTATCGCGTGCCGAACCTGCACGTGCAGAATCACTTCTTGCCGGACATGCCGATACGCGTATCGGCGATGCGCTCGCTCGGCGCGCATATGAACATCTTCGCGATCGAAAGCCTGATGGATGAACTCGCGCTCGTCGCGCAAGCGGATCCGGTCGAATTCCGTCTGAAGCATCTCGACGATCCGCGCGCACGCGACGTGATTCAACTTGCCGCGCAACGCTTCGGATGGCAGAGGCGCGTGCCGGCCGCGGCGCAATCGTCACACGCCGGTGCCGACGGTGCAGGCGGCGCAAGTCGCGGCGTCGGCTTCGCGTTCGCCAGGTACAAGAACCTGATGGCGTATTGCGCGATCGCGATGGAGATTACCGTCGACCGCGATACGGGCGGCGTCGCGATCGAACGCGCGGTCGCCGCGATCGACTGCGGGCAGATCGTGAATCCGGACGGCGTGCGCAATCAGGTGGAAGGCGGCATCCTGCAAACGACGAGCTGGACACTCTACGAACAGACGACCTTCGACATGCGCGGTATCACGAGCTACGACTGGAGCACGTATCCGATCATGCGCTTTTCGTCGGTGCCCAAGCGCGTCGAGGTGCATCTGATCGACCGGCCCGGATTGCCGTTCCTCGGCGTCGGCGAAGCGGCGCAGGGTCCGGCAGCGGGCGTGCTCGCAAATGCGATTGCCGATGCGACCGGCGCACGTATTCGCGACCTGCCGCTGGCCGGCGCGCGATTGAAGGCGGCGCTGGCGTAGGCGGAAGGCGGCGTTGCCGGTTGCGGAAAGCGCCGTTGCCGTAGGCGCCGGGCGCGAAAAGCTCAGACGGGCCGCACGCTCTTCAGCGGCCGCGCGGCGGCCGGCCGGTTCGCGACAAAGCCCGGCTCGCGCCAGTTCGGCTCGATGCCCATGAACTTGTCGAAGTACGCGATCGCAAGCGCCGGTTCCTCGACGAGATTCTCGCGAAACGACTGCCATACCGCGGGCTGCGCAAGTGCATCCGACGGCTCGATCGGGAAGCCGCATTCCTCGCGCAGCGTGCGCTTCAACATGCCGATACAGAAGTACGTGAGCATGTAGCCGGGCGGCCACCAGTGCGCGATATCGTCCGACGATGCCGGCGCGGCGCGCATGTCGCCGCTGGCCTGATCGACGACGTGCCCGAGCGGATTTTCCACGACCCGCACGGCATTTTCGAGCAGCAGATCGCGTAACAGCACGCCGTATGCGAACTGAAAAAAATCGCGCGGATTGCGCTGGCGATAATCGTCGTTGTGAGCGAGCGCATCGATCCATGCGAAGAAAGCCGCGGTGAACCGGCGGCTGTCGATTTCGATGCGGATACCGTGACGCGCGCCATATTCGTCGCAGCACTGCTGCAACAGCTGTCGGCATAGCGTCAATTTCTGCACGTGCTCCCATGTACGGGGCGGCTGCACGTGGCTGTTGCGCGGCGCCTGAAACATGCGCGGCTCCTTTGCGGGCAGATTGGCCCGGGTTCGGCGATCAGCAATGAGGCAAACGGCCAGGTAAATGATCAGGCAAACGACCAGGCAAACGATCGTGCGCGGCGATCAGCACAGATGCGTCACGATATGGGCGATTTCATCGGCGAGCGCACCGACGCGGTCGCGCTCTTTCAATGCAGTGCGCAGCGCCGTTTCGCGCGCGCCGATCACATCGGCGAAAAAGCGCAGCACCGCATCGGGCTCGGTGACGATGCCGTTCGGGCACGTTTCCCTGCACAGCGACGCGACCGTCAGCATCAGAAACACATACGCGTTCGGCTCGGTGACGAGCCACCAGGGCGCGCCGACATCGGGCAGCGTATCGAAGCGCGTGCTGCGGATCGGCTGCAGATCGATCAGCGATGCGGCGAGCTGCGCGCAGGGGCGCGCCAGCGCGCCCGGCGCCGCCGTGCCGCCGGCGAACGACGACTGGATCGAACGTTCGCGCGAACTCGCCAGCAAGTCGGAGGCCAAGCGGTCTTAGGAAGACAAAACATTCTACCAACTCCTTGGCTCACAGAACGACATGGCTACGATCCGACTTGCTTGGCGGCCGCGTAGTACGACATCGAGAATTTGCGCTGCGCCTTCGTGTCGCTGCTCGATGCGCCGAGATAAGTGGTCAGCGATGCCAACGGCACCGGCGACTTCCAGTGGTCCTGCAGCGGCGGCACCGCGTGGCCCGCGAACGATTCGGCGCTTTCGAGCAGATCGTCGGCGAGGTGCGCCACCGATTCAAGCGATAGCGAGGGAAGCGAGGAGAGCGGCGAGCGCGGCGAACGCTGTGACGTAAGCGGCGGGCGCCCGGCCGTAGTCTGCGCCGTTTGCGCTTCGCTCGAGTTTTCGCCGCGCAGCGGACCCGGCACATTGCGGGCCGCGTAGCGCAACTGCCGCGCACAATCCTTCAGGGCGATGCCGAGCTGATTGATGTCTCGCGAGAGTTGCTGCGGCAACAGCGATTTCGTCTCCATGGCTTTCCCGAAGAAAAACTCGTGTCGAACCCGATGTGAGACCCAGTGGCGCAGCGCTCCGCGCACTCTCGATGCCGAGCACAATGACTGAGCGTCAGCGATGAAACATTTGAAGTTAAGATAGCACAACTGTTCAGCACCGATGCCGACTTTTTAATGATAGGAGCCGAGCTTGCCGAAGGCGAATATTTCCGCGCCGAGCATGGAGAGCGACGAGCAGAATCCGACGCGGCGGTTGCGTTTGCGCGCTGCGTGGATGTACTACGTCGAGGAAATGACGCAGAGCGAAATCGCGCAGAAGCTCGGGGTCGGACGCGTAACGGTCGTGCGCCTGCTGGCGGCCGCGCGCGAACGCAATGAGGTGCAGATCACGATCGGCGACCGTCTTGCCGAATGCGTCGACGCCGAGCGTCAGCTCGAAACGCGCTTCAATCTTGGCGAGGCGATCGTCGTGCCGCTGTCCGCGCGCGGCGCCGATGCGACCGCGCCGATTGCCGCGGCGACGGGCGCGTACGTGTCCTCGCTCGTGCGTGCCGATATGCGCATCGGCGTCGGCTGGGGTCGTACGCTCGTGAGTTCGCTCGGCTTTATCGAGGAGCGCGCGGTCGACCGGCTCTCCATCGTCTCGCTGCTCGGCGGCATCATGAAGGCGCGCAAGTTCAATCCGGCCGAATTCGCGTGGCGGCTTGCCACACTGTTTCAGGCGGACTGCTATCTGATGACGGCGCCGCTGTTCGTCGATAGCGCGGCGACGCGTCAGACGCTGATCGAGCGCTGCGGGCTCGCCGATATTTTCGAACTCGCGAAATCGCTCGACGCGGTCGTGCTCGGCGCGGCCGGCACGAGCGCGGATCAGACCTCGCACCAATCGAAGTTCATTACGAACGCGGATCGTGCGTCGGTCGTGAAGGCCGGTGCGATCGGCGACGTGCTGTGCAATTTCTTCGACGCGAACGGCAGGCTCGTCGATCATCCGATCAACGAACGCGTGATGTCGGTGCCGCTCGACATCATCAAAAAAGTGCCGGTGCGCGTGCTCGCGGCGGGCGGCGCGGGCAAGGTTCATGCGCTCGCCGGCGCGTTGAAGCTGCTCAAGCCAACTGTTCTGATCACTGACGAATACACCGCGAAAGACGTGCTCAAGCTCGCGGGCGGCGCGTAACGCGCGTTTTCCTCGTTGTCCTTTCCGATCTTTTTTGCACTGCACCGTGCATGCGCGCGCGTTCGCCGCATGCACGGTTCGCGCGCGCCTTTTCCGCGCATCCAGGGGTAGTCCCGAGCGTTAGCCCGCGATTTTCGCAATGCGCGGCCTTGTCCCTTTCGTGAACATACTGCTAACATAAAATACAAAAGTGCCATCGCAAGAGCATTCGAAACCCTGCAGCAAGGAGACATGTTCATGCACAACATCACGCCGAGCGGCCTTGCCGCCGACCTCGAACAGCGCGCGGCAACCGGCCGGCCGATTCGCATCGGCCTGATCGGCAGCGGCGAAATGGGTACGGACATCGTCACGCAGGTGCGGCAGATGCATGGCCTTGCGATCGGCGCGATCGCCGATCTGCGCGTCGATGCCGCATGCGCGGCGGTGCGCGTCGCGAATGCCGCGGACACCGGCTATCGCGTGGTCGAAACGGCGAGTGTGCTCGCGCAGGCCATCGAAGCGGGCGACATCGCGATCACGCAGGATGCGCAGCTCGTCTGCACGAGCGACCTGATCGACGTCGTGATCGACGCGACGGGCAAGCCCGCGGTCGGCGCACAGATCGGCCTCGTGGCGATGGAGCACGGCAAGCATCTGGTGATGATGAACGTCGAAGCCGACGTGACGATCGGCGCGTATTTGCGGCGCGAGGCGCAGCGCCTTGGCGTCGTCTATTCGCTCGGCGCCGGCGACGAGCCGAGCTCGACGATCGAACTGATCCAGTTCGTCAGCGCGCTCGGTTATCCGGTCGTCGCCGCGGGCAAGGGCAAGAACAATCCGCTCAATATCGACGCGACACCCGATGCGTATCTCGAAGAAGCGCAGCGCCGCAACATGAACCCGCGCATGCTCGTCGAGTTCGTCGACGGCTCGAAAACCGCCGTGGAAATGGCCGCCATCGGCAACGCAACCGGCCTCGTGCCCGACGTGCCAGGCATGCATGGCCCGAGCGCGACGCTCGACGAGCTGCATCGCGTGCTGTGTCCGAAGGCCGATGGCGGGATCCTGTCGAGCAAAGGCGTGGTCGACTATACGATCGGCAAGGGCGTGGCGCCTGGCGTCTTCGTCGTCGCGGAGCTCGCGCATCCGCGGCTGCGCCAGCGCATGGCAGACCTGAAGCTCGGCAAGGGTCCGTACTACACGTTCTATCGGCCGTATCACCTGACGAGCCTCGAAGTGCCGCTCACGTGCGCGCGCTCGGTGCTGTACGGGCGCGCCGATATGGAGCCGCTGCCGGTGCCTGTCGTCGAAGTGTGCGCGGTTGCGAAGAAGGATTTGCGGCCGGGCGAACCGCTCGATGCGATCGGCGAATACACGTATCGCGCGTGGGCGATGACATCTGCCGATGCGCGTGCACAGCAGGCGGTGCCATGCGGTCTTATCGAACACGGTTCGGTTACGCAGCCGATCAGGCGCGGCGAACTGCTGACGTACCGCAATTGCGCGGTCGATGCCGCGTCGGCGATCGTCGCGCTGCGGCGCCGCCAGGACGAAATGGTGCACGGCGCTTCGGCCGTGGCAGCTTGACGCACGCGAGGCACGAGGCACGAGACGGGCCACGCGGCACGCGAAGGAGACGTTCATGCAGCAGGTAGCCGGGCAAGCAGCGGAACAACACGACGGGCAACACGACGTGCGGCAGGGCGAACAACAGGGCGAACAACAGGGCGAACAACAGGGCGAACAACAGGGCGAACAACGTGGCGAGCAAATAAAGGAGCGAACCGCCGGGCTTCCGCGCCCGGCTCCCGCGATCTATTGCCGCCACGATCCCGCAACGTTGCGCGACGCGTTGCGCAAGATGATTCTTGTGCGCCGTTTCGAGGAAAGCGCCGAGCAGGCTTATATGCGCGGCCTGATTCACGGCACGATGCATCTGTCGATCGGGCAGGAAGCGAGCGCGATTGCCGCGACGCTGCCGCTGACCGACGCCGACTACATCACGTCGACGCATCGCGGCCACGGCCACTGTATCGGCAAGGGCGCCGATCCGAAGCGGATGTTCGCCGAGTTCTTCGGCAAGGAGACCGGCTATTGCCGCGGGCGCGGCGGCTCGATGCATATCGCCGACGTGCAGCGCGGCAATCTCGGCGCGAACGGCATTGTCGGCGGCGGGCTGCCGATCGCCGTCGGTGCTGCGCTGTCGATTCGCCGCCAGCGTCGCGACTCGGTCGTCATGTGCTTTTTCGGCGATGGCGCGAACAACGAGGGCGCGTTTCACGAATCGCTGAATTTCGCGTCGATCTGGAAGCTGCCCGTGATTTTCGTCTGCGAGAACAACCGGTACGGGATGTCGATGCCGGTCGAGCGCTCCACGGCCGTGCCGCATATCGCGCAGCGCGCGGCCGCGTACGATATGCCCGGCGTGACCGTCGACGGCAATGCGTTTGCCGACGTGCTGGCCGCCAGCGAAGCGGCGGTCGCGCGAGCGCGCGGCGGCGCGGGGCCGAGTCTTGTCGAGTGCGAGACGTACCGGCTGCGCGGCCATTCGAAGAGCGACCGCGACCGCTACCGCACACGCGATGAAATCGACGAGTGGAGCGCGCGCGATCCGATTCCGCGCTTCGAGCAGGAGCTCATACGCTACGGCCTGCTCGATGCGGCACAAGCCGCTGCGATGCGCGCGGACGTCGAAGCGCAGATCGAAGAAGGCCTTGCGTTTGCGCAGGCGAGCCCGGCGCCGTCGCGCGCCGAGCTCACGCGCTACGTTTATACGCAGGCCGAACCCCGCATGCCGGGAACGGCGGGAGCCGCGCGATGAGCGCGAACACCGATGCGAACGCCGGGTTGAATACCGATGCGAACGTGCGTGAGCTGACCTATGCACAAGCGATTCAGGAAGGCATCGCGATCGCACTCGCGCGCGACGAGCGCGTGTTCGTGATGGGCGAGGATATCGGCGTGTACGGCGGCGCGTTTCAGGTGACCGGCGACCTCTATCAGCGTTTCGGCGCCGAGCGCGTGATCGATACGCCGATCTCCGAGCTGGGCGGTGCGGGTATCGCGGTCGGCGCCGCACTGACGGGCTCGCGGCCGATCTACGAATTCCAGTTCTCCGATTTCGCGACGCTCGCGATGGAGCAGATCGTCAACCAGGCGGCGAAGCTGCGCTTCATGCTCGGCGGCGAGGTATCGGTGCCGCTCGTGATGCGCTTTCCGGCCGGCTCCGGTACGGGCGCCGCCGCGCAGCACAGCCAGAGCCTCGAAGCGTGGTTCGCGCATGTGCCGGGCCTCAAGGTGATTCAGCCGAGTACGCCGCACGACGCGAAAGGGCTGCTGCTCGCCGCGCTCGACGACCCCGACCCGGTGATGATCTTCGAACACAAGCTGCTGTACAGAAGCAAAGGGCCGGTGCCCGAGGGCTATTACACCGAGCCGATCGGCAAGGCGGCGCTGCGCCGCGCGGGGCGCGACGTGACGATCGTCGCGACATCGGTGATGGCGATCCGCTCGCTCGAAGCGGCCGCGCAGCTCGAAGAAGAGGGCATCGACGCGGAAGTGATCGATTTGCGCAGCGTGCGGCCGATCGATCGCAATGCGATTGTCGATAGCGTGAAGAAGACCTCTCGCCTGATCTGCGTATATGAGGGCGTACAGCAGCTCGGCATCGGCGCGGAGATCGCGTCGATCGTCTGCGAGAGCGAGGCGTTCGATTATCTCGACGCGCCGGTCATACGCGTGGGCGGTGCCGACTGCCCGCTGCCGTATAACCCGGAACTCGAAAAAGCCGCCGTGCCGCAGGTCGGCGATATCGTCGCGGCCGCGCGCCGCAGCGTCGGCGGGAGACGTTGAGATGCCGACCGAAGTGATCCTGCCGCGCGTCGATATGGACATGACCGAAGGCATGATCGCCGCGTGGCATGTGCACGAAGGCGAAGCGGTGCGCGCGGGCGCGGTGATCTTCGAGATCGAGACGAGCAAGGCGACGATGGAAGTCGATGCGCCGGCAAGCGGCACGATCCGCCATATCAGCACGGCAGTCGGCGAGACGGTGCCCGTGGGTACGCCGATCGCATGGATCTATGCGGACGGCGAGGCGGTGGCGGACCTCGCGGGGGCGCAGGCGCCCGCTGCGGCGCTTGCGCAGGACGCGGATAGTGGCGACGACGCGGGCGGTGCGGCGCATGACGCAGCGCCGGTCGCGCATGCGGTGAGCGCGGATACCGCGAGTGCGCATGTCGCGTCGGCGCCGTCTTCCGCGCCGGCGGTCCCGGTCGATATGCGCGCCGTCGCGGGCCGCTTGCGCGCGACGCCTGCCGCACGGCGCCTTGCGCGCGAACGTGGCCTCGATCTGCATGGCATCGCCGGCTCCGGGCCGCTCGGCCGCATCGGCGCAAGCGATGTGCCACGCGAGCGCGCTGCGCCTTTGCACGGCGTCTGGCTGCGCGAAGGCACGGGCGACCCGCTCGTGCTATTGCATGGCTTTGCGGCGGAGCTCAACAGCTGGCGCCCGTTCTGCCATGCGTTCGAGCGTGCCGCTCCGGCGGGGCCCGGCGTGCTCGCGCTCGATCTGCCCGCGCACGGCAAGTCGGCCGCGCAGCGCGCCGGCACACTCGACGACATCGTCGCCGCCGTCGACGCAACGCTGGCTGCCGCGCACATCACGCATTGCCATCTGGCCGGTCATTCGTTCGGCGGTGCAATCTCGCTCGCGACCGCGGCCTGTGGTTCGCTCGCGCAGACAAGGATCCGTTCGCTGACGCTCATCGCGCCCGCGGGCCTCGGACCCGACAGCAACGCCGCGTTTTTGCACGGCATCACGCAGGCGTCGCGGCGCGCGAGCTTTGCGGCATGGCTCAAGGAACTGTTCGCCGACCCCGTACAGATGGACCAGATGTTTGTCGCGACTGCCGAACAACAGTTGGGCGATGCGCACGTCCGGGCGCGCCTCGCCGCGCTGGCCGATACTTTTTTTCCCGACGGCGCACAAAGCCTCGATCTGCGCGGCGTGCTTGCCGCGCTGTCGATACCGGTGCGCGTGATCTGGGGCCTGCAGGATCGCATTCTGCCCGCGCGGCACGCGCGGGGTCTGCCGGGCCGCGTTGCAGTGCATCGATTCGCGCGCGTCGGGCATCTGCCGCACATCGAGGCGCGCGACGACGTCGCCGCGATCGTGGCGCAGAACATCGCGAGTGCAAGCTGAAGCAGCGAATCGAAAAACAATGCATCAAGAAACGCGTGTACTCGACGCGCGATTAGGGTGACAATGCAACCGATCAATAAAAGACAGACCAACTGACGGAAAGCGCGATAGAAATCGCTACTGGCTAAGCGCTGCTAAGCGCTACTGGCTAATCGCGCTTGGTAAAGCGGATAAAGCCGCTTGAAAGACCGACTCGCGTTTTCCCCAATTCAGTTGAGTTTGAACAATTGTATTATTAGGAGAGCATGATGTTCATGCTCCGCGTCTGTGTGTGAATCGCGCGGCGTGCGAATACGTCGCGGCCTTCCGGTCATCGGTCGCGCGGAACACATGCATGAAGAGCCGGGAGACGACAATGGACTATGTGCGTGGCGCGTTGCTCGCTTTAGCCGTGTTCTGGGCGTTGCAAGTGGTGGCGTCGTGGTTTCAGATGCGCCGCTACGGCGATGCATTGCGTCGCACGGCGGGCCGCTGGACTAGCGGTTTTCTCGGCGTCGGCGCATGCAAGGTCCGATTCGGGCGTGGCGCGATTGCGATCGTCGTGCTCGACAGCGCGCTCACGGTCCGCGAATTTCTGAGCATGTCCGGTATGACCGTCTTCAGCCGGTTTCGTCAGCACGACGGATTTTCCGGCCTCGCCATCGATGAATTCCGTATGCGGCTCGCAGGCTCCGGTTTGCGCCGCAGTATCGTGATCGCTGCGTCGGATGCGCTCGAGCGCGCGCAGCGCACGGCGCAACCGGCCTGAGGTTTCGCCCGTCCACAGCCATATCGTCCGGTTCCGTCCGCAACCATGACGACGGAGCTTTTCGCGCATCAGCTGGACCACTGGGAGAGTCGCCGTGATCGTTCTCGACTGGCTTACGCACTTCGCCGAAGCGTTCATCGGCGTGTTCAACGCGGGCGGCAAGGTGTTCATCGGTTTCGTCACCGGCATCCTGCCGACACTGATCGTGCTGCTGACCGCCGTCTATACGCTGATCGCGCTGATCGGCGAGCACCGCGTTCAGGGTCTTGCGCGTTTCTTTTCGAAGAACGTGATCACGCGCTATACGCTGCTGCCGCTGCTTGCGATGTTCTTTCTGACAAACCCGATGGCCTACACGTTCGGCGTGTTTCTCGAAGAGAAGCACAAGCCTGCGTTCTACGATTCGGCCGTTTCGTTGTGCCACCCGATTACCGGGCTCTTTCCGCATTGCAACCCCGGTGAACTGTTCGTCTGGCTCGGCGTGGCCGCGGGGCTGACCAAGCTCGCCGAAACGCACCCGTTGCCGTTTTCGATTCCCAAACTTGCGCTGTTCTACCTGATCGTGGGCCTCGTCGTGAACCTCTTCAAGGGCATGCTCACCGAGGTCATCACGCGGCTTATCGCGCGCCGCGAAAACATCAAGCTGTGATTGCCCGCCGATCACCGGGACACGAAAGGGGACAACGCAATGGACACGAGAGCTTATCGGACCGTCAAGGTCGTGCATGGGCCGAACGGCTGGGGCGGCCCGATCTTCGTTCAGCCGACGCCGGAGCACAACAAGATCGTCGCGGTGACGGGCGGCAAGATTCCTGAACTCGCGACGCGTCTTGCCGAACTGACCGGCGCGACCGTCGTCGACGGATTTCGCAATCCGCCGCTCGAGTCGGAAATGGCGGCCGTCGTGATCGACTGCGGCGGCACGGCGCGTTGCGGCGTCTATCCGCGCAAACGCATCCCGACCATCAACCTGACGCCGGTCGGTCAGTCGGGGCCGCTTGCGCAGTTCATCACCGAAGACGTGTACGTATCGGGCGTGCTGCCCGAAAACCTGTCCGTGGTCGAACGCGAAGCAGGCGAGGCTGCGCCGGCGCCCGAGGCGGGCGGCCCTGCCAGCCCCGGCGATGCGCTCGCGATGCCGGCGGCCGGCGGCGCGGGAGCGGCTGTCGTCGCGCCGCCGGGCATCGGAGGGCAGCCCGGCGGTGCGGAAAGCCGCGGCATCGTCGGGCTCATCACCTCGATCGGGCGCGTGATGGGCGGTGTCGTCAATGTGCTGTTCAACAGCGGCCGCAAGGCGATCGACACGGTGATCCGCAACGTGCTGCCGTTCATGGCCTTCGTGACGATGCTGATCGGCATCATCAACGCAACCGGTATCGGCAACGGTCTCGCGCATCTGCTCGAGCCGCTCGCGGGCAATATCGTCGGCCTCGTCGTGCTGTCGGCGATATGCGGGCTGCCGTTTCTGTCGCCGGTGCTGGGCCCGGGTGCGGTGATCGCGCAGGTGATCGGCGCGGCGATCATCGGGCCCGCGATCGGCAACGGCACGATTCCGCCGCAAATGGCGCTGCCGGCGCTGTTCGCCTACGACACGCAGGTCGGTTGCGATTTCGTGCCGGTCGGCATGGCGCTCGGCGAAGCGAAGCCGGAGACGATCCGCGTCGGCGTGCCCGCGGTGCTGATCAGCCGGCAGATCATGGGACCGGTTTCGGTGCTGATTGCATGGGCAGCGAGTTTCGCGCTGTGAGCGACGACCTTCTCTGGAAACGGACTATGCACTACTACAAAACGGTGATTTCCGAAGTGGGCCCGGAAGTGCCGGAACTGCTCGAAGGCGGCGTGCTGATCCTGTACGCGGATGGCGCGCCCCCCGAGCTGGCCGAAGTGTCGGTGCTGCATCGTGTCGAAGCTGCGCAGCAGCAGGCGCCGCAAGCGGGCTCGACGCTGCGCATCGGCGCGATCAGCGCGTCCGTTACCGCGGTGGGCCCAGGCGCATGGAACAAGGTCAGCGAACTCGGTCACGTCGTGATCAATTTCAATGGCGCGAACGAAGCGCAGCGGCCCGGCGAGATCTGCGCGCAGCCGGTCGACGCGGGCGAACTGCTCGCGTGCATGAAACGCGGCACGGTGATCGAGATCGCGGATCGCTGAGCGGGATGCGCATGCCGCGAGCGCCGGCCTCGCAGACGAGCGGCCGGCGCTTATCGCCCGTCGCAAGCTTGCGTCAATCGTCCGTGCCGTGAGCTCACGGCACGTCAGACGGGAAGGTGAAGTCGATGCTCGAAACAGCGGTGGTGGTGAAAGTGACCGAAGGGCTGCATGCGCGGCCCGCAACGCAGTTCGCGAAGCTCGCGAAAGAGTTTTCGTGCTCGCTGCTCGTGCTGCACGGTTCGACGAGCGCCGACGCGAAAAGCGCGGTGAAACTGATGCTGCTCGGCATCCGCGAACACGACCAGATCGTGCTGCGCGCGGACGGCGCCGACGAAAGCGATGCGGTGGCGCGAATGGCGCAGTTCCTGTCTTCGCCGGAAGCGGGCGTGCAGCCGGCGAGCGCCGCGCACGCCGCCGATGCGGCGGCGTGCGGGGGCGACACGGACGCGCCCGATGCGTCGTCGCGTACCGGCGCCGGCAATGGCGCAGACGGCGATCGCTCTGGCGCACCCGCAGACGAGACGCCGCCGCTGATCGGCATACCGGCAAGCGAAGGCGTCGCATTCGGCGACGCCTTCGTGTACCTTCCCGAGCCATTACGAGCCGCGCGTCAGTTCATCGGGCCGCACGAAACGGCAACCGAAGCGATGCGCTTCGATCGCGCGTTGGACGACGCACTGGCCGCGCTCGACAGCCAGTTCGACCGGATGGGCGATCACGACGGCATTGCCGAAGCGCTCGTGAGCGTCGCGCGCAGCGACGAATTCGCGGGTGAAATCAGAACGCGCATCGCAGCGGGCCGCGACGCGACGGCCGCGACGCTCGAAGTCGGCGCGGCGCTCGCCGCATCGTTCGAGTCGATCGACGACGAGTATCTGCGCAGCCGCGCCGACGATATTCATGGCATCACGCGTCAGGTCGCCCTGCGTCTGAACGGTCAGCAGGACGCGAGCCTTGCCGGCATCGCGAAGCCTTGCGTCGTGCTCGCCTCGGATCTGACGGCGCCCGATCTCGCGCGCGCGAATGTCGCGAACATCGCGGCGCTCGTTTGCACACGCGGCAGCGCGACATCGCATCTCGCCATCATCGCGCGCTCGCACGGTATTCCCGCGGTGTTCGGTCTGGCCGTTCCCGATAGCAGGCTGCGCGGCGTGGCGCAGGTCGCCGTCGACGGCACGCTCGGTCATGTCTGGTTCGAGCCGACGCGCGCGTTGCAGGAACGGTTCGCGGCGCGCATCGACGAAGCACGCGCGCACCGCGCCGCGCTCGACGTCTATCGCGACGTCGGGCCCGTCACGCGCGCGGGCCGGCCGGTTCGCATCGCGGCGAACCTCGGTTCGCCGGACGAGATCGAGGCGGCCAAGGCGGTGGGCGCAATGGGCGTGGGCCTCTTTCGCACCGAGCTGCTGTTCATGAATCGCCGCTCGCTGCCGGGCGAGCACGAGCAATACAGCGTCTACCGTCGCGTTGCAGAAGCGTTCGCACCGCATCCGGTCGTGATCCGCACGCTCGACATCGGCGGCGACAAGCCCGTGCCCGGCATCGCGTTTGCGCGTGAAGACAACCCGTTCCTCGGCTGGCGCGGCGTGCGCATGTGCCTCGACCGTCCCGACGTGTTCAAACCGCAGTTGCGCGCGCTGTTGCGCGCGGCGAGCGCCGGCAACGTGCAGGCGATGCTGCCGATGATCGCCGACGTCGACGAAGTGCGGCGCGTCAAGGCGCTGATGGCCGAATGCGCGCGCGAACTCGCCGGCGAAGGCATTCCGTTCGGCGCACCGAAGCTCGGCATCATGATCGAAACGCCGGCGGCCGCATTGACCGCCGATATGCTTGCGCCGGAAGTCGACTTTTTTTCGATCGGCACGAACGACCTCACGCAGTACGTGATGGCCGCCGACCGCGCGAATCCGAAGCTCGCGCCGCTCTATCGATGCGATCATCCGGCGGTGCTGCGCGCGATCGCGATGGTCTGCGACGCGGCGCGGCAGGCCGGCATCGAGGTCGCGGTGTGCGGCGAGGCGGCCGCGCAACCGCGGATGATTCCGCTGCTGGTCGGTCTCGGCGTCGACGAACTGAGCATGAGCCCCGCGTGCGTGCTGCGTGCCAAGAAGATCGTCAGCGAGCTGTGAGCCCGCCCGAAAGCTACCCGCGATTGAATGCGCGACTAAACCCGCGGCGCCGTTCTTATGCTGACAAACGACGGCGCGCCGAGCGCGGCCTTCACGCCGAGCGCCTCCGCCTTCAGCACGAAATCGGCGAGCGAGCGCGCTTCCATCTTCTTCATGGCCTGACTGCGGTAAATTTTCACGGTGATTTCGCTGAGTTTCATTTCGGCCGCGATCTGCTTGTTCAGCAGGCCGCTCGCGACGAGCGCCATCACCTCGCGCTCGCGCGGCGTCAGCGAGTCGTAGCAGCGCCGCAAGCCGGCGAACGAACGGTCCGCCTGGCGCCGCTCCTGGTCGGCGGCCAGCGCCTCGGAGACCGCGTCGAGCATGTCCTGGTCGCGAAACGGCTTCGCGAGAAAATCGTGGGCGCCGGCTTTCATCGCTTTCACCGACATCGCAATGTCGCCATGCGCGGTCATGAACACGATCGGCATGCGGATCTGGTGCGCGGCAATCTGCTCCTGGACTGCGAGTCCACTTTGTCCTTTCAGGCGCACGTCGAGAATGAGGCACGCGGGAGCGTCGGGCCGCTCGGCGGCGAGAAAATCCTGCGCGCTCGAGAATGTCTTCACCTTGAGGCCGATCGAGCGGAGTAACGTGCTGACGGCATCGCGCATCGACTCGTCGTCGTCGACGACGTAGACGATCGCGTTGTCCGCGACGTTCACGGGTTCGTTGGCGGCTTCACTGCTCATTGCTGTCTCCCATCGTTACGGGCAAGGTAAATTGCAGCACGGCGCCGCCTTCGGGCGGCGACTCAGCCCAGATGCGGCCGCCGTGCGCTTCGACGATAGAACGGCAGATCGACAGTCCGATGCCCATGCCCTCGGACCTGGTCGTGAAAAACGCTTCGAAGAGCTGCTCGGCGTGTTCGGCGCTGATGCCGGTGCCGGAGTCCCTGACAATCACATGCGCATGCTGCGCATCGGCCATGCGCGTCGCGACCCACATCCTCTTTTCGCGGCCCGTGACCGACGCCATCGCCTGCGCGCCGTTCATGATGAGGTTGATCAATACTTGTTGCAACTGTACCCGGTCGCCGTTGATCTGCGGCGATGGCGTCACGTATGCGATTTCGAGCTCGACGCGATGATCGTGCAGTTCGTGCAGCACGAGCTCGATCGATTCGTCGACGAGCGCGTTCAGGTCGAGCACCGCATACGTGGGGCCGCGCTTTTGCGCCATCGAGCGGATCCGCCAGACGATGTCGCTGGCGCGCTTCGCGCTGCGTATCGCCTTGTCGATCGCGTCGCGCGCCTCGGCCAGATCGGGCTCGGGCCGGTCGAGCCAACGCAGCGCCGCGTGACCGCAGGTGACGATCGCCGCGATCGGCTGGCTCACCTCGTGCGCGATCGACGCGGTCAGCTCGCCGAGCATCGTGACGCGCGTCACGTGGGCGAGCTCGGTCATCGAGCGCGTGAGCGCCTCTTCGGTCTGTTTGGCTTCGGTCACATCCATCAAGGCTCCGACGTACTCGAACCGCCCGGACTGGCGCGCGCTCAAATGAGCGACAAAATGCACGTGTTTGACGGACCTGTCCGGCATGACGAGCCGGTACTCGATATCGATGAACGGCGCCTCGGCCAGTACTTGCCGGTAGCTCTGGCGCACGAGCGCGACGTCTTCGGGATGCGTGCGCGCGAGGATCAGATCCATGCCTGGAACGACGTTCGCAGCATAGCCCAAAATGCGATGCGCCTCTTGCGACCAGAGCATTTCACCATCCGGAAGTTTCATTGCGATGCTGCCCGTTCGCGAAAGCCGCTGGCCCTCGGCGAGAAACGCTTCGCTGCGCTCGAGCGCTTCCTCCACGCGCTTGCGCTCCTCGATATCGGTATTGATGCCATACCAGCGCACGATCTGGCCGGTCGTATCGAAGAGTGGCTCCGCGCAAATATGCATCCAGCGGTACAGCCCGTCCTTGCGGCGCAGGCGCGCGGTGCCTTCGAACGACGCGCCGGTCGCGACCGCGGTGCGCCAGTCGTTTTCGAGTCGCGGCAGGTCATTCGGATGAACGAGCCTGCGCCACAGACTCTGGTCGTTCTGGGGTGCATGCGTGCGCGCGATGTCGAACGCATCCCAGCGTCGATTGACGGGTTCGATCGTGCCGTCGTGCGTCGACGCCCAGATCATCCCGGGAATCGCTTCGAGCATCGCGCTCATTTCGTCCTGCTTGCGCTGCAGTTCCGCTTGCAGAAGCTTGCGGCACGTGATGTCGTTATCGGTCGCGAGCACGGCGCGCGGTTTGCCGCGTTCGTCGCGCAGCAGCGCGAGGCGGCTCGCGATCATCACGACGCGGCCGTCGCGGCGCGTGCGTTCGAGCTCGCCGTCCCAGCGGCCGTCCCGCAGCAACGCGGCGCGCACGTCGGCGGCATCGGGAAAGCGCGTCTGCGTGAGTTCGTGAATCGGCTGCGAGAGCGCGCGATGCGCGGGCCATCCGTAAAGCTTTTCCGCGCCCTGATTCCAGAACGCGATGCGGTCTTTCATGTCGTAGACGACGATCGCGTCGTGCGTCAGGTTCAGCAGATGGATCTGCTCGACGAGACGCGCGGTGCCGCTCTGATGGCGCACGGCGATCAACGACGTGACGGCGATCGCGATCAGGCTCATCGCGCCGCGCCCGCCGGCGTCGCCCGCAATACAGTCCGTGTGCGAGATGGCGAGCGCGATCAGCGTCAGCGCGGAACAGATCCATGCGGTGACGATCGTCGCGCGCCGCGAGCCGCTCATGGCGACCAGCAGAACCACGACGACATAGAGAACGGCAACCGCGATGTGAAGCGGCGTCAGTGTGTCGGCGTAAAACACAGCGGACGCAAGCGCCGCTGCGAGTATGCGCAGCGCGCGAGCGTCGGGGCGGCGCACCTGGTCAAATGTGCGTCTGGGGAATTTCACGGCAACTGGGAGAGCGCACCGCGCCTGTGCGGGAAGCACGGGTGCGGTGTGACAGAAGATCGGTCTGTTCGCAGCAGACACGCTGCCGCAACGGCCGGCAGCGCTGTCCGCCAAAAGCGCGATATATAGCATGGCCGGGAACCCGCCGAGAAGTCGCGCAGTGCCTCGCGTATCGCCACGCCGTGCGCAAAGCGTGCGGGCTCCGGTTCGTCGGTCTGGCCGGTAATGTACGCGCGCATGCCGCGTGGCCGGATAACCCCACTTCAATCGTATCGGTCACGCGCGCGCCGCGCGGCCGCTCGTGAGCACCGGCATCGGCCGCCACTCAACCCCTGCCCGACGGACTTGTTTCCAGTTGCCGTTTCCTCTTGACGCTGAAGAGCGAGATTCAGCGATGCGCGTTTTTTTGTTCACTACAGTGCCGGCGATTCGCCGCTCTGCCGACGTGCATTCTGACGATGCTTGTGTGGCGGGTCACGCGTAGCGGGCCCGGCGATCCGGGACGATTCGCACTGAATATCCACCGGCATCGAGTGTAGTCACTGGGCATCGGCTGTCTTTTAGCGGCAGTCGCAATTTGTCGAAATCGCACGATTCGAGCACACGCCGTTCCCGTTCGCACGAGATACCGGCCCGCGACGGCTGACGCGTACCACCATTTGGGCGAACCGTCGGCAGTCCATGCGAAGCCGCTTCGCGCGAACCGCGCGTGCGCGGTTACTACATCGGCCCGGAGAGGACGTGCATATTTGAATCGGCACGTGCTGTTCGGCAAATGCGGGGCGCGCGAGCCTCGGTACTCTGCCGCAATGACGACGCGTTCGATGGATTCGGGGTTGAATCTTTCCGAATTGGTTCAGAATGGATCTCCGAGGAGCCCGCATGACCCGCGCAGTACCACTGCCTCTCGAAGGCGAAGCGCGCGAACGCCTGATTCGCTGGATCCGGCGCCGCATGAAGGAATGCGGCATCACGTTCGACGCACTCGAGCAGGCGCTCGTCGACGACGCGCGCGAACTCGGCGCGATCCGCTATCGCGATGCATACGGCAATACATGGACCGGAGCCGGCGATATGCCGTCGTGGCTCAGACGCGCGGTGGCCGCCGGACAGAGCATCGAGCATTTCCGGACACGCAGTCATCAGTGTTTTGACTGTCTGTCGTATCGGCAAACGCGCTGACGGCGCGGCCGCCATCGAATCCCGCACGGGATTGCCGCTATCGACGCATGCGCGTACGCACAGTACGCAAATCGGATTAGACGATTAAACCTGCAGATGAGTTGAGCAAACCAACAGTGGCTCATGCCAATCCTTTGTAGGGCTAGTTGGACCGGGTCTGTTCGGATACCTTTGAGTGAGCGCGGGAAGCTGTGATTCCCGCATCGCATGACACTCACTTCGCGCAGGCCGCTCATGATTGCCTTGTCGACTCATTCAACTGAAATCGCCACGGACGCCGTGCGCAGAAAAAACGGCAACCCGATCCATTCCGAGCATCACTGGCGCTACCCCGTCGTCGACGAGGCGCGCGATTCGCTTCCGTATGGGGAAATGATGGTCGCGCGCTGGACGCGCAACGACGCCGGTTCGTTCGAGGCGTCGCATCAGGGGCATGCTGGATACCACTGCATCGGGCTGAACCTCAAGTGCACGACGCTCAATTTCGAGCACGCGGGACGCTCGATCGTGTCGGGCCGTGTGACGGCCGGCGCCGTGCAGGTCACCGCGCCGACGGTTCCTGTCAGCGTGCGCTTCGAGTCGCCCGGCGACGTGCTGCACCTGTTCGTGTCGCAGCAGGCGCTCGCCGAGTGCTTCGAGGACCTGTTCGGCCACGCGCACGCCGGAGACATCGTGCTCGCCGATCCGCGCATTTTGCGCGACCCGACGCTCGAGCGGCTCGGACAGGCGCTGGCGGTTTCGCATTCTACCGACGCCGCCTCGGGCAAGCTGTTTACCGACAGCGTGTGCCTCGCGATCGTGTCGCGGCTCGTGTCGCGCTATTTCACGGCGGCGGCGCGGCAAACGCGCGAAGCGGCGGCGCTGCCGCAGTGGCGTATGCGCCGCACGATCGAATTCATCGAGGCGCATTTGTCCGACTCGATCGGTCTGGCCGAGATGGCGCAAAGCGCAGGACTCACGCGCATGCACTTTGCCGCGCAATTCCGCCGCGCGACGGGCTTGCGTCCGCACGAATACCTGTTGCGGCGCCGGATCGAGCACGCGCAACAGCTGTTGACGCGCTCGAAACACAGCATGCTCGATGTTGCATTGAGCTGCGGCTTCCGCTCGCAGTCGCATTTCACCGCGGTTTTCAAACGGTTCGTCGGCGACACGCCGTATTGCTGGAAGGTGAAGACGAACGTCAATCAGTGAACCGGCGGTGTTCCGCCGCGAAAAGAATCACGGAGATCGAAACAATGAGCAAACCTGTACCCGCGCGCGGCGCCGAGGCTTTATTCGCCGCGGCGCGGCAGATGGCGGTGGCCCCTCAAATCGTTTACAGCAAGCCGGTTGCACTCGAGCTTCCTCAGCCGTACACCTTGCCGCCGGGCGTCGCGGCGCGCCGCCACACGCGGATTCTGAACTGCTGCGTCGTCAGCGGACGGCGCAAACCCGAATGAGCGCATCATCGGGTGTAACCGGTGAAACAGGCGGATCGAGCCGCACTTCCTTGACGACGAGGTGATTCATGCTGGCCAAGATGATGAATGCGTGCGACCCATGGCGACAGACCATCGGTTTGCTCTCTTTGATGTCGGGTCGCACCGACCCCGCGGTCACGAGGCTCGCGGCGTTGCACGTGCAATTCGAACGCAGGAACTGCCCGCTGCCGATGGCAGGCGAGCGCTTCGATGCGCAGGTTGCGCTGATCGAGCGGCCGACGTCGGCGACCGCGACGATCGCGTGGCGCGACGCGACGCACTGCTCGTATGGCGATCAGCTATGGCATGCGGCGCGTGCGCGTGTGAATGGCGTGTGCGCGATGAGCGGGCATGCGATCCATGTCGGCGACGCCGTGTTCAAGCCGCGCCGCGGCCGGCCGGCGCCGCTCAATGCGAGCGCGATGATTCTCGCCACGGTGCTCAACGAAGCGGCCAGTGTCGGCGCGCAGGCGTGCTTTCCGACTGCGCCGGCGGTGGCGTGAGTCACGGCGCGAGCCGTCGACAGAGCCCGAACGCGAGACGGAAAAGACACGTGCCGACGCCGTGCAGGAGAGCGTCGGCGTTCTCGCGCCGCCTCTGCGGCGCGACCGATCGGCAGATCAGTTGCCCGAAGGCTTGTAGCCGTCGGTCAGCGTATTGATGAACGCGATGATGTCGCGGATCTCGCCGTCGGTCATCGGCGGCTGGTCGCCGGGCTTGCGATCGAACGGCGCGTCGGCGACGTCGATATTCGCCTGATATTTCGCCGGCAGATCGTCGTACTTCGCGACCTTGCCAGACGCATCGCGCGGATAGATCCTGTCCGGACTCGTGTTGCGCAGGTTATAGAAGTCCATCACGTGCTGGAGGTCGTGATAGACGCCGTTGTGGAAGAACACGTGGCGCGTCGCGGCGTTGCGCAGCGTCGGCGTGAGGAACATGCCGCAGTACTGCGTGAGGTCCTTCACATCGTCGCGGAAGGGGCCGCAAACGCCCATGTCGTAGAACTTCGGATCCTTGTTGATCGCGAGATCGCGATTGCGCGGCACGCCAAGCGCTTCGTATTGCGTATCGGTGAAAAGCGGCGGCAGACCGTCGCGAGTCGGCTTGCTCAGGTGGCAACCCGCGCAGTTCGCCTTGTCCGGATCGTTGAAAAGACGCATGCCGTGCAGTTCCGCTTGCGTGAGGCGCGCCTTGCCCTGCAGCCAGTAATCGTACTTGCTGGTGAACGGGTGGAACGACGGGTCTTCGTACTGATAGCGGCCGACGGCGAACATCGCTTCTTCGACGAGCAGGTCCGGACGGTTCGCGATCGAATCGCCGAACAGCTTCTTGAACTGGTCGAGATACTTCGTGCCCGTCAGCTTGCGAGCGACGTCGGCGACGCTGGTATTGGCCATCTCGACGGGGTTCAGCATCGGTCCGATCGCCTGATCCTGCAGCGTGCTGGCGCGACCGTCCCAGAAGAGGCCGCCTTGCGGCACCATCGCGGGCGCGGCAGGCGCGACGCCCGCTGTCTTGACGGCGCGCTGCACGCCGGAGGCAGCGGACGCGAGTTGCTGAAGGCTGACCGGTGCCGCATCCATGTCGCCCTGGTCCGGGCCGATACTGAACGGCGCCTGGCGGTAAAGGTAGGTCAGGGAAGGCGGTGGACGATAGCCGGCGTCGGTCATATGCGGGCCGCCGAGCTGTACCGAGAGATCGTTCGCCGGGCCATAGGCATGCTCGGGGCTATGGCACGACGCGCACGACTGCTTGCCCGATGCGGACAACGACGTGTCGAAGAAGATCTGCCGGCCCAGTTGTGCGACGGCGCTCAACGGTTGCTGCGGCGGCAGCATCAGATGGACCGGTTGCGGATTCGCGCCGGTGAAGTCTTCGACGATCGTGCCGATCGCAGGCGGCATCCGCTCGGGATAGATCGCGGCGTATGCGGCAAAGGCAGCGCATCCCGCGACGACGACGGCGAGCGTCCAGCCGACGATACGCTTCACCGCGTGCTTCGCGGCGCCGCGATTCGAATCGTTACCGGCGGGCAAGGTGGGCGGCAGGGTGTTCGGAAGACTCATGGCGATATGGGCAACGAGGGATAAGGCAAAAAAAATGTCGAGCCAGCACGGATTACGCACTGGCTCGACACCGGTTACGGCTTGACGCGTTTCCCGCTACGTCGCGCCTCGCTGGAGACCGCTAGCGGCGCGGCGCACCGCGCGGGACATGATGCGTCTGTCATTCACACTGCCGCTCAGTTCGTCGGCGCCGCGGCGAGCTTCGTGCCGAAGGTCGGATCGAGGAACACCGTCGGCGTCGTACCCGTCGCGTTCAGCATGCTGCGGATGTCGCCCGCGTCGGCATCGAACGAACCGCTGCCGAGGCGTTGGCCGCCGAGCCAGTTGTCTTCGATGAACTTCACGACCGACGCCTGTGAAATCTGCGTATGGTCGACGAAGTTGGCCTTCGCCCACGGCGAGATCAGCAGGAACGGCGTACGCGTCGCCGGCCCACAGCGGCCGTTCACGACATTGCCGCTCACGCCCTTCGGCTGGACCGCGTTCGGCCCCGTGCATTGACCGGCCGCGATCAGCTGGTCGGCGCCCTGGAACACCGGCTTGGTCGCAGCGGAACTGTTGCTTGCAGTGATCTTCAGCGAGGTGTCAAACGACGCGTGCGTGATCGTCGGTGCCTGGTGGTCGTACCAGCCGTCCGAGTCGTCATAGGCAACGACGACGGCGGTGTTCTTCCAGTCCGGTTGCTGCTGCAGGAAGTTCACGACCTTCACGACGAACTGCTGCTCGTCAAGCGGATCCGAGTTGCCCGGGTGACCGTCGCCAACCGCCGGCGCCTTCAGGAAGCTGACCGACGGGAAGTTGCCTGCCGTCACAGCGCTGAAGAAGTCGTTGACGTCGTACTGGTGGTGAACCGGCGTCGCCGTGTTGTCGAGCGTCGGATCGGTAAAGCCGATCATCGAGGGCGACGACGGGCGCTGGTGCGTCAGGTTGGCGGTCGACGGGAAGTACTGGAACCACGCGTGGTGCTGCACGTAGTCCGTCGATGCACTGTTCAGCACCGACGAGAAGGTCGAGCGCTTGCAGCCGATCGTGCCGTTCGGGTTGGTGGCCGTCAGATCGAAGCCGCCCATGAAGCCGCCCCACGTGACATTCTTTGCGTTCAGCAGGTCGCCGATATTCTTGACCGTCGGCGCGAACTGCGCGACGACTGCTCCCACGCTGTTGCCCTGGTTGGTACAGACGTCACCGGCCGGGTCGAGGTCGCCGATCAGCGTGAAGCCGCTCGCGCCGTCGATGATTGCGTTGCCGGTCGGGGACGTGCTTGTGTCGGTGACCTGAGTGCCAAGGCTCGAGTCGGTGGTGGACGTCGTCTTGAACAGCTGGATGCCGTTGTTCTGGCCAGCGACCACTGCGACCGCTCCGGGTGTCGACGGACCGAATGTGTCTGTCCACGCGTTATCGCTCATCGCGAAGTTTTGGGCGTAGTTCCAGTAACCCGTCACCGTGTTGCCGTCGAAGTAGCCGAGCACCTGTGCAGCTGACCCGAACTGGCCCGTGCTGCCGCTGAGCACGCTGCTCGCCGCGGTGAAGAGCGGGAACGCGTCCATCTTGTTGTTGTCGGCAGCGAGCTGTTCCGGACCGTAGCTATGGTTCTGGCTCTTCGTGTTCGCCTGCGTGCGGTCGAGACGGAACGGTTGAGAGGTCGTCGTGGTCAGCGTGACGCCATTGACATTGGGCGGCTGCGTGGATACCCCATTAATCGTGGCCGCAGCAACGTTCGGCGACGCGGCAGCTCCGTTCGGATTGTTCGGTGCCAGCAAGCCGGCGTTCTGGAGGGTGTTGATATCCTTTTGCGTATTGGCGGCGGCCGTGACTTGCGGTTCGCCCGCTGCGTTCGTCGAATTCGGATACGTGGCGAAGTAGTGATCGAACGAAACGTTCTCACCGTAGATCACGACGAGGTGCTTGATTGGCGTGGCCGTCTGCAGTGCGTCCTGCGGGCTGACCGAGGCGGCCGGCGTCGACGAATTGTTGTTGTTGTTGTCGTCGCCGCACGCGGCAAGCGTCAGCAGCGCTGCTGCCAACGCCATGGGTAGGATCGCTTTGCGAAACATAGAAGGGGGGCTCCAATTTTCAATGTCGCTGTTCCAGCTCACCCGTCTCGCGCGTGGTGTGAACTGGGATTCTTTGTGGTTGCTGGTTGGTACAGCCGCAGGCCTGCAGACCGCTCCGGATGAAACAGCGCGAATTGAAACACCGGCTTATTAAGTTTGTGAGGCGCAAACTTTTCTGAATGCTTTCTTTATTTTTCTATTTCATTTGTATGGACTAAGCCATACAAAGTCGCGACGGGGCGCGACGGGCGCTTCGCGGGCGGCGGCGGGGCAAAAAATAAACGGTAATAAAAAAAACTATGTTGCCCGGGGTGTGCATAATGGTTGCCCACGCAGGCATGCGCAGCATCCGCAAGCGCCTGTTTCAACGGCAATAAGGGCCGTTGCGGCAGCATTGAAGCGAGATCGCGCACGCGCGAAATATGGTTGCAGTAGCATCTTTCGCAGCGCCGAAGCAGCGCGTGCAGGCCTGCAAAATATTCAGCGTTTGTGTAAATTCCCGCTTGGTCGGTCGATATGCATCGCGAACGCAGTGCATATCGGCACCGCACGATCCTCGCAATGCTCCGTTTATGTTTCAGAAAGGATTTGGAAAGGATTTATCGCCGGTCACCTGTAGCGAGACTGCGATCGGACCTCGCTCGCGGTCCTTTCGAAGAAGTGAAGCGCACCACCCCGCGCCTCCATCAGCCGCCGCCGTAAGCGGCGATGGCCATGCCGATACCGATCTCATGCGCGCCGCAGCGGGCAACGTGCGGCGCGGCTGTATCTTTTGCGGTGTCGCGGCGGCGTATATCAGGCGCTTTTCCCTGTAACCGTTCTACCCAGGAATACTCATGCTCGGCCTGGTACGTATTGCCCTTCGGCGGCCATACACCTTCGTCGTGCTGGCGATCGTCATCTTCATCATCGGGCCGCTGTCCGCGCTGAAGACGCCAACCGACATCTTCCCCGACATCCGCATTCCGGTGATCAGTATCGTGTGGCAGTACACGGGCCTGCCGCCGGACCAGATGGCCGGCCGCATCACGTCGACGTTCGAACGCACGATCACCACGACGGTGAACGACGTCGAGCACATCGAGGCGGAATCGATCAACGGCTTCGCGGTGATCAAGGTGTTCTTCCAGCCGGGCGTGAACATCGCGACCGCGAACGCGCAGGTCACGGCCGTCGCGCAGACGCAGTTAAAGCAGTTGCCGCCCGCGACCACGCCGCCGCTGATCCTGAACTACAACGCGTCGACGGTGCCGATCATCCAGCTCGCGCTATCGGGCAAGGGCCTCTCCGAGCAGAACCTCGGCGACCTCGGTTTGAACCAGTTGCGTCCGCAGCTCGTGACGGTGGCCGGCGCATCGATTCCGTATCCGTTCGGCGGCAAGACGCGCCAGGTGCAGATCGACGTCGA
Source organism: Paraburkholderia sp. SARCC-3016 (assembly GCF_031119615.1). Lineage (NCBI taxonomy): Bacteria > Pseudomonadati > Pseudomonadota > Betaproteobacteria > Burkholderiales > Burkholderiaceae > Paraburkholderia > Paraburkholderia sp. SARCC-3016. Next base: position 2,925 of record NZ_JAVHZD010000043.1, on the reverse strand, counting down.
TCCGGCGAAGCTGCAGGCGCGCGGACTGTCCGCGCAGGATGTCGCGAACGCGCTCGCCACGCAGAACCTGACCACGCCGGTCGGCACCGCGAAGATGGGCGACCACGAATACGTGCTGCAGCTGAACAATGCGCCGTCGCTGATCCGCGATCTCGCCGACTTGCCGGTCAAGGCGGTGAACGGCACGACGGTCTATATCCGCGACGTCGCCAACGTACGCGACGGCGCGCCGCCGCAAACCAATATCGTGCACGTGAACGGCCACCGCTCGGTGCTGATGTCGGTCTTGAAGAACGGCTCGGTCTCGACGCTCGCGATCATTGCGGGCATCAAGCAGCACGTCGCCGACGCGCGCGCGGCGCTGCCCGACAATTTGCAGATTGATCCGATCGGCGACCAGTCGCTGTTCGTGCGCGCGGCCGTGAGCGGCGTGGCGCGCGAAGCGGTGATCGCCGCCGTGCTGACGAGCCTGATGATTCTGCTGTTCCTCGGCAGCTGGCGCTCGACGGTCATCATCGCCACCTCGATTCCGCTCGCCATTCTCGGTTCGATCATCGCGCTGTCGGCGCTCGGCGAGACGCTCAACATCATGACGCTCGGCGGCCTTGCGCTCGCGGTCGGTATTCTGGTCGACGACGCAACCGTGACCATCGAGAACATCAACTGGCACCTCGAGCACGGCAAGCCCGTCGAAGACGCGATTCTCGACGGCGCCGCGCAGATCGTCACGCCGGCGTTCGTCTCGCTGCTGTGCATCTGTATCGTGTTCGTGCCGATGTTCTTCCTCAGCGGCGTCGCGCGCTTCCTGTTCGTGCCGATGGCCGAGGCCGTGATCTTCGCGATGGTGTCGTCGTTCATCCTGTCGCGTACGCTCGTGCCGACCATGGCGAACTTCCTGCTGAAGCCGCACGACGCCGCGCACGAAGGGGACGGGCACAAGCCGCCGTCGCGCAACCCGCTCGTGCGTTTCCAGAGAGGCTTCGAAGCGCGTTTCGAGCGCACCCGGGTCGTCTATCGCGGTCTGCTCACGCTCGCGCTCGATCATCGCAAGGTCTTCCTGACCGGCTTTCTCGGCTTCGTGCTGGTGTCGTTCGCGCTCGTGCCGTTTCTCGGCCGCAACTTCTTTCCCGCCGTCGATGCGGGGCAGATCCTGATGCACGTGCGTGCGCCGGTCGGCACGCGCGTCGAACGGACCTCGGAAATCTTCGCGAATATCGAGGATGCGGTGCGCACGATCGTTCCGCCGGACGAGCTCGGCACCGTCGTCGACAATATCGGGCAGCCGGTCAGCGGTATCAACACGGCGTACAACAACACGGGCACGATCGGTTCGCAGGACGGCGATATCCAGATCGAGCTGAAGGAAGGCCACGCGCCGACCGCCGACTATGTGCGCCGGATGCGCGAAGAGCTGCCGCGCCGCTTTCCGGGCGAGACGTTCTCGTTCCCGCCGGCGGACATCATCAGCCAGATCCTGAACTTCGGCTCGCCCGCGCCGATCGATCTGCAGGTGCGCGGCAACAACCTCAACGGCAACTTCGCCTATGTGAACGCGGTGCTGCGCGAGATCCGCGAGGTGCCGGGCGTCGTCGACGCGCGCATCCAGCAGTCGCAGCAGATTCCGACGTTCAACGTGAACGTCGACCGCACGCGCGCGCAACTGCTCAACATCACCGAGCGCGACGTGACGAACAGCCTCGTGGTGAACCTCGCCGGTTCGAGCCAGGTCGCGCCGACGTACTGGCTCAACAACGCGAACGGCGTGTCGTACCCGATCGTGATGCAGACGCCGCAGTACACGCTCGATTCGCTGTCCGCGCTGCGCAACATACCGATCACGGCCGGCGCACCGCTCAACGCGCAGGTGCTGGGCGGCCTCGCGAGCTTCGATCGCACCGCGACGAGTTCGGTCGTGAGCCAGTACAACATCGTGCCGATGGTCGAAATCTTCGCGGCGACGCAGGATCGCGATCTCGGCGCGGTCGCTTCCGACATCCAGAAGATCGTCGCGCGGCATGCGAAGGAGCTGCCGAAGGGCTCGAACGTCGCGCTGCTCGGCCAGGTGCAAACGATGAATGCCGCGTTCGGCGGCATGCTGTTCGGCCTGCTCGGTGCGGTCGTGCTGATCTACCTGCTGATTGTCGTGAACTTCCAGTCGTGGTCCGACCCGTTCGTGATCGTCTCCGCGCTGCCGGCGGCATTGGCCGGCATTGTCTGGATGCTGTTCGCGACGCACACCACGTTGTCGGTGCCGGCGCTGACCGGCGCGATCATGTGCATGGGCGTCGCGACCGCGAACTCCATTCTGGTGGTGAGCTTCTGCCGCGAGCGGCTCGCGGAGCACGGCGATCCGGTCAAGGCCGCGATCGAAGCCGGCTTCACGCGTTTCCGCCCGGTGCTGATGACCGCGCTCGCGATGATCATCGGCATGTTGCCGATGGCGCTCGCGCTCGGCGAAGGCGGCGAGCAGAATGCGCCGCTCGGCCGCGCGGTGATCGGCGGCCTGCTGTTCGCGACCACCGCTTCGCTGTTCTTCGTTCCTATCCTGTTTAGCATTATTCACGCGCGCGACAAACGCGCGGCAAGCCCGGCATCCGCCTCGGGAGGTCCTGCTCATGTCGTCTGAATCCGTTGAACCCGGTTTTGAATCCAGATATGCGGGTGAGCCGCCGCGCCGCCGGCTCGTCACGGCCGGCATCGTCGGTGTCGTGCTGGTCGTCGCCGTGGTTGCGGCGGGCCTCACGGTGCGCGCGTCAGACTCGCGCAAGCTGAAGAGCTGGACCGACGCGCAGGCGGTGCAAACCGTCAGCATCGTCGCGCCCGTCAAGGATGCGCATGGCCCGACGCTGACGCAAGTCGGAGGCCAAGCGGTCTTAGGAAGACAAAACATTCTACCAACTCCTTGGCTCACAGAACGACATGGCT
>NZ_JAVHZD010000042.1:0-49662 GCF_031119615.1 Paraburkholderia sp. SARCC-3016 | reverse complement strand
GAGTCTCCCTTCAACGTGATGACCGTATAACGCACCAACAGAGAATCGGTTGTCATGAATTTGGTAAAACTCAATAATGCTGCACGGCCTGGGTCTGACACCTGGGCGACCTGTCGCTCCACATCGCGCATCACCCGTCCAACGCGTGAACGCTGCGTGCGCAGTGCTTTCCTCATGCGTTTGTACTGCTTCGCGTGAGCGTAGCGGCCAATCTGCAGCCCCAGACGCGGCGCCTCCCGGTTGTAGTTCTGCCGCAGCTTCAGGCCGTGCCGCGCGGCCGCCTTCACCAGGTGTTCGCGACACCGCTCGAGCAGGCGTGAATCGGTTGGATGGGCGATCGCTTTTTCCATTACCGTTGTGTCGACGATCACCCGCTTCACGCTCGAAGCCTTGATCACGCCGGCACGTTTCGCTGCTTCGATCGTCTCGGCCAGCAACTCTTCAACGCCGGCTTCGCCCAGTCGCTTGCGCCATCGCGTCAGGCTCGACGGGTCAATCGGCGGTTCGGTCTGCAAATAGGTCTCACCGGTGAACACCTGATTGCGGTAGGAATACCAGTTACCCAACACCCCCCGCTTAGATCCGAACGTGCCCAATTCAGGCATTCGGCTCCCACCTCGGGTGATTGACGGCAAATCGGCGATCCGGCCACGCATGAAGAATCTGCGGTTGGGGGAGCCACTCGTCTGCGAGACGCTGCATACGCTGCCACGTCATCCCGTCTTTCTGACTGCGTCGCCGAAGCGTCCGCCGCCAGATCTTCATGATGCCGTGCCTGAACGCATGTAGCGTCCGGATATTGGTCGGAACTGCATGGTACGCAAAGTAGCCCCGAACGATCTGCGCCAGCCAGCGCCCTTGTGAGGCTATCGGCTCGTGCATACGCAAGCGCATCTGCTCTTTAACCTGCTTGAGCTTCGCGCGAAGCCGGTCCTTGCGGCTCTTGCGTTTGAGCTGGAAGGAGCCGTTGCGTGACTTGCCACTTATGTGGGTGAAACCCAGATAGGCAAACGTCTCCGGCTTCTTCATGCCCTTACGCCTTCGCCGCTCAGCTGCGTACCGACCAAACTCCAGCAGACGGGTCTTCTCCGGGTGCAGCGTGAGGTCGAATTCCTCCATGCGTTGCCGCAAATCCGTCATCAGCAGCAACGCATCGGCTTCGTACTGAAAACCCACTACCGTATCGTCCGCGTACCGCGACACAATCACCGTGCCACGAGCCCGCTGACGCCGCCATCGCTCTATCCACAAATCAAAGACATAGTGCAGATAGATATTGGCGAGTAATGGGGAGATCACTGAACCCTGGGGAGTACCGGCCTGTACCGACGTTAGCAGGCCATCGTCCAGTACCCCTGCGTCGAGCCATTTACCGATCAGGCGAATGACGCGCTGGTCCGCCACCCGATGCTTCACGAAACGGATCAATCATTGCCTGTTGACGGTATCGAAAAAGCTTCGGATGTCGGCGTCCAGAATCCAGTTCACCGGTCGCCACTGAATCGCGGCAGCCAATGCGTCGAGCGCATCATGCTGGTTACGACCCGGGCGAAATCCGTACGAGAAACCGAGGAAGTCTTCCTCATAAATGGCGTTCAGAACATCAACCATTACGCTCTGCATAAGCTTGTCCTCCAGCGCAGCTATACCCAACGGCCTGAGGCCTCCGTCGCCCTTGGGTATATAACGCCGCAGTACTGGCAGGGCACGGTAGCTCCCTGTATGAACCCGCCTGTGCAGATCCCGGAGATTGCTCTCCAGTCCCGCTTCATAGCTTTGCCACGTCACGCCGTCAACTCCCGGTGCCGCTTTGCGTTTGAGCGCATAGAACGCAGCACTCAGTCGCTCGACCGTGACGTGGTGCAGCAACGTCGTAAAACGCATCTTCTTATGCTGTCTCGCCAACTGCCGTACGCGATCCAGTCCCTGTGACACGCTTCCCCGGTTCTGTGCCCGGCACGTGTGATTCTGGTTCGCGTTCCCCTCGGTCCCCGCCCTTGGCTCCACCCACTCCGCCGCCGGTTTCCCGACCTTGTTCGCAGGCTTCTTCGCTACTACGGCGGAGTCTGACTTCTCACGTCCGTGCATCATCGGCTTCGGCTCCTCGCCTTCCCGATGCGGACCTGACCAGGACGGCTACTGCGCCAGGTCAGACGTGAGATCTCCCGGTTCCCGTGCAAGGCGCTTGCGTGCATGCCAGGTTCTACGACCACGCCGGATCGGCAGGCACTCGCGATGTCGCGCCCACTCGTATTGCCTTCCACGTACTGGAGCGCGTCGGCATCCGGGATATAAACCATTTCGTGGCTCCATGGCTGGCCTGCACATTCCCCTGCCGACGCTTCGCTGACCTCCTCACGGATGCCCGCGCACGGCTCGGGGGCGATGCGGCTCGCTATGCCTTCATCGTAGTGGACTCTCACCACCTACACCTTGCCGGTCTCCCGGCGCACCCAATACGGGTTCCCCACCCATTGCCAGACGACCTCTTCGTCGGACAGATCGAATGTGTGCTGCAAATACAGCAGCCCCGCAATCAGCCGCGGCGAGCTCGCCGGTCGACCTTTGCCCGACACGAAGCTCTCGCTCATCAACGCGCCCAGCCGCTCCCAGTTGATCAGGTCAGTCAGGTGTACCAGCGGATGCTTCAGGTTGATCTGTTCGCGCAGCGGTTGCCGGAAGAAATCTCCCTCCGTCACAGGCGTCTTCGGACCCATCTGCACCTCGTCGAAAAATGCAGGATTCTTGCGTTAATGTGCCAGGTTCCTGCAAATCTCACAACACCATTTCCGCCTCAAAGCTCCGCCACGCGAGGTTCTCCGAATTGTTCAGGCTCGACGACTTAAGTGGGCCGGATGTGGCCTTTGGGGGATCAACGGAACGGAGATTATGCCGGGCGGAGCCAGCACGCTTATATGCTCTTTCCGTTCTGTCGATCCCTAAAATACCCTTTCTGAAGGTAAGCGTGATCCCGCAATTGCCGGGAGTCAGGCAACGGTGATGGTCGGGTCCCACCAGAAATAGCCGTAAAGGTCCTGCCGTTGTCCGTTATCCGCGAGCGTGTAAAGTGCAAAGCTTATGCCGAAGCCCTCTTTACCGCTTTGCCGGACCGTGGATTCAAACGTCGAAAACCGGGTCGGCACGTGAAGAGCAGGCAGACCGTCGCGTGTTTTCGAATTCGGGTCCGGTTGGACCGCCTCCTTCTTTTCGTACACGTTGGCGTTGAACTGATTGAATACGTCGATGCCGTCAAATTTCTTGATATCGTAAATGATCACTGCATCGTCCGAATTATTGTAAACGGACGTGCCCACAAATTTAACTCTGTCTTCCACATTCGCCTTAAAGCTCAAGTCGCCGGTACCTTGGCCGCTGATAATTCCTCTAGAGCCAGTACAAATCATGTATTTGTTGCTGTGATCAAGCGCAGTTGGCATGTCTTTCTGCGTACTCGGGGTCCGACTTGGGTTACTCTTATTCCAGTAGTTTTTTATGCTTTCCGTGTCAATAACCGTGATAATATCGATCGTTTGCGAAGATGCCTTAAGAATCACGTTGCTCATGTCATAGTCCCCTATATCATGGAGTACGATTGGTTTTGCATACCGGTGCGCATTATTAGCACCGGCGCTCATTTTTAATCAGTTCGTCATGGAAGCGTACCTAGCCAATCGGACAGGTTGTTAATTTATTTAATTTAAAATGAATGCCCAAATATGTATTTAACATTATTTCGCATATAAAATTATCCGGATTGAGTTTTATGTTTGTCGAATGCTATTCATCGACCGTAATCGCCACGCCACATCTGCAATAACTGAAAAGCACATGTTTCTGACCGCTTTCCGATAAGGTATAAAGTGCGAAATCGAAAAGAATATGCTCGGTTCCGTAGGCGAGGATTTTCGATTCGAGGCTCTGGAAGCTGGCGTTCACGTGGAGTGCGGGCAAGCCATCATGGTTGGCGGAATCGGGGTTCGCTTGCACCGCGTGCGTCCTTGTCGCGAATCGCGGCCGGAAACGCGACAGTACCCGCTCTCCCGTAGCGGACCCAACACCGTATAGGATCACTGCACTATTCGAATTTAGGTCGATCGATGTACCTGTCAAAGAAAGCAAGTCCCCGACTCGGGCCCGGACCCGCACGTCACCTGCGTCACTTTGCATACGTGGCCCGATCATAAACAGACAATCCGGACTGACGGTGGCCGGAGTAGAAAGGTCCAGGCTGGGGGGAAGAAAACGGCTGATACCCGTATCCACTATCGCAAGCACGTTGACTTTTCGCGGCGAACTTGACTCAACGGTTGATTCGTATTCCATGTACCCTCTCGCACGCTGAACGACGCAGTGTTGCCCGCTGCGAGCGTGGCCTTCTCGATCACGCAGCGGCACCAATGCCGGTACGTTCCGCACGCAGCATGCCCGCTTCACAGAGGGTGCATGCGGGTTGGGGCCCGAATGTGCGACGCATTCGCGCTGCATGTTATATGAGATGGTCAGCGCACCGGCGCAACGAAATTGAGCAGTGCCGCTGCGGTCGTGAGCGATTCGCCCATGAAATATATCGCCGTATAGATTTCGCCTGGCGACAGCGTCACCCCCTGGATCACGGCGTTGTCGTCGGTCACGTCGTGCACAACGTTCACGCGCGCGACTGGCGCGGGCGCGTTGTAAGGGCTCGCGCGTCCTCGCCACAACCCCACCCAGTTGCCCGCAGTCGCGGGCAGATAGCCCGATAACGTGTGGTAGCGGAACGTCAGCGATGTGGTGCCGATTGACGCGAGTTGAAGCGTCACGGCATCCACGACGCCCGTCGAGCCGTCCGCGGCAAGCAGCGCCGATGCGCAGACGTCGTCGACTTTTGGCCCGACGGCATAGCCTACCGTATACGGCGTGGTACTGACCGACACGCCGGTCAGTACCAGCGTTCCAATTTCGGCGTCGGTCGGAATGCCGAGCCGTGCGGCAGCTGCGATCGTCCACGGTACAACACTGTTTTCCCATAATGCGACGAAGTCTCCGTAGAGCTTCGGTTGGTTGCCCGGCAACCCGGCATAGCTGACGTCGACGGTTGTACCGGAAGAACCCGTGATGATCGCGGCGCACACCGACACCGCCGATGCCACCGGCTGAGCGGGCGCCTCCGCCGCAACGGCGCCGGCGAGCAGCGCCCACAGCAGCTGCGCCGCGACGAGCTCGCATAAGACGCGACCGCGGCGAGCTAGCGGCATGGCAAGGACGGGACCACCTGTGCGATGGGCAACATCAACCGCCGCAGCCGCAGCAAAGGCATTGGCTCGCCGGTCAGGTTCGACATCAGCGTCAGGTCCATCCAGAGCGTTCCGCCGCCCGCCGGTTCGTACGTGGAGAACCAGGTTTCGATCGCGGCCGTCCAGTCAGCAGTCATGCCCGCAACGGTGCCCGCCCCGCCGCCGTCGACGTCGACTGTCAGCGGCGCCTGCATCAGCACCGGCAGCGCGATCTGATCGAGCGCCGCATTCAGCGCGTAGCCGTAGCTTACTTCTACCTGCACGACGATCTGCGGCTGCGTATCGCCAGCGAGCAGGTCGGCAAACACCGCGTCGAAATGCGCCTGAAGCGAACGCGTCACCGGCTTGCCAGACGGGATCGTCGATATATCGACGACCGCATCGGCATCGTTGGTTGGATACAGCGGACTCGCGAAGCGCACATCCGGCGTTCTGTAGACTAACGGATCGGCCGACGGCTTGCCCGGCACCAGTTCGCGATTGCGCTCCACCCAGACGGTGGACCACGCGTCCTGCCGCTGCAGGATGTCGAGCGCAGGCAGCCGCACCGTGCGGCCGGGAATGGTCTGCCCATCCGCAGCAGTCAGATACGAACCGTCCGGCCCAGGACCCGCCTTGAGCTTGTACACGTAATGGAACACATCGCCACTATCCTGCGTGTCGCCGGGCGGCTGCCATGGCTGCGCGTCATAGCGCGCCGGATGGATCTCGACGACCGGTTGGCCCATTCCCGGCGGGACCGTGCCGGTTAGCGTCACGACCAGTGCGCCTTCGGTATCGCCGACCTGCGCGGAGCCCTCTTCCACGTAAAATGCGAAGGTAAGCGGAGGGTCGCCGGTAACGAGCCGCACCGGTGCCGGGAACGTCAGACCCGCGCCGCCGCTGAGCGCGCCATTGCGTTGCGTGTTTCCACCCGCCGCATCGACGAGTTCATCGACCAGCTGGATGAACGACTGCAACGCGATCGATGCGTTGTTGATCTTCTGTTCATCCGCCACCGGGTTCACCGTTGCATCGATGCCTGCGAGGATAGTCTGCAAATCGGCATTCACCTGCGGGAACACGGTGATGAACTCGGCGAGTTGCGCGAACGCATCGGGGAAACTTGCGAACAGCGTCGGTGCCGCGCGCAGATTGAACTCGACTTCGCCGTAGATGCGGTCCTGCGGGTAGTGGAACGGCAGCGAGTAAGTGAACGCGTAGTCCCACTGTTTGATCTGGGACAGGCTCGCGGCGTCGAGGTCATAAGTCGGCGTGCCGTTCTGCTCGGTCATCGCAGGGCTGGCGGGGAACGCGCGCAGCACCAGCGGCACGGCAAAATTTCCGAGCTCCGCCGTAAGCGGCCCATCGGTGTCGGGCACGACAAAGCTAAGCCAGGCCGACGCCTGATAATCCTCGATGCCAGGAAGCGAGCCAATCTGGTGCTCGATCTGGCTGCCCCGGTAGTTCATATCCAGCTGGACGTACGACACGATCTCGCCCCCTGCGCCACGCACCGAATCCGGTGCGCTGACGAGATAAGTGAGCGCGCGCGCATCGCCCGTCTGCAGGGTGAGCTTCGGCGAACTGAACGCGAGCGTGCTGGCGGGCAGGCTGGCCGAACCCGTGGTGACGGTGCGCATGAGCGGCGGACGTATCGCGCGACCCGTTGCGTCCTTCAGGTTGCTTACCGTCACCGTCGTCTGTCCCGGCTGCACGTCCGTCGCGAGCGCGAGCGTCACGGTGCTGCTGGTGACGATTGCCGACAGCACGCCGACGCCGCTGCTCAATGCGTAGTTCGCGGTGTCGCCAGCGGTGACCGGATCCATCGGGTCGCTGAACAGCAGGAAGACAGTGGTCAGCGCTTCTCCTTCGATGCTGGCGGCCTCGAACACCGGCCCGATCCGCGCGACCGGGCCAAACAGCCGCGGCGGCTGATCCGCAGCGGGCTCGGTCACGTCAGCGGTGACGTTCGCGTGGAACTCCACGGCGGCGCGTGTCGTGTACGCGGCCGACAGCCGCACCAGTAGCTGCTGGTAGAATGCGTCGCGCGCGGCGGACGGGTCGGTGGTTTCGCCCGCAAAAACCGGCACCATCCACAACTTCGCGATCTTCGCGAGTCCCTTCTTGCCGTCGAGAATCGCCTGTAGGTAGTCGGTGGACTTCAGTTCGCCGACGATCTGCGTCGGTGCGGTGAATTGCGGCGTCAGCACGTCGTCGACGGCGGCGAAGACCTGCGCGCACCACGTGTCGAGGTCGACGTCCGTGAAGTCGGTGGTGCGTGACGGCGTCGACGCAATGCCCTTGCCGGTCGTGTAGTCGTAAAGCGGCACCTGTGTGCGACTGATCAACTGGTTGCTCGCAGGCTGCGGCGCGAACACCGCCGGACTGCCTGCATCGGCGATCTCATACGAGATCGCCTCGCCGGCCGTGAGGCCGACGCGCACTGCCCATATCGTGCTACCCATTCCCGTGTCGGGCGGCGCGGTGCGATCGACGCCGGTCGCCACCTTCAGCCGGACTTTGTCCGGCGTCGACAGCGCCGCTTCGAAGCCGGTCGCGAACGTGACGAGCCCAAGCGTGCTGCCGGTCGTGCCGACCGCGTCCTGCAGCGGCGCGATGCGCGTGCTCGCGCTGCGAATGCCGGTGACCGTCTCCAGTCCCGGCAGCACCGTGCCATGCGCGCGCGTCATCGTGAACGAGGTCCACAGCGAGAATATCTGCGCCGTGTTGACCTGCTGCGGCGTAACGTCCACGTCAAGCGGCAACGCGGCGGTGGGCGGCACCACAAGTGTCTGGAACATCGAGCGGTCCAGCACGAATGCGTAGACGTTCGCGTCCGACCCGGCGGTGCCGAACAGCCAGTCCATCAACGCGGCGGCGTCGGCCGACGCATACGTGACGCTTCCCGCTTCGCCGCCCTCGCCCGCGAGCAACGAAGACTGCGCGGACAGATCCACTCCGGCAGGGTCGGTGAGCTGGTAGTACAGCTGCGTGTAGACGTGTAGATCCTGCGATGCATTTTGCTGCACGGTGCTGCTGCGCGTGGCCGGATTATCCGGCCAGTCGAACGATGCCTGCCCGCTGTAGCGTGTATCGCTTGCTTGCGCCTTGATTTCAGTGGCGATCACGGTGTAGCGCATGCCGTCGTCGAGCGCCGGCACCATCAGCCTGACCGTTTTGCCATCCGCGGCGAGCGACGCGGATTCTACGGTTCCCGGCACCAGTTGCCAGTGCGAGAGTTCGCTGACCGACGTGGCATCGAGCACGTCCGTGAACACCACGGTGATGGTTGTCTGCGTCGCCGCCGAGGCCTGCAACAGGCCTTGATAGCGACTCGGGTCGAAGCTCAAGCCGATGCTCAGCCGCGGGTTCGCGCCGCTGCTGCCGGGCAGCATCTGCCAGTTCGACGCGATCGACGGCCATTGCGACAGCGACACGAGCGGATCGGTGTACCCGGTGAGCAGCGGCGCGTCGTTGTAGGGCGGCGCATCGCCGGCCTGCGGGTCCGACAGCGGCGTGGACAGTACGTTGCCGTAGTAGTCCTGCCACGCAAACGAAACCTGCAGAATGCCGCCGACGCCAAGATAGGGGCTGCCGCTTGCAGGCGGTAGCGCAACGGCTGCCTGAGCGGCTTGCGGCACGTGCTTCGCGAAGCGCGAATACGGCAGCGCCTGACTAAAATTCCACTCCTCGATCTGATCCGCCGGTATTACCGTCCGGACCTTGCCGTTACCGTTGTCTTCGGGAGCCTCGGTGGTCGGCCCGGCAGGCAGCCCCGACGGATCGCTCGGCCGGAAGTCGACGTTGCCGTAGACCTGCTGGTTCAGCAGGCTGAAGTTGTTCAGCAGCAGTTCCTTTCCGTAGTCCGGCGAGTCGCCGTCCACTTGCGGTGGCGCCGGACGTAGCGCGGCAAGCGCCTGCACACCAGGCTGCACCGCCGCCGACCGCACGCGCGGCCCGCCGGGAATAACGAGCGGTGCGCCGTCTGCGAACAGGCCGGGCACCAGTGCGTTATGTGCGGCCAGCGCGTCGACCGGCTCACCGTACCAGCCCGCGATATCAGCAAGCGACGCCGTATGCGAATTGGTGTCGGCCGTGAGCGTCAGATCCGGCACGCGGATCGCGGCCGGGAACGGCAGCGGGTTGGGCAGGCCGCCCCACAGCGGATTGGCGTCGTTCAGCGCCTGCTCGGTGGTACCGAAGCGGCTTGCGACCTGCGAAAGAGCAACGCCGCCCGGCGGCGCCTGATAGACTCCTTCGCTCACGCGTACGCGCACGCCGGCGCGGAGCGCGACGCCCGCATTGGCTTGCGCGATATCTGCCTCGTCCGAATACCATTGCGCCGCGAGCAACGCGAGTGTCTGACCGGCGCTCATGACGGTGTCCGGAACCGGCGCCGCCTCCGCGAACAGCACTGAGTTTCCGGTATCCAGCGCATCCGCCGTCACCACCGCATTCATGTAGCTCGTCACCCGATCCTGCTGGTCGACGGCCGCGGGCTTCGCGTACAGTACGATCAGCGTCAGCGACGCCTCGTTGCGATCGTTGAATATGCGATCGGGCAGCCCGCTTCCAGCGGCACGGTCGAAATAATACAGGAAGAAGCCGCCGGAGCGCGTGATGCTCGCTTCCCACAGCAGCCGCATGAATTCCGACGGCGCATTGAGGAGCGTGAGCGGCGGAGTTTCATCGGCCGTTTCACGCAATGCCATGAATGACATGCTTGCTGGCGGACGGGTCTCCGTCGACAGGTTCACCTGCGCGATGCCGAATGTGACGCTCGCCGAGCCGCCGGTTTGCACGCCTTCGCCGCCGCCCGACGAACCATCGGGCGCGTAACCGACCATCAGCCCGTAGTAGGCCGAATCGTCGGCCTGCACTTGGTTTAGCAATTGTTCGAGCACTATGATCGCGGGGCCTCCGGCGCCGACCACCTCGTACGTGTCGACGGATGCGGGACTGCCCTCTACCGGCGGGATACGCCGCACTGTGAAGCCAATGGTCGATGCCCATCCGTACGAGTCGACGCGCGCGGTCTCGGTCGCGCCCGTCGCATCGTCGTAGCGTGCCACTTGCAGCGCGAAGCGCGGATTCACCGCATGCGTGGCCGGATCAGGGAGCGCGGCAAGCGCGCCGGGCAATTGCCACACGCGCAACCACTGCACGCCGGTCGGCGGTTGGCCGTACGGCAGCGATACGGTGTCGGCGCTCAGCCACTGCAGCGCGGAGGTAAACGGATAGGTCGCGAGCGCGTCGTCATACATTTTGCCCGCACCGAGCGTGTCCATCGGAACATCGAGCCGCGTCTTTGCCGCGGCAGTGACCTGCGCGATGCGCGTCGCGTCGGGCGTCCCTGGTGTGACGGAAAGTGTCAGATGGTCAGTCGGGCCGCCGTTGCCGTCCACGAAGCGCAGCCACGTCGAACCGGCCACGCTATCGAAGGTCGCCGTGAACGAATCCGCGCCCAGCGCGGGCAGCGGGAATTGCTGGCCGGTCAGCGCGTAGAGCCCGGCTTGCGGCGGTAGCGTCAGCGTGCCGTCCACGTCGCGCACCCACATCCCCATCGCATTCGGCACGATCGACCATTCTCCGCCGTTGCCGGTCGCGCCCGACGTCGGGAACCGCAGCCCGTGCATCGTGTAGCTGCTCGCCATGCCGGACAGGTGCTGCAGCATGCCCGAGCGTTGCGCTTCCGCGAGCAGTTCGCCTACCGGGAATTGCGGCAGGTGCGGCAAATCGAGCGTGTCGCTAGCGTCGAACAGTCCGGCCACGGTCCCGTTGGCAGGTTGGTCCGCCAGCACCGAGACCGCGACGCCGAAGTGCGCCGCAACCTGCGCAAGATCGTCGCCTTGCTGCGTCGTGTAGCGGAACGCCGGTATGGCAAGCGACGCAACCGGCGCGAGCAAGCCGTTTTGCGTCAGCACCGCGCTGTTCGCGAGCAAATCGGCAACGCTCACGCCGAATGCGTTCGCGACATCGCCGAGCGTGCCGCGCGGCTGCACCGTGTATGCATTCTTGCCCGGATACTCGATTTTCGCGCCGGCAAGCAGCACGCTGCTGCCCGCGTTCGCTGTGGCCAGCGCCGCCGCTGTGAAACCGCCGCCGGCGTACACAGGCAGCCCGGCGATGGACGCGAACGTGTCGGTCGCAAGCGTCGTGTATGCCGTGAACGGAATCAGCGCGGTCGCGCCGATGCGTAGCATGCCGGCCGCGTCGAGCACGTCCGAGCTGGCTAGCAGGTCGTTGAACTCCGCGTGGTAATGCGCGGCGATACTGACGAGCGTGTCGCCCGCGACGGTCGTGTACGGATCGAACCCGGCATACGTGATCGTCGCGCCCGGTTGCAGCAGCGTGACGTCGGCCGCGTTGGCCGCGGCGATCGCACTCGCGGGCAGCGCGTCATTGAAAGCCGATGCGAGTGAAGTAAAGGTCTGACCAGTCTTGTCGGGCGAGATCGCGATCGTGACGCCGATCGTCAGGTTTTTTCCAGCAACCAGCGCATGCAGCGTATTGGCGCCGAATACGTCGTTCAACGTGTAAAGCCCATTTAACTGGCCGGTCGTGTTCACCCAGTTCACGACATCATCGGGCGTTTCGCTGGCGTCAAGTTCATATTTGAAGTCGCGCAGCGCATCCTGTGCCGCTTTGACCATCTGCCGGGCGAGCAGCAGGAAGTAGTCGGAGAACATCCATGCCGCCATCGACAGCGGCGCTTCCGCGGCGAACTCTCTCGCGACCGGATTTTCGGCCGCCTGCTCGCGCTCCACCTGCACGGACAGCTGATCGAACCACGCGCGCAGTTCGATAAGCGTGTTTTCGCCGAGCGCGTTATAGCTGCCGAGATCGTACTGCACGCCCGGGTGGTCGTTGCCGTATGGCGGAATCGTCATGCGCAGCTGCGGCGGCGCCGGGAAATACGCGGTATCGGCCGTTGCGTCCTGATCGGTCGGCGGCACACGCAGATTGAAGCGGAACTGCGCGTCGAGGAACGCCTGCACCGCGTCGAGCGGGATCGGTGTCGGATCGTCGCCGGTGCTGACCAGTACCTCGTCTGCGAGCCAATCGAGCCGCGTCGCGGGAACCGGGAATCGGTCGACCTCGTCCGGTGCCATTGGTCCCTGAACTGCCGCGACGGCCCAACGCAGCACCATTTTCGCGAGCGCCTCGAACGAACTGTCGGACGCTTCGCCTGCCGCCTTGAGCGCGCTGGCGCCGGCGTCCTGTCCCGCCGGCGGCACAGACTCGATCAGCAACAGTGCGATCCAGCACGGCAGCTGGTTTGCCGGTTCGCCTTTCGGTATCCATTCGTCGCGCGCGGCCGTGAGTCCCGGCACCAGGTAGCCCAGCAGGTCCGTCACGCCGCCTGCCTGCAGATTGCTCCAGTTCGGCGCGGCAACGAGCAGGGAAAGGCGCGCTTGCGCGAGCGCGAAACCGGACAGCCGGCGCTCGACCGGCAGGCGCAGCACGCCGCGCGCGCTCTGGCCGTTGCCGAGCCAGGGCGCGGTGCCCGCGTTGTCGATCGAGAAGGTCTCCTTCAGCCGCATCGAGAAAGAGAACGAAATACTGATCTTGAACAACCCGAGGTTGATCTTCACGCTGACCGACACGTCGACAGACGCGATCACCGTGATTGTAATCGACACGTACGATTCATACGTGAGCTGCAGCAACAGCTTCACCGTGATGTCGACGTTCGCCTTCACGATCGCGAAGTCGACGCTGCCATACACGCGGCCGACGATGCCGACCGTGCCGCGCAGCCAGAAGTAGTAGTCGCCCTGCAGCTGGGTGGACGGCTCGCGTCCGGAGTCGGTCAGCTGATACGGGTTCCACTTCGCGAGGACGCCTTCGAGAATGCCGACCACGGTCACGCTGAAACCAGCCGACAGGATGCCGTACTGGATCGATTTGCCGAAGCCTACCTGCATGCCAAAGCCGAATACGAGCACCGGATTGAACGTGCCGTACGACGACGCCGGCACGCGATTCGTGCTTGCGCTGGAGAGCTTGCCGAAGTAAAAGCCGGCCGAGCCCAGCACCGGAATGCCAGGCGGGATGATCGCCTCGATCGTGAACGAACGCGAAAAATTTTCATTCCACGGGAAGCCGATGTCCACCTGGAAGTCGCCGTTCGTGTAGATCGCAATGCCGAACACGGGCAGTGTGATCGAATACGCGCCGACCGTCAGATGACGCATCAGGTCGGGCAACGTGATCTCAGCCTGGTACACACCGACCGTATCGCTCACCTGGCGGTACATAACCTGGAAGTCGAGGCCCTTGAAGACCTTGGCGGCCGATCCGTCGAGCGCGACCCGCAGCCCGTACAGATGCGGGTCGTTAAACACCGCCTGCAGCGTCAGCACATAGCCGGCCGATTCCGCGGCGAGCACGTCGCCGTCTTCGGTCAAGCGCAGCTCGTTCGCGTTACCGCTGGTGTGCCCGCTGTCGATCTTCAGCACGCCAAAGTCCGTGCCGATCAGCCACGCGCTCTGTGGATCGAAAACCACCGCAGGAATCTGGCCGGGCTTCGGATCAGGCAGCGTGGCCATGCACGCAATGGCCTTCTGCACCGTATCGGTGGTTGCGAAGCACGGCAGCGTGATGTGCTGGCCCATCGCCAGCAACCGGAGGTCCAGATACTTGTTGCCGTTACCTGGAGGCGCCGGCGCGGTGCCCGGCTTGCTTGCATCCCACGCGAGCGGCGCGCTCGGGTCGGACTGCCAGAAGAACGAGCCGTTGAGCGACACCATCACGCCGCGATCCTCGCCGGTCGACTGATACCCGACGTCGATACTGTCGATTCGCGCGAAGCCGAGATTGATTGGGCCGATCGCCACGGCGAAGCTGACCTTGTTGCGGCTCGGCGTGGTCGTATTGAACGTGTATTTGAGCGCGAGATTCGACAGCGGAATCGAATTCAGGAAGTCCCAGGGTGACTCGAGACCGAACTTCGAACCGGTCGCCCATGAAACCATCGTCTCGATCATCGACCCAAGCGTCGTGCTCTGTTTGAAGCCGAGCGTCGCAACCCAGTCCTGGGTTTGCGCGTCAGGCCCGGTAACGAAGCCTTCCAGCACGCCCCATGTAATACCGTATTTCTTTGCCTTCGGGTTGTAGTCGAACCAAACCGTCAGATCGATGTTCTGCCAGATCACTTCGAGATCGAGCCTGGCGAACTGGCCGGGTAGCTCGGCTTTGGTTCCCGCGTCGCCCATGCGCAGGCTCGCCGCGAGACTAACGTCGAGGAACGGTACCACCCAGTTGCTCGCCGTCTTGCCCGTGAAGACCCATGTCGAATCGTCGGGAGAACTCGTCATCGCGAGCCCGAGCCCGTCGATACCATACTCCTGCCCAGCGGGAGCCTGCCAGGCGTCGCCCAGATAGTAAGCAAGCAGCGCGGTGAGACTCACCGTTCCGGAGGTCTGCCGCGCGTTGAATGTCCACGCCTTGTTCGCCGACGTGTACGTGGCCGTCGTGGTGAGTCCCACCGGGCTCGTCGAGTCCGGCAGAAGGATCAGTGAACCGCCGAAGCTCCCTTCAATTTCGGTCTGCGCACCGCTCCCGCTATTGTTGCCGCCGGGGTTCGCTTTAGGCGGATTGATATCGCGCGATATCGCGTCGATCGAGAAGTTCAGGCCGGTGATCGTAAAGAGTGCGTTGGCGGCTGATGGAACCGGCCACTGCGCGGCGACAGCCATCGAGAAGCTATATGCGCCCAAGGCCTGATCGACCGAGAAATCCAGTGCCTCGATCGCGGTGCTCGACACGCTCGCGGGAATGGCCGCGGCGAAATCCGCGCCCAGATACTCGGTGACGATCGCGGCGAGCGTGATCGGCGGGCTGCCGTCGATCAGGCCGCCGGTGACGCGCAGCGCGGGTACGCGCGCTTGCAGCTGTGCGTTGCCGCCGGCGATGTCAAAGTTGCCTCCGATCACATAGCGCGCGCTGCGCCGCTGCAGATCGCCCGGATAATTGGTCAGCGCACTGAAACTGAGCCCGGTCACGGTGACACCGGGCACCAGTTGCCAGCTTCGGTTCTCGGGCGTGCCGAGTGTGACGGAGATGTACTCCATCACGCCGGTCGCGTAGCTATAGCGCAGCCCCAGGTTCTGCACCTCGATATCACTGAAGAGCTGGATTTGCGGCGGCAGAAGCGTCTGGATATTGATGCCGCCGAGCATCTGAAAGATGTTCGAGATGCTTGGCCGTGGCGCGAGGAATTCCGCTTGCAGCAGCAGGCGGCCCGGTTCCGACGGCAGGGTCAGCGTGGCTTTCGCGGCGATGCCGGCCGTAAACGTCGCGCCGACCGTTCCCATCACGGGAACGGCCGCATTGCTGTCGATGGCGAGCGCGAGTTCCGGGCGACCGACAGTGAGCCACTGTGCGCCCGGAAACGCCCAGACCGCGTCGGTGAATGCGCCCGACATGTTGCCCGCGATCGTCCCGCCGCTGTCGGTGAAGGAAAACGCGAGCGCGAGGTTGCCCGCGCCGAACGCCGTCGAGGCGCCCGTCAGCGAGACTTCAGTTTTATCGGCGTTGATCTCGATCACTGTGCTGGTAATCTTGAACACGGTGTCTATCACCACCTGCTTGAAGATCTCGTTCAAGATGCCAGTGGTGACCGCCACCAGGAAGTCAAGCACGCCGTCGACCGTGTGATTGGTCAGATCCTGATAGAACGCTTCCAGCAGCGCGCTTGCGCCGTTCGAGTCGCCGTTCGTGAATCGGGCAGGCGGTCTGCGGTGATGGCCTCGCGCCGGAATTTGCGCGGCGGCGCCCGATTCGTAGGCACGCATGTCCGGATCGTCCAGCGCCGCGAGCGCGAGTTCGGGCTCGGGCTCATCCAGGGCCGCCGGTTTGATGAAATTGACGAACAGGTCCAG
This sequence comes from Paraburkholderia sp. SARCC-3016, assembly GCF_031119615.1. Lineage (NCBI taxonomy): Bacteria > Pseudomonadati > Pseudomonadota > Betaproteobacteria > Burkholderiales > Burkholderiaceae > Paraburkholderia > Paraburkholderia sp. SARCC-3016. The sequence continues at coordinate 33,521 of NZ_JAVHZD010000042.1, read as the reverse complement.
ACCAAGCAGCAGCTTGTCGTTCCGCTCGTCATGGAAGAACGTGCGCTGTGCGTCGAAGTAGGCCGCACGGGGATTCCCGGCCGGCTGCACATACGCGGCGATCATATTTCGCAGTGCTTCTGGCGGATAGGTCGGGCGTACCTTATACCAGTTGTCTGGGTAAGCGAAATAGATGCCGTTAAATGACTCGTCGAGCGAGTCGTTCGCTTCGGCGCCCGGGTCGGTGGATGTGAGCGGCAGCGTCGCGTAGCTGAAGAAGCGCCCATCGGGTTCGCCACTCCTGTTGCTCGTGATCTTGAAGTAAGGCTTGCCAAGATTGAGCATCAGTTCGACTGTATTCTGGCCCTCCAGCACCGGAGGCAAAGTCGCCCTCGCATAGAGTTCGTTGAAAAGCGGCGCGGGAAGCCTGCCGATGTACACCACCAGCACCTGATTGTCCTCCAGATACCTCAGTTCTTCGTTGACCTCCGGGAGGGTGGCGACGCTCTTCGGGCTGCCGCAAGTCATAACCCGGTTTCCGACCTTTTCTTCCTTGTGCCATGCCTGGAAATCAGCCGATGGTCTGAACCGAAGCGGATTGAGGCTGCTTGGGACCGGGTTCGTGATCAAATTTCCGAACTGTTGCCACTCGTCATCATCGAGGTCCGTGATCTGAACCATTACCGTCTTCGTGATGGCGGGATGGCTGTCCTGCGCGACCAATGCGCTGGTAACGGAGTTGTACAGATTCGAAGAGGCGTTCCCTTTCGTCTTGACGCCGTAGACCGGGAACAGCGTGATTGCGCCTGCCTTCCGTTGCTCCAGCAGGCGTTTGATTACCAGCGCCTGTTGCGCAAACTTGGTTTGAGCAATCGCATCCCAGTCCGACTGGGTCACCACGGGATCTGGGAGGTAGAATGCACGCCGCGCCAGAAGCATGTCCGGATAACGCTCATCGAGGTTGTACTCGTTCGCGTTGCCCCCAGGCGGCTTGGTCCGGACCATATTGGTCCCGCTATGCCATGCGTACGGCTGAAGCTGGACGTAGTTCGTCACGCTTAACAGGTCGTATGGCGGCGTTCTAGCGTTGTCGAAGCCGCCAGTGATCGCGAACGACGCGGGCGTGAGCGCGTTTTGCAGCCTGACGACGGTGACCGACGCGGTGTGACCTCCCGCTTCCAGATCGAAGGCGACGTTAACCCGCTGGAATTGCGGAATCAGCAGTTCGACCTTTTCAACGAGGTTCGCGTATTCGTCAGAGTCGAGCGCATACAGCGCGACCGTATAAGGACCGCGCGCGCCCATGCGAATGAGGTTGCGCAAAATGTTGACCGACGACGACTGATGTCCGAAGTTCCGGCTGTTCGCGATAAAGACGCGTATCTCGCCAAGCGAATCGAGATAGTCCCGGACATGGGTGACGCGCTCGGCAAGATGGGTGGTCCGGACGTCCTCCGTTGCCTTCGAGAGCCGTTCGATGAGGTCATTCAATCCTGACACGGGTGTTCCCCAGAAGTCGGGCCGACTTTGAGCGGGAAGCCGGCGTATTGTTGTACATCGCGTACCACCCGAGCCCCGATGCCTTGCCCTCGCTTTGCGGATTGCCGAACAGATAGAAAAGCGTGGAGCCGCTCGGCGGAATCTTAAGCAAGCCGAGGAACTTAAGCGCGATCTCGGTGAGCATCAGCAGGAACGAACGCTTGTCGGGATCGTAGGTGAGCCACATCTGCCCGATCGAAAGCCGCAGCACGTTCTGCAGGCTGATCAGATTCGCGCCGCCGCCGGTACCCGGCAACCGGATGCCCAGCGACGCGCGGTAACGTCCTGCATCCGGACTCGCGGGTGCCCACGCGGTCACGAGGCCGGAAGTCAGCCCGATCGTTCCCGCGAGGTTGCCGGGCGTACCCATATTCAGCTGATAAGCGAGTCCGTACCATCGGTCGCCGTCGACGCCGCTCAACGTGGCGTCGGTGACCACGTTCAGGAACCCGCTAGCTTCCGGCGACGTCTGCGCGGTCCCTTGCACGAGTCCTTGCAAGCCGAGCGCGAAATTCACGAACAGGCTGTCCGGGCGTGGTGTGCTGGTCTGCGTGTCGAAGCGCATTTCCGATGCGGAGAACGCTAACGCAACCGTCGTCGGATCCGCCACCGGGAAAGTCATCTGCACGCCGAGGTTCGAGTACGCGAGTCCGTGGCGCAACTGGTCCTGCCCCGCGTCGCTGCCGAACGATAGGATGTCGAATGCACCGCCGTCGTTCGCCTCTACGACGGCGAAATCGAGAAAGCCGGACAGCGCGAACCACGACACGATCTGTCCGTTCGCGCCGCTGTCACGCGTGGACATCTGCGCGCTATCGACTTCGATTTTCGTAAACAGGTTGTTGTCGAAGTAGAACGTGCTCGTCGCAGTGGTACCGAGGCCGTATACCGCGCGGCCGCCGTTGTCCTGGTAGCTGCCTTGCAATACCAGCGTCGCGTAAGGGTTGCCGCCCTCGCCCATCCGCACCACAGGCATATCGAACAGACTATTCAGCGTGAGTTGCGCTTCGCTCTCGAAGCGCTGCACGGCCGTGTTCGCGAACAGCGCCTTTAACGTCAGCACGCGGAACTGGTAGTCGATGCCCGGTGTCGGCGCCACCGGCTGCGGATCGATACCGAGCTGCGGCGCGATGTAATCGGGGTCCATGTAGTAGATCAGCCCGAACATCGAACTGCTCGTGGTGAGCTCGATATCCGGTGCGGCCGAATCGTTCGCCACGGGGCTGATTTCAATGCCGAAGTGGTGCGCCCTGAAAAGCTCGGGCGCCTGTACGCCCGCGACGATGCCCACGAGGTCGTCGGGGATCGAGCTGATCTTCATCCGCAAAAACAGGATGCCGGTCCACGCGGGGTCTTTCGCGATTGCATTGAACTTCGCAAAGTATTCCGGCTCCGCCTGATCCAGCGCGTCCTGAAAGTAGCGCTGCAGCCAGTATGAGAGCGCGGTCAGTTCGTCCGCGTTCGGCGCCCCGACGATCTCGTCGGGCGGCGGCGCGGGGTTCGGTACAAGGTCGCTCGGCGCGGCGAAGACATCCTTTTGCGTCCACATGTCCGGACTCGCGACGAGACTGCCAGCCGGGTCTTGCGGGTCCCACAACGGGCCGCGCCTTCCCTTCACGATCATCACGTCGGCATAGTCGTCGTACCGGTTGTTCTGCCCGACCGCGGCTTCGAATGACCAGTCGCCGACGTTGATCCGGTTCGCGAAGGTCGCGGACGCGCCGCATGTGCCGCTGCCGTCCGCGGAGAAGACGCCCAGGTGCTGGGCGTTGGCCACCACAAGGAACAGGTCGCTGGTCGCAAAAGCCCGCTGCAGTTCGGCATCGGGGTTGCAAAAGCTCATTTGCCGAAGCGACGGCGAAAGGTTTTGCCCGAGCAGGATATTGTTCCACTGCCCGGTGGCGTCGACGGTGATTAGCAGGCCCGTCGGCGTCGTCGTGTTATATGGCGAGGCCACGGCCATGTCGGCAAGCTTCAGCGCATGGGCTTTCGAAGGGGCGACGCCCGCGCCCGCGTCGGCAATGCGGTTGCGGCGCGTGGGCGAAATCACCTGGCGTTCGAAGTCCGCCATCTGGTCGGCGGTAAGCGCGGTCACGCCGTTTCCTCCGGACGATCCCGCGTACGGAACGACCGGAAACGCAGCCGCCGCAAGCGTCACCGAAGGGGTCATGGGCCCGAAGAGCGTTTTCTGGCCGAGCGGGTGGATCAGCATGTCGCGGCCGTAGAGCGCCGCGCCCTTCGGCTGTGCGACGTAAGGGGCCGCGCCCGGCGCACCGGGCGCGCGCACCACAGTACCCCACGACGTCGTATAAGTCGCGTCGAGAAGCGGTGCGTTCACGTCCACGGGCGCGCTGACCGGCGACACTTCCGTGAATGGGTAACGCGGCGAATAGGCGGACGAGCGCGCGGTGAACCGCAGCCGGTCGCCAGCATAGCCGCCATCGACGAAAGGCTGAAACGCGATGAACTCGGTACCCTGCAGACCGCAAATCAGGTCATACGTGCCATCGCCGCTCGGCCCTTGCGCATGAATCACGAAGTCACCTTGCGGCGCAAGTTGGAAATCGTGATTGCCCTTGTCGTCGGGAGCGCCCGCATTGAAGAGAAAACGCGCGGCATCGGGCTGCGTGTCCAACGGACCTGCGACCGGAACGAGCGTCAGCAGTTCGCCGTAAGTGGTCGCATAGCATGATGCGAGCACTGTCGCGCTGCCGTCCTGGTTTTGTCCGGTGAAGACAAGGACGCTGCGGTCCGCCGCGATCGCACACGCATTCCAAGGATCGCTCGGGTCATAGCTCACATCGAAACCGACCATGTCACCTGGGTTGGGCAGATGACCGAATGCAAATGGCAACCACTCGCCGATTGCGCTGCGCACCGGGTCATCATTCGGGATTTGAAACTGGAAGCCCCAGTCCCAACCATCGTGAAGAAACTGACGCTGCAAAAAGAGCGGAAAACGAATGCAGCCGCGCGCCGCGCCGGATAACGGCAGTGTGCCGGCCGGCACCTGGTTTGTCTGAGTGGCGCTGGGCGCCGAAGCGCCGCTAAAGAAAATTCCGTTGGATGTGCCGAGTTGAAGTGTGTCGCCATCGAGTTGCAGCGTGACGCTGGCACGAACGTTGAGCGACAGCGTCTCGAAGATAGGCGCCTGTAGCGCATTCGACACGTACGCGCCGTTCGATGCGATGCCCATTAGCGGTGTGCTTGAAGCCGACGGCTCAACCGGATTCATCAGCCACAGGAAGCCCCGATCGGCTGGCGAACGCGCGATGATCTGATCCACTGCGCCGATGAACGAGTCGAGCAGCGGCATGTTCGAAAGCGGCGGTGCGGTAACGGCGAATAGGAACGAACCGGGCCACTGCTTCAATGCCGGTTCGAGGTCGACGCCATCGGTACCAGGCGACGACGTGGGAAGCAGGTAGGCAAGCCATCCTGCATCGCCGGCGACGGTCGAGGCGATATAGAGCCGCGATCCCTCAAACTGCGTGAAAAAGCTCATGAGATCGCCCCGCACTGAATGATCCGATTTTGTTCTGCGTCCCGCTGAATGTGGCGCTGGAACGCTTAGCAAACACGGGTGAAGCGGAGGGGAGCGCTGTCCTCAACCGGACGGCTCGCCCCCAGATGCCGTGACGCGTTTAACCCGTGAAGGTCGTGCTGGCCGCGAGCGTGGTCTGCTTCGGGTTGCTCGGGGCATAGCCGCCCTTGAAATAACCCAAGGTGTACGTGACGCCCCGCTGTATATTTCCGCTGGACAGGTTGATGCCGAAATTGCCCTGATTGTTATTGCTTCCTAGTTGTACGAACCATGTAGGCGGCATGCTGTAAAGCACTGCCTCAGTCTGGCCTTGCCACAATCCCACCCAGTCGCCGTCGTTTTGAGGCGTCATCCCCGAAGGCGTCGCGTAAGAGAACGACACCGACGTCGAGCCCTTGTTGGTCACGAGGATGGACGGAGCCTGCACTGGATCGAATGGAGACTGTTGACTCTCGGTGGATGGCACGAACACCGCGGCGACAATATTCTTGACCGAGTTCCCGGTTGCGAACGCGACCAAATACGATTCGCTGCTCACGGAGAGTCCCTGAAATACGCTGGTACCGTTTGGCTGGTTACTCTGGACGATTTGCGAGTTGTACGGCGCGGTACCGACCGGAATAAAGACTTGTGACGTCTGCCAAATGAAGACCGTATCGCCGTATGCGTTCGGCTGGTTGCCCGGCATAGTGTCATAGCGGTACGTGATCTGTGTACCCGTGACATCTTCCGGTTTAATGGTGAAGCTGGTAACGAGCGCTTGTTGCGCCGGCGCATTGAATTCTTTCGCCATCACAATTTCTCCTGTGTGGTGGTCGTGCGGTGGTGGATTCCGACGTCGACGAGTGCGTTGGGTACCCGTTGGCCGGTAGAGTCATCATAGGGACGCGAATTGAAGCGTCAACCTACTGAACCTTGCAGGGGGGATTCCCGGTGCGGTTCATAGCCATGGATACGGCGTCCATCGCTGGAGGAGGGCCCGACACGTTAGCTGCCCTAAAACTGTGTTTTCATGGCGCGCGTTACGGCAGCAAACAAGCTTTGCCCGAAAGAAAAGCTTGCTCGAAACTGAAGCTGTGCAACTAATGCGCTTCGCAAGCTCTCGGCCGATCGAACAGCGTCGCACGGCAACAGATCAATTGCATCAATGAAGTCGTCAACAGCGTCGCACGCTTCTCTCCCCGGGAGAGCCTTGAGCATCTCACCACGCTTGTCTATTATCGCCAGAGAATCCTTGGCGCTCCCATCAGCCCAGATATCGAGGCTGAAGGACCTGCTTCCGAAACAGACAATCATGTCTGCCGCATCTGCAAGGTTGACATCAGGGCGTACTTTGTCCTCTGTCTGTATCGGTAGCACCATCGACGGAAGTCTTGACTGAAGCGCGGTCACATCGCCCAGAACATGTGTGTGCTGTGCTTTCGACAATGCACGTGCGAACCGTGACGCTCGACCGGCTTTTTGCTGACCGATCCCGTCGTCCGGAATGAAGACCGCGAAGTCTGTCTCCGACAGACCTAACGCAGCTCTAGCGGTTAGGCGCGCCCGGCGTTCAATGCGTCTTCCTCTTGCAGGGAAAGGCATGATTGTTTCGGTCCACTTGAACGAGCACCCACCTTTCACGACCGTCGAGATCAAAGATGCTGAGGTCAAGCACTGACCGGTTAGCACAATTATAGGTGCCCGATCAAAGCGGCGCGCAAGCAAGAACTTGTAGTCACTCAGTTTTTCGACGCATAATTCAAGGCCAACGAAAATGAGAACTTGTCGACAGCGTCGCTCGGCGATAGCCGCTGCACATGTCAATGCCGCAAGCAAAGGTTTGGCGGCGGCATCCGACCCGGCCACTCCGCAGTCGAGGCCTTCGACGTGCGCCAGAACAACACCATCAAGAGCCTCCGAATGCGATGAGCACCGAAAGGTCTCCCGGCCGAACGGCGCAACGATTCTGATCGCAACCTCGGACAGCGAACGGATCCCCTTCACGCCGTCCATGACCAACTCGATCATGTTCTGTTCGACAATGGGTAACACAAAAATTATTTCCCACATCCCGACGCCGTTTAAAGGTCTACGCATTGTTGAGCACCTCGGGACTGATAATGCACCTGTCGATGAGCCATTTAACTATAAGCCAGTGTAAATTTCCCAGAAACGACTGAAATAATTATCAAGTGTATGATTGCGCTACCACGGACTATCATCCGAACCCGAAATTCTGAAGACTATCTGCCCAACAAAAGTCAATTATCCATAAAAGGCGCTTCCCGAAGGGTGGCCGAATAACGTTATGCTAATGCAGAGAACATATTAGCTTTTCGCAAGCAGCGCATGACGTGTGCTTTCATGGAGGCTACCGCTTCGCGCATTGGGTATCCGCCGCAACGGCCTTTGACCAAAATGAAGTGGGCATACACCGGCGGCAGCTTGGAGCTTGAAAATCTCATTCTCGTTTCGCACGAAACCGGTAAAAGCGGCCGCGTTTTTCCCTGCAGCACTCCGAGCGACTCGGAGTACTGCGATTCTAAAATGCCATCACTTAAACGAAGCCTTAAAAGGAACTTCGCTTGGAGGTGGAACGATTCAATGGTAGTTCACAACTCCAAGCACCTCAAGACCTCACAATATCAAGGTGACGCAAAGATGGAATATGCAGGAATGGGCCCGCGGCTGTGAAGAAAAATGTCCTATGTAGGAGAAAACAAGAATAACGCCCGGTGACAAAAGAAAAGAACACAGATTACTTCACATTGCGGCAACGCTGATCCCCCGCTTTTAACGCAAGGCAGAAGCGGAGACTATGCTGCGGCCGTGTGCCGCTGTTTCGGCGTCACGTCGCCGGGGCAATGGTGGGGGCGCTCGTGACTGTATTGTCACATCCATTCAGTTGCGAAGTGCTGCTGCACGTGTAGTGCGAGGTCATCCAGTCGTTCTGCGACAGCCGTTCATGTTGCACCGTCCGGTTGAACCGCTCGACGTACGCGTTCTGCTGCGGTTCGCCAGGCTGGATGTAGTTTAGCGCGATACCGTGCGTCATCACCCACCGCGTGATCGCTTCACTCAGGTATTCCGGGCCGTTAGTCAGGGGTCCTGAAATCTGCTTGCCTCAACTTCCTTCTCGAACCACGCATGCTCATCCGCCTGTCGTTTGCAGGCCATTCGCTCGCACACGAAACACGATGTTCGCCAGGTTACCAGGCTTCTAACCGGCCTTGCGGGTAATTGCACCGCCCGAGTCGCGCTTACTTCAAAACACACCGTACAGAAGCCGGTAGCGCACGTGACGCTTGTACTCACGGTACGCGATGTCATTGGATAGCAATCGCTCTTCCCTCACAATCCGTTGCACCTGGAGCGTCCATTGCACCAACACAACAACGAGATTGCGGGTGCCGAAATTCGCTGCAAGAAAGCCGATGTCGGTCACCAGGTAGCCGAGATACATTGGGTGACGAACAAAGCGGTATGAGCCTGTGACGATGATGCCGCGATTAGCCGGCAAAAGGCCGAACGCACGGCGCAGAGACCACTTCGAGTAAATCTGGACCACAACGCCAATAACCTGTATCGTCGCCGCCATGGCTTCTGGAACAAGACGGGTACCAGGCGTAATCTGGAACGCCAGAAAGTAGAACGTTGCAAGTACGGTGACGACGACACTAAGCGGATTCCAGTCGCGCTCGCGCGGAACGCGTGAGAAAGCGGCGAGAACGACAGTCAACACTTCCGCAAATGCAAAAATAAGCAGTGTGATCCGAGACGGATCTTTTATGTATTGATGAATGGTTACGACGAGGAAAAGACATAGCAGCGGCACGGTCACCACTCTCACAGCGACTTCCGTCGCAATTTGCCTCGGTGTTATTGCGCCCCGGCTAGCCGGCACCGGCAATGCTCGCACGTGGCGCGAATCCCGGTGCCGCAGATTTTCCTTCATAAGCTCGAAACGATCCCGTGTTGGAGGAAGCGCCACTGCGGGCCGATTCCGCGGACGAAAAACGCATCATTGCGCCAGACGAGGCGCAACATATGCACCGTATACACTGCTCTGTGAGTTAGATGACGCTTTGAGTCTCGTGATCAGGCGGCCCTGAATGTAGTTGTTGCCCCCACTGCTGACGGCATAATCGATATGAAAAGCAGCGAAACCCAGGATCGTGGCCGTTGACGACATCAATTGTGATACCACCGGAAGTAGCACGTCGACGTTGGATGGAACGGAACTGTAAATCGTCGTCTTAACGCCCGGCTGTATCCAGATGGACGCGCCAATGTTCAGTTCCGTAGGGTTCCCGCCGGTCATCAATCCACGGATGGTGGGTACGTCGTTCGCTGACACTTGAAACGATGTCCATTGTCCCGGAACGCAGTTTCCATAGGCCGTGCCATTGGTGATCTGAAACGTATACGCTTGCCCGGACGAGGGGTCGATCTTCGGGGAACCGGTTTGAGTATTCCAGTACTGGTCGAAAATGCATTTGGCTAGGGCCACCGGAAATAAAACTCCCGACGCCGCATAGCTCGGTGCTGAAATTACTGCCACCGCACTCGCTGTAACCGGCGTATTGCTCACGCCGAAAAGCGGAGCAAGCAGAAAGATAAGAGGGCCGTCATTCTGTCCGGTCGAGCGCGAAATGGTGACTTGCACGGCGGGGTTATCGTACGTGCCGGGGATGATTGCCGACGACTGCAAACCTACCGGGTAGCGTGTCAAATTCCAGAAACCGCTTTGCACTGTCGCGTCTGTCAGCGTTGCGCCCCCCGACACATTGAGTCGAACGGCGCTTGCCGCACTGGCGTTCGCCGCGCTCCAGTTTGCAGTCGAGTTGAGATTTCCGGAAAACAGCGACCGGGCGCCCGCGATGGCGGCTGCATCGGCCGCCGTCTGTAATTCGGCGAACGCGAGATAATAGCGGCCGATATCCACCGACAATGCCGAGAAAGCTAGCGCCATCAGCACGAAGGTGACAAACGCGAAGCTTGTCGTACCGCGCTGACGTCGATACTCTGCACGCGCGCGGACGTCCCGATTGCGTACCACGCACGGGACCGGGACCTCGCGCTCGACAGGCGTGGGGGCAGTCATGGTCTATTCGTAAATCATAATGGCCGTTGCATTCAGAACAACGGGCCCAGTCAATGCACTGAACACTGAACCGAGCAGCAGCCCTTGGTAAGTATACGAAGCTGCGACTTGGAGTGTGCCGCCCGGAGTCGTCCCGTTCGACTGAGTCACCGTGACGGTCGGTGATGTGGCACTTCCTCCACCAACCAGGTTGTTTTGCGCGTAGGCGGTCGTGACAGACACGATCTGACTCGTGGTCAACGGCGGCACTTGCACAACCGTGCCCGCTCTGGCGCCGGCGCGAACTGCGTTCGTCAGGATCGCACTGTCATAAAAGATCAGGTTCACGTCGATGATTCCAACCAGAATCATAATGAGAAAGGGCAGCAGAATGGCAAACTCAATGGCCGCAGACCCCCGACTCGCGCGACGCTGGGTTAAACGGTGATGGCAAAGTATAAGCATCTTGTTTTCACCGGACGGTGACGGATGGACTCGTATCCGGTGTAGTACCAGTCGGGGTCGCGCCCGCACCTTTCGCCCCGTTGTTGGCAGGCCGGAACATCTGTTCACGCTGAATCGCATAGAAGCGCAGGTTGTCCTCCACCGATGCCTTGGGCAGATCCTGTCTCAGGATGGCCGCCGCCGCTTCAGTATTCCCAAGCAGGCCATATGCGAGCGCGAGATCCTGGCGTGCCTCAGGCGGTGCGCCAGGAAAGCGCGTCACGTCGAGCAGCACGTTCACGCCCTCGCGCGGATTACCGCCCAACGTCAGCGATAGTCCAAGATTGACGCTCAGCGCCGGATCACCCGGATTGGCCCTGAGCGACTGACGCAATACCTCTTGCGCTGCAACGTGGTCGCCCTTCATGTCGAGCGCCGCACCGAGGCCGGCCGAAGCGAGCGGCGCATCAGGCGTCACGACCAGCACCTTCCGATAGATCGAGATTGCGTCGTCAAAACGGCGCTGATGAATGGCCACGCGCGCCGCGCCGATCGTCGGCGCAATGGCGGCCGCGTCGACCTGCCGCGCCCGCTCGTAGTAGACCGCCGCACGCGTGAAATCGCCGACCGCGTAAAGCGTGTCGCCCAAGCCCGTCAGTCCGGCAACAGAGCGGGGATCAGTGGCCACGACTTTTTCGTAGAGGGTCGTGGCCAGCTCCAGGTTGCCGGAGTCGAGTGCGGTATTCGCAATGCGAAGTTCGCTCATGCTATCGGGCGTGGTGCTGTGTGTGGTCTCACGAAGTTTCGATACGTGATACGTCGTCGTGCATGCACTCATCGCAACAAGCGCTGCGGCACAGCAGCCAATCAGCCCGGCAAGACGTTCTGACGGGGGTATCACGTATTGGTGTACCGGTGACATGAGCGAATCGGATCGCAGCTCAGCATTTTTCATGTTCTTGCAAAGAACTCGAGGACTTGAATAACGGCCGGACCGGCAGCGATGACGACGATAGCCGGCATAATGAACACCATCATCGGCAGGACCATCTTGGGTGCGAGCTTGGCCGCCTTCTCTTCAAGCGAGATTATTTGGGCCAGCCGCTCGGTGCGCGACAGGGTGCGCAACGCCTGAGCGATCGGCGTGCCATATCGCATTGACTGAGTCAGCGCGGAAATCAGAGAATAGACTGAGGGCAAGTCGACGCGTTCAGCGAGTCCGTGCAGCGCACGCGTGCTGTCGCCCGAGAGCTTCAGTTCGTCGGCCGTCAGGGCAAATTCGTCGGAAAGCGGCGCGCAGATGGGCGCCAGCTCGTCCGCGACCCTGCGAACGCTCACCGCCAGGCTGTTCCCGGCGTTGGTGCAGATCACCAGCAGATCGAGTGCGTCGGGCAGGCAGGCGGCCATTGCGCGACGGCGCTGTCCGGCGCGAAATGCCAGTACGTATTCCGGGACGATCATTCCCACAATGAAGACGAACACCATCAGAATGGCGCGGGCGATGGGATATTGGCCGATGAAGGGAAGGTGCGAACCCTGTAAGACAGCCAGCGTCGCACAGACGATGCCAAAAATGAACTTGATGGCAATCAGGATGGGTACAGCACGTTTGCCACGGTAGCCGCTTCGCACCATTTGCTTTCCCAGTGCTGCGCGATACTGCGCGTCGAACAACGGCAGTCGTTCACCTAGCGTCGCAATGCGCTGCGCGAGACGCACGCGCAGCCCGGCATCGTCGTCATCCGTGTTATCCGGTGCAATGTCTGGACGCTGACTCAGTGCCGCTGCGCGCGCGCGTTCGGCGATCCGGCCGCGCGTGCTACCGCGTTTCGCGGCCCACCATAAGGCGAGCGCCCCGAACAAGGCACCGAGCATCACCAGGTTAAGCAGTGTCTGTAAACTGAAATGACTCATCGTGAGGTGTTGAGTTTAGACATCCTGTTGATCACCGCAATGCCGATCACCACCGAGAGCGCTGCGAACGTCAGCAACCTCTGCCCGGCGGGCCGCTCGAACAGCACCATGATGTAAGGGCGATTCATTTCATACAGCATCAGGACGATCACGATGGGGATAGCAGAGAGAATTTTCGTCGTAATCCGCGCTTCCGCGGTAAGCGCCTTCGTTTTCATCCGGATCTCGCTGCGCGAGCGGACAATGGCCGCCAGATTTTCGAGCGTCTCCCCGAGTTGCCCTCCCGTTTCCCGCTGCAACATCAAGCACACGCAAAAGAATGAAAAGTCGGTAATCTCGATTCGTCGCATTGCGGCGGTAAGGACTTCACTAAGGTCGATCCCAAGCTGCAAAGAGTCGCCCATCAGCTGGAATTCGTGGCGCAACGGTTCCGCACATTCCTTGCTCGCCGCGCCGATAACGTGGGTGACGGGCACCCCCGCACGCACCGCGCGCACGATCATGTCGATCAGGTCTGGGAAGCCATTGAGGAAACGTCGGTGGAACCGGGAAACGAGAATACGGTAGGCCTGGGCCGCGGCAACGAGCGGGAGCGCGGATAGCAGAATCGCCCTGACCAAAGCCGGAAGTGGTATGAAACAATTTACCGTGAGAGCTGTGAGTCCCCCTGCGATGGCAGCGCCGATCACGATACGAAGACCGCTCGCCCCGGCCACCGTCCTGAGTCGCGTCAGCCTTGGCGCCAGCCACCGGCTTATCGCGTTGCTTTCGCGTTCGACCTTGAAGAGGGGCGTGTCGCGGCTTCCTGCGACGGGAGCAAGCGTATCATCCTGTGCCGAAAGGGATTGCAGCACGCGCAGTTTGATCCTCGCTGCAGGACGCCTGCTGCGTACATCCTGGACGATGAGTGCCATCAGTCCAAGCAGCAACACGCACGCAAACGACGAAAAGGTCACCAGGTCGATCATGGCTTCATTGCCTCCAGCAGGGCGTCCTCGACGCCGTAATAGACCGCCCGGTCGGAAAACGCAGGTTTGATGGAAGCCGTTTCGAAAACTCCCTTGACCTCTTCGTTATAGGCACTCGCGTCGTAACGAAATGTAAAAAGGTCTTGGGTGAGAACGACGTCGCCTTCCATTCCCACCAACTCGGTAATGCGCGTTACACGCCGCATGCCGTCGCGCATCCGCTCGATCTGCACGATGAGGTGAACGGCGCTCGCAATCTGCCGCCGGATCGACGTGAGCGGCAGGTTGGCGTTCGACATCATCACCATGCTCTCGAGCCGCGTAATCGCGTCACGCGGCGTGTTCGCGTGGATGGTGGTCATCGAGCCGTCATGGCCGGTGTTCATCGCCTGCAGTACGTCAAACGCCTCCGGACCCCGGGTTTCGCCGAGGATGATCCGGTCGGGCCGCATGCGCAACGCGTTCCGTACCAGGTCCCGCTGGGCGACACCGCCGAGCCCCTCCGCATTTTCCGGTCGCGTTTCAAGGCTGACGACATGAGGCTGCTGAAGTTGAAGTTCCGCTGCATCTTCGATCGTAATGATGCGTTCCCTGTCTCCAATGAAGTGGGACAGCGCGTTGAGTAATGTGGTCTTGCCTGAACCCGTGCCGCCTGATACTACGATGTTGAGGCGACAGGTGCTGGCGAGCTTGAGCACGTTGCTCATCTGCACAGACATATTGCCCTGTTGGGCCATACGGTGAAGCGTGATGTTTCGTTTCGAAAACTTGCGGATAGCAATGCAGGCACCGTGAATTGCCAGAGGCGGCAGGATGACGTTGACACGGCTGCCGTCGGCAAGGCGGGCATCCACCATTGGACTGCTTTCGTCGACCCGCCGTCCCACGCTGGCGGCGATGCGCTGAGCCACGCTGACGACGTGTCCGTTGTCCCGAAACTTGTACGGCGTCAGCTCGAGCCGCCCATGACGTTCGATATATACCTGATCGGGACCGTTGACCAACACGTCGGTAACGCTGTCGTCCGCAAGGAGCGGCTCGATAGGACCCACGCCGAACATGTCGTTGAGGAGTTCGCTGACAATCTGGCCTTGCTCCGACATCGTGACATTCAATCGTTCATGAGCCGCAATTTCCTGCACGAGCGCTTCCACCCCTGACCTGACCTGCTCGCGCGTCTTTCCTACAGCAGCCGACGCATTCATCGATGCGAATACGCCGTTGCGGATGATCCGGAACAGTTCCGAGCGCACCAGCGCCTCGTTGCCTTGAGCGGGCGTAGTGCGAGCCGCTAGCTCGGTGTTGGCGATTGTCGCAGTATCAACCAGGTTGGAAGACGACGCGGCTGTCGTGGCGTGAGCCGTCGGCTGCGCTACCGCTACGTCTGGATGAGGGATCTGTTTTTGCCCGAACATCAGCGTCTCCTTATTCCCAGCCTCTCGAGAAGAGGACGCTCGGCATCCCAGCGCTGTCCGGTAAGGTCACTGCCGATACGCACGATCGCCTGCCTGAAATCATTAGCGCTTTTCCAAAAGTGTGCCTCGCCAAGGTTCTCGGCAATTGATACGGCCTTCGCCTCGTACGGAATCTCGAAGAGCACGGGACGTCCTACGGCTGTCACGAAATCCGCCGGTCGCACCTTGCCCGCCGTCGCCGCATTAGGGCTGTTGAGCAGCAGAGAAGCCGTGGGATTGTTGTCACGATCCTCTATGTAGCGCAGCAGGCGCAGGGACTCTCGTACGGAATGCACTGAACGGTCGGCCACGACATAAACACGGGATGTATTGTCAAACGCCTCGCTCGAAAGCGGATGGGCGTGTTTCGAGACGTCGAGGATCACATAATGGAAGTTGTCACGGAGGGCCTCAAGCACGCGTTTAAGCGCGCCGGGCTCGAAAGGGCTGGTTGCGCCATAGTCGAGTTCGGAAGACAGCACGCAAAGCCGGCTGCCCTTCCCGACAAGCGTGCGTTCCAAGTATTGCGGATCGAGCCGGTGCACGTTCTGCAGCAAGTCGATCAGGCCGTTGTTGCAGTGGATATCCAGCATGCTGTTCGCAGCGCCGCCGTGTAGATTGAGATCGACGTAAGCGATGCGTCGATGCGTGTCGTCAGCGAGGTGCAGGGCAAGATTTAGCGCGATCGTCGTGACCCCAACGCCGCCTCGTGATCCAACCAGCGCAATCGTTTTGCCGGCGCGTGTCTGGGCGACAGGGTTGACCTTTTGCTCGCTGACACTCAGCGTCCTGTTGAGCAGTTCGACGGTTAGCGGTTTGACCAGATAGTCACGCACGCCGAGCTTGAGCAGATTGCGGAAGAGTCCGACGTCGTTGCGTTCGCCGATTGCCACAACCTGGACGGACGGCTCGCAGACCTCGGCTAGCCGTCCCAGATCCGATAGCGGCATCGCTGAGCCGTGAAGGTCGATCAGCAGGAACAACGGTGAACGCTGGATCTTTGAGAGATAAGCGATCACGTCATCGATGCTACCGATCGTCACATGCGTATGGGGCATTGCGTGCTCAAGTACATAGCTTTTCAGCACCTGTTCTGTATCGCGATCGCCGACGAAGGCAACGAAGTCGACGGCCCGAACCGCCGTCGTGCCTTTGCGGAAGCTGAAGTCTGTGCTCATGGCGCCTTCGGTGCGTTTCAGCCCGCCGTCAGCGGGCATCACGTGTCGTTGTTTTGTCAAGTGGCGCCACTTGTCCGGCCTGATAACGGTGCACCGCGCTCGCTGCTATCGCGGCGTCGGCCGGGCCAAGGGAATCGGGCTTGACGAGGTCCCGCGGATGGGCGATCTGTGCCGCGAGATTCGTGTAAGTCGCGCAGCCCCACTGCATATCTGGCCGCGCCGTCCCCGCATCGTTCACTACCGATGGACGAGCTAGGCTGGCACATTCGGGCGGCAACGCCGTGTGCCCGTCGAACCGGATAACTGAGGCGTCAGGCATGTTCCTCGGGGGCTGCAGGCAACCACCGATGCCGGCAACAACTGTGCATACCAGAACACACGCGATCAGTCGTGCGGGCATCGTAGATGCTCCTCTTTAATAGATATAACCGGCCGCACCGACGAGGCGCGGTAGCCCGGAAGGCGCAGGAGCGTCGCCCCCGCGGTGTCCAAGGCTATATTCCACATCGCTGCTAGGCGACATGAGCGAATCGAGCGGTGTACGAAGCCTGGCCGGATCGGTTGGCTCAACGAGATATGGCGTCACGATGATGACGAGTTCGGTCTTGTTGTTCAGGTAGTTGGTCGATGAAAACAGCCGACCCAGAATGGGAATCGATCCTAGTCCCGGCACCTGTGAAACGATATCGGTAGTGTTTGTCTGCAACAGACCGCCAATCGCAAAGCTTTGGCCGCTCGCTAGTTCGACCGTCGTGTCGGCGCGGCGCACGCTTAGCCCTGGCACCGTAACGCCGTTAGCGGTAACGCTCGCGGTCGCGTCGATCTGGCTCACTTCCGGGCGTACTTTCAGGCTGATCCGCCGTTCGCTCATAACGGTTGGGGTGAAATCGAGCTTGATACCGAACTGTTTGAAGTCAACCGTGATCGCACCATTGATCTGCGACACAGGAATTGGGAACTCGCCGCCAGCAAGAAAACTGGCGGTCTGCCCCGACATGGCGACGAGATTGGGTTCCGCGAGAACCGTCAGCAACCCTTCCTGATTTAACACGTCAACCAGCAACTGAATATTGGTATTTCCGGTCTTGAACTGACCGAGAAACGAATAGGCGTTGTTATTCGGCAAATTGACGGGAAAAATTGTTCTTCCGTCCGGACCGGTGATCGGCTGGGATAGGTTGAATATCGGACGACCACTAAAGATGCCGCCAACGAAATTTCCGACGCCCGATCCGAGTGCTTGCCAGTTGATCCCCAACTGTTGCGTGACGTTCCGGTCTACCTCGGTGATGCGAACGCGCAACTGCACCTGAAGTGGCCGATCGATCGTGATGCGGTTGACGAGCACTTCCTTTTCAGCGAGATACGGCGAAAGCGTTTGCACAACCGCATCGGCGTCAGCAGCCGACGGCGCTTCGCCGGAGACCTGTAGCGAACCTGGACTGGCGGTCAGTCGGACATGCATATTCGGAAACCGCGCGGCGATCGCATTTCGCAGCGTATCCATGTCGCGACTGACGATCACGGTCCGTTGATAGAGTGTCTTATTGCCGGCGCCGAGCGCATACACTGTCGTCGTACCGGGCTTCTTACCCAGTATGAAGATTGCCTGCGGAGACGGCACGTGAACGTCGGCGATCGCCGGGTCGGCAACGAACACAGCGCTCGCGTTCCCGTTTAGCCGCACGAGGATGCCTTTGCCGGCGTCCACGGCCAGTTCGCCTTGCGAACTGCTTGCCCTGCTCACCTCGGCGGCATCCGTTGCGGGTGGCAGCACCACCGGTGTCTGCGCCGCCTGTGCGTGGACGGCAAGCGCCGTCGACCAACTCATGGAGGCGCACGCCTTCATCCTCAAACTGAAGCCACCTCGACTCGGCTTTGTTGTCATAGCGCTCCATCGTTGCCTGTAGACGCGATACCTCGCCACGCGTCAGCGCTGCGCGGGAAGAGACGGCACTGGGGGTAAGTTGTTACCACTGACGGAGTTGCCCGACTGTGCGACGCTCGATTGCGCGTCGCTTCTATCGGATCCTCTGTATATCGTTACGGCTGGTGGGATCGTCGATGCGGGACTCCCACCCGCGGCTTGCGTCAGTTGAGCGCCACCTGAGCCCGGCAATTCGCGCAGTGCTCGAGAAATGTCGCCGGCCCATACGGGTGGTGGCAACGAGTTCGCAGGTGCAGACGCCGTTGAGTCGCGCGTAGCGGTCGCAAAGCTACGCAATGCAAGCGACAGGCTGCCAAGGCGTGCGGCGACGGTAATCACTTCGCCCGTGTGTGGGGTGACCTCCAGCGTCACGGTGCGAATACGATTATTGACATCTGGCGCATCGCCGCTCTCCGGACGCTGTATCTCTGTGCCGACTGCAAGCACACGCACCCGTTCGACGACGGTTTCGCTCGATACGGCAAGCTCCGGCGAATTGGTTCGCCGGTCCATCAGTTGCGTCAGCAACAGGTCGACGTAGTCGCCAGGCTGGATCAGCCCTGCGTTGCCGGATACTTCGTCGACGGCGACAGACACGGCCCGCATCTCCGGTTTCAGCGTAGCCGCGAGAAATCCCGGAGCGTTCGGCAGAATGACGTCGTCGGCGACAATCACTGTTCCCTTCGCCACTGCGCGACGCAACAGCGCGCCCTTGAGTAGGACGGTATTGGGTGCGCCGTCGATGATCGCGCCTGCGGGAATGCCAATGGCCGGCACAGGTTTCCAGGCGAGGTCCTCATCCCGCAGAAGGAGGCCTTGCGGGAGGTCAACGGCACTGACGCGAACCTTTTCTATCACAGGCGCAGCAGCCGACGGATGAAGCACGCCGGCCACCACGATGCGGACGATAAAAGCGATCAGAGCAGCGAATAAGAAAACCAAAACTATCTTGATCGCGTTTGACATGGATACGGTGCCTATCGCACGGAATACAACGGCATCACGATGAGCGGTACGCCCCCGAGTGCCAGTGCGACGCCATAGGGCACGCCTCGAGCGACCGAGAACATGGCAAGCGTGCGCATCAGTCGCGAGCGGTGCTCCGGAATTATGTGTCGCGTCGCAATACTGATCAGTGAAATGCCAAGCCCGGCGACGCAGATCAGCGTCAGTGCCGGCAAAGCGACGCTCAGGCCGACCCACAAAAAAATGACGGATGCCAGTTTTGCATCGCCTCCCCCCACCAATCCTAGTGCGAACAAGATTGCGCCGACGACAATCGCAAAAATCGCGATTAACAGATGAGAAAGCAAATCGCGTATCGGCATGCCGATGATAAGTGCTTCAATGAAAAACAGTGCGCCGAGAAACCCGATCATGCCGGTCGGGAGTCGACGGTAGCGCACATCAATGACCGCGACTCGGAACAGTATGAGAATCGCGACTAAACGTACTATGGCAGAGAGTATCCACACAATTCACTGTACGCCTAAGTTATAAATATAGAACGCATCATGAAAACCGATGTTTCATCGTCTGCTGACCGTAGCTACGCCTTGTTCTGGGCAGTCGTGACACTTGTGAAAAGATTCGAAAACATCGCGCTGATATTGGTATTGAAAGTCGCGGCCATGGCCCCGAGTGCAATCACGACGATACCCGCGAGAACCGCGTACTCCATGGCGCTCACGCCACGTTCGTCACGGAGGAACATCTTGAGAAAAGTACGCATCTTTAACTCCCGTATCCTGAGTGATGAAAGGGGGTTGGCCGCAACGGAACCGAATAACTTTTCCTAGAAGGGCTGGAGAGTGCAAAAGTACCGCTTGCCTTTCGGTTACCGCTGCGATTCCACTAGCATAGAAAATAAAACAACAAGTATGTGATCAGAGAATGATTCACGTCGATAAAATTACAAATTAACTATAATCATTTTGCATATGGCGCATTGGGCGAGTCCATTCCATCGTACTCACAGGCGACCATATATCGCGGACAGCTGCTGCCCGTCGAGGTCGATTATTTGGCAGTTATCTTACGATTCCATGATATGACAAAAGAGGAAAAAAACAACAAGGAAATTGATTAACGTTGGGCTCAGATGGCAATCCTCCCGCTTTTAACTCGAGACTGAGAAGAGAGTATGCTGCGGACATGAGCCGCTGTTTCGGCGTCAAACCTCCAAGGCGCATATCAGGGCGCTCGTGATTGCATTGTCACATCCATTCGGTCGCGAAGCGCTGCACGTGCACAAGCTCATCGCGGCAGTACTGCGACAGCCATTCATAGCGCACCGTCCTGTTGAATCGCCCCCATGTAGGCGTTCTGCCGCAGTTTGCTTGGCTGAGAATAGTTCAGGATGATGCCTGTGTCATTACCCATGCGTGATCGCACGCCCTCCGTGCCGTTATTGCGCCGTATCAGCATCGGCTTGCCCCGCCAGCCGATGATCTGTTCGAGAGCGCGCATGACACGCGCTGAGGGTAGTGAGAGGTCGATCTCGATGCCCAGCGCTTCCCGGTTGAAATCGTCGATCATGCGGCGGACGCCGCAGCCGCTCGGGGTGCCGGTGTCGGCGGATGCGGCGTGGTCGTTGGGCCTCATGCAAGACCAACTCAAGGCCGTCGCAGTATCCGGCTGTCAATGTTACAAGCCGCTTGCGACGCTTGATGCACAGGTTCAGTTCCAGCTCCCGATAAATCCGGTGTACGCGCGTGCTGGATAGATGGTATGAACGCCGCCCTCTCTCAGCAGGGATCCGTGCGCGGCGCCGATGTGACTTTGGAGAGATGTTGGGATGTCGGGTCCCTCCAGAACCGAACGGCATCTATGTGCCAAAGTGGAAGTGTCACGACCACTTAGGAACGGAGGGACCATCATGAATACTACGACGTTCGGGCTTGACATTGCCAAACGCACTTTCCAAATGTATTGGGTTGAAGCGGGAACCGGAGAGATCATAAATCGGCGGTTTTCGAAGCAACAACTTATAGAATTTCTTGGTCAACGATCTGCCGGGCTTGTGGCATTGGAAGCCTGCGGGAGCGCGCACTGGTGGGCACGCAAGATCGTGGCGCTCGGTCATCAAGTCGTATTGCTGCACGCGAGCTTCATCCGCCCGTTCGTCCAGAATAACAAGACGGATGCGACCGACGCTCGTGCGATCTGCACAGCAGCACAGCAGCCCGGTATGCGTTCGGTAGCACCAAAGTCAGCGGAGCAGCAAGCCACTTTGGCCTTGCATCGCATGCGCTCGCTGATGGTCAAGTCACGTACCATGCAGGTGAACCAGCTACGCGGCCTGTTATACGAATTCGGCGTGACGCTCAAAGCGGGGCGCATTGCCGGCCTGGCCGAAGTCCGCGAGCGGCTCCCGGAAATTGAGCAGGTTGTTCCAGGCACGTTGTTCTGTGCTCTACGTGATCAGCTTCAGTTTATCGATCGTATCGAAGACGAGATCAAGAAACTGGAGAGGCAGATCGTTGCCTGGCAGCGGCAGGAGACGGCATGTCAGCGAATCGCTGCGATTCCGGGTATCGGACCATTGACGGCGACAGCCCTGGTCGCGACGATTGGCGATCCTGCTGCATTTAAATCGGGACGTGAACTTGCCGCATATCTCGGTTTGGTCCCCAGACAAAACGGTACGGGCGGCAAGACTCGATTGGGCGGAATAAGCAAGCGAGGCGACGCCTATAGACGTATGCTGCTCATCCATGGAGCAAGAGCCGTTCTGTTCAAAAGCAGGAGTAAAAACGCCTGGTGCGAACAACTCTCTCTGCGGCGTCCCACGAATGTCGTTGCCGTAGCGCTGGCAAACAAGATGGCGCGAACCGCATGGTCGCTACTCGCCAATCAAAGCGCTTATCGAAAAGATTACGTGGCACGAGAAACCGCGTAGCAAGCGGGAATCAAACAACGTTTCCAGACTGGTTGCGAAGGTCGATAACGGTGTGATGGCGAGACAGGTTGGTCCGCAAGAACGTGAACCTGATTGACGCTGAGCGCTTTGAGCGCGTTAGATAGCAGAGGTCGTTCTTGGCGAATTCCATCAGGGCGCGCAGGCTGGCCTGTAGACGCCGGATATAACAAGCCTTAACAAAATGAAAAAATGGGCTGTTAACCCTGAATGAATCCTGTTAACCTTTTCGTTGTTTCGACGACGAAAAGGCCATGGCGAAACCGATACTCGACGACGACCTGTGGGCACTCATCGAACCGTTGCTGCCCCCTCCGAAACTACGGCGCCACCGTTACCCAGGGCGCAAGCCGCTCGACAATCGAGCAGTGCTCACGGGCATCCTCTTCATCTTGCAGACGGGCCTGCGTTGGGACCTGCTTCCTCGCGAGATGGGCTGCGGCAGCGGCATGAGTTGTTGGCGTCGCTTGCGTGACTGGCAGGAGGCCGGCGTCTGGGACCAGTTGCACGAGATACTCCTTGCACGGTTACGCTCCGCCGACCAAATCGACTGGTCTCGCGTCATTGTCGACTCCTCCTCAATCCGCGCTGTGGGCTCAGGTCAAAAACAGGACCGAATCCCACAGACCGCGCGCGACCCGGTTCAAAGCACCATCTCATCACCGAGGCGCAGGGCATCCCGCTCGCGGTGATACTCACCGGCGCCAACCGCAATGACGTCACTCAACTCCATGCTCTGGTCGGGGCTATCCCGCCCATCAGCGGCAAGCGTGGCAGACCACTATCGAAGCCTCGGGTCGTTCAAGGCGACAGAGGCTACGACCACGACAAATATCGACGTCCACTACATGCAGCCGGCATTGCAACCGAAATCGCTCGACGCGGACAGCCTCATGGGAGCGGACTAGGCAAAACACGCTGGGTCGTAGAGCGGACCATCTCATGGCTGCACAACTTTCGCCGACTGCGCATTCGTTTTGAGCGCCTCGCCTTCATCCACGAGGCCTTCCTGAAAATCGCGTGCTGCATCATATGCTGGAGAAGACTGCGAACGTCATTTTGTTAACGCCTCTAAGCGTGCAACCAAATCCTCGTCGAACTTCTCAACGGTATCACCTTGCAAGCCGGGCGGGGTGCGGTTATACCCAAGCCCTTCATGTTTCGCAGGTAAAGGAAGCACAGCCGAAAGCCCCGGTTAGATGGATGGCCTAAAGTCTTTTTTACAGGCGCCTCGGTGGCGATCTCCGCCTTGTCTGTGACCTTCGACTTCTTCTACTTCCGATCCCGCTTGCTGATTACAGTACCTTCCGCCTCGAAGATGGATTCGAGTGACGTCAGCCGGTCAATGCAGCGCGCTCGCGCAGCACTTTATAAATGTCCCTTACCCCGTGCTTCGTGTGCAGCAGATGGTCGTAAACTGTCGCGATGGATCCGGGCAACAGCGAAACTGCCGGACGATGGTGACGGGCTCAGGGAAATGGTTGGCCAATCTCCGCGAGCAGAAACCTTCACTGGTCAAGTCGCGCAAATCCGCTTAACGCATCCTGAAGCAACGTACGAACGCTTTCGGCGCTCATCGCGCGTCCAAAATGAAATCCCTGCCCGTATTCGCAGCCTTTATCGACGAGTCGCTCGAGTGCCGTCTGGTCCTCGATACCTTCCGCAACCGTCGGCATCCCAAGGCTGTGAGCGAGCCCGAGAATCGCATCAACTATTCTGTCGCTCTCGGTGTTGCTTTGCATGGACTGTACGAACGATTTGTCGATCTTGACCTTGTCGAACCTGAGTTCCCGCAGATGATAGAGACTCGAATAGCCAGTTCCGAAATCGTCGAGCGCGACCCGAATACCGGCGTCTTTCAGTGCATTCAGGACAATTCTGGCTGTCTCGATATCTCCCACTAGCGCCGTCTCGGTGATCTCGATTTCAAGGCGCGAAGCAGGAAAGCCTTCTTCATGCAGGATTGACAGAATCTGTTCCGGGAGCCCGAGATCCTTGAGCTGTCCCGGTGCAATGTTCAGTGAAAGCCTGATCTCATCGTTAGCCCATTGCGTCGCGTCGCGGCAGGCCTGCCCAAGAATCGACGCCGTCAGCTCGGGAATCAATCCCAATTGCTCTGCGACCGGAATAAAGGTGTCCGGAGGTACCGACCCGCGCGTCGGATGGTTCCACCGCGCAAGGATCTCGAACCCGAACAACCGCCGATCCTGCATGTCGATCAGTGGTTGGTAGTGCGGCCGGATTTCCCGGCGGACAATGGCCTCCTTGAGGTCGATTTCCAGCTGCACCTGCGCACGCAATTCCTCGTCCATGCTCTGCTCGAAAAAGCGAAAAGTGCCGCGAGCCTCGCGCTTGGCGCGATACATCGCAATGTCCGCTGCACGCAGCAACGTTTCCGCATCGAGCCCGTCCGCAGGGCAACGTGCAATTCCTATGCTCGCGCCGATCTCGATCATGCTGCCCTCGACGTTGATCGGCTGCCGGATCGCCCCGAGCAGCCGCGCTGCAAGCAGCATTGCGCCATCAGCGTGCGCATGCGTATCTGCTGCTGCGACGATTGCAAACTCGTCGCCACCAAGGCGCGCTACCGTGTCACTTTTGCGAATCGCATCTGTCAACCGCCGTGCAACTTCGCAGAGCACAACATCCCCTGCAGCATGGCCGCGCAGGTCGTTGACCGGCTTGAATCGGTCGAGATCAATGACAAGCACCAGATACACACCGGCCCCACTTTTCGCACGCGCGATCGCTTCGTCGAGTTCACCAGCGAATACACGACGGTTATATAAGCCCGTCAGAGGATCATGCCGCGCGAGTCGGTTAGCCTCTTCCGTACGAGCCGCGACCTGCCCCTCAAGATCGGCGTTAAACCTGCGTAGTTCCTCGTTCTGCATGAGCGTGAGTTCGGTCAATCGCGCGGTTTCCTTGCGTAGGCGTCGTTGCTCAAGTGCCTGCGCGACCGTCATCACAAGATCCTGATCGTCCCACGGTTTGTTCAGGTACCGATACACACCGCCTTCGTTGACCGCCTTGACAACCGCGTCGATTTCCGAGTACCCGGTTAGCAGGATGCGCATAGTCTCGGGATAAAGCGCCTGCGCGCGCGCCAGAAAATCGGCACCGTTCATCTGCGGCATGCGCATGTCCGACACGATCAGATCGACCGCATGGCTGGCAAGTATCTCCAATCCCTCTTCTCCGCTTTGCGCGGTAAGCACCTCATAGCGTGAGTTTCTCAGCAGCCGTTTGAGGGAGGATAGAATACCTGGCTCATCGTCAACCAGCAAAACTGTGGGCGCCGCGTGCACGCCGCCGACGATATTCACGGTATCCACCGCGCTGCTGCTTACCTGGTTTTTTGCGCATTCATTCATATGCCCCCCTTCCATTGCGATGTGGCTATCGCGCCGTACCTAAGGATACCGGCTCAACGATGTCTTCCGGCATGTCGTCCTTCACTCGACGTTGCCGGATCGGCACCCGGACGGTAAATGTGCTCCCACAACCTGGTTCGCTCTGAATGCCTATCGTCCCATGATGTCGCTCGATGATGCCGTGCGAAACGGAAAGCCCGAGCCCGGTGCCCTGACCGACTGCCCTCGTCGTAAAAAAAGGATCAAAAGCCTTGCGTATTACATCGGGTTGCATACCGATGCCGGTATCCGATATCGCCACGGCCACCATGTCATCCTCACAAACGGTACAGATCGTGATCACACCTCGCCCCTCGATTGCCTGCGCAGCATTCATCAGAAGGCTCACGAATACCTGGTTCATCTGTGAAGGCACGCATTCGATTAGTGGCAGGTCCCCATACTTCTTCACGATTTCCGCCTTGTACCTGATCTCGTTCTGAACAATATTGAGCGTGCTATCAAGTCCTGCGTGCAAATCCGCAAGACTCCATGAATCGTCACCTGGACGCGAAAAGTCACGAAGATCCTGCACGATGCGCCGGACCCTTTGTGCGCCATCGATGGATTCGTCGATTACTGTCATCACTTCACCGCAGATGTAGTCGAGTTCCGTTGTCTTGCGCGCTGCCTGAAGCGCAGCGCGGGTGTGAGATTCGAGCTGATACACAGCCGCCTCGTACGCGGCAATGTGTGTAAGCAGGCGCTGCACCCAGTCTCTCAGCGTATTGAGATTCGCGCTGACGAAAGCGAGCGGATTGTTGATTTCATGCGCGACGCCTGCGGCCAGCTGACCAATCGACGCGAGGTGTTCCGACTGAAATAGCTGGACGTGCGTTTGTTCGAGCTCGGTCAGCAGACGGCGCTGCTCGTCCTTCTCCTGCTCGAGGCGAATCTGAGCTGCCTTACGATCATCGATTTCTCGCGCCATTTGCTCGCGCGTGCGTTGCAGCGTCCTCATCGACTGCTGATACCGATCTAGCGCACTTTCAAGATCGGCCGTGCGCTGTCGGACCTTTTCCTCGAGCGTATCGGCCATGCCGCGCAGAAACGTTGTGCGCGCATCGAAGCGCGACAGCATTAACGTCACGAGGAGAATCGCCAGCGTAAATAACGTGACTGTAGTGGCGAGCCATTGGGTATCGATGCCACTAGCTGCGCGGCATATGGACCCGGGGAGGAAATCCGCTGCCGCCATACCGGTGTAGTGCATGCCGGTGATCGCAAGACCCATGACCAGCGCCGCTCCCGCACGCCTTGCGGCCACATGTCTTTTGTCTTGCATGCTCAGGGTATGAGCTAGCCACAGCGCAGCAGTTGATGCGCAGAACGCAATCGTGAACGATGCAACCAGGAGAGTCGGATCGTACCGTATCGATGGCTCCATCATCATCGCGGCCATACCCGCGTAATGCATGCCGGCAATGCCAGTACCCATCAACGTGCCGCCAAGCAATAGACGAACCAATGACAGACGTTGTCGCGTGACAACGCTTAATCCGAAGTAAGAGGCGAAGATCGCGATAAGAAGTGAGGCACCGGTCGTTGCCAGGTCATATCCAAGCGGAATCGGCAGTGAAAAGGCGAGCATGCCTACGAAATGCATCGACCATATTCCTGTCCCCATCGCCGTCGCGCCTCCCGCGAGCCATGCACGCCTGAGCTTCGGTTTGTCCAGAAGCGATATGAACGCGGACAGATCGAGGGCCGCATAGCTGGCCAGAGTCGCAATCACTAGCGAGAGCAGGACGAGCGACAGGTTATAGGTGCCTTGCATATCCCTCCCTACGCCTCGACATGAAAGCCTGGCGCACGGGTACGGTCTGATGGCGCACTACGTTCAGTGTGAATGACGAAGGAAAAAGGACTGTTTTCGCTGAGCTCGTAACGACGGATAAGCTCGATGTGGTGTGCGGACATCACGCTGTCCCGTGTCATCAGAAGCACGCCACGGTTTGTGCGCAGATCATCGGCCAGACGCATGCCCTCAACAAGTTCCGTAGAAGCAACCTCGCGCGTTGACCGCACGGATTCGAAAGCGGCGGGGTTTTTCATCAGCGTGACGAAATGCCCGACCACTTGTGGATCATCGCGGATTGCCGACTGCCCGTTGATTACACCGATTGCCTGCTCTCTGGAAAGCCGCTGCCTGGCAATATCACCGTGAGACAAACCCTCGAAATCACGGGCTACCGCAAGGATGCGCGACCCTAACGGAATGTCCGCGCCGGACAACGCGTCCGGAGTACCGCGGCCGTTGTAACGCTCGTATTGATGCAGGATGATTGATGCGACAGCGTGGAGCTGCTGAATGGGAGTCGACACCATTTGCGCCCGGGAAGGATGCCGGTGAAACAGCCTGCTCTCGTCCGGGGACATCTGGTCGAGCGATTTGCGCAATAGCTCGTCTGGTAGTGAAAGCTTGCCGATTCCGTGTAAAAGCCCGGCAAAGTAAGTGTCCTGAACCTCCACTTCGCTCAAGCCGCACGTGACGGCCAGTTGTCGCACCATCTCTCCCACGCGCGCGGACTGGCCTCCAGGTGCCCGACAGCGCAGTTCGACCATGTTCGCGCAGATTTGCATCATGGATGCAAAGCTACGCTTCAGGGCGGTTTGCGCCTCTTCCAGAAACATGACGGTCCGGCGGGTGAGTTCAATCAGCCGCTCGGTTTCCTTGCGCAGCCGTCGTTGCTCAAGCGCCTGTGCAACCGTCAACAGCAGATCCTGATCATCCCACGGTTTGTTCAGGTACCGGTAGATCTCGCCTTCGTTGACCGTCCGCACTACCGCCTCGATTTCCGCATATCCGGTCAGGAGAATGCGCATGGTATCGGGATACATCAACTGCACCCGCGCGAGCAGGTCTGCGCCACTCATCCGCGGCATGCGCATGTCCGATATGATCAGGTCGACCGGTCGAGCCGCAAGTGTCTCGAGTGCCTCTTCTCCGCTAAGCGCGGTGAGCACCTCATGGCTTTGGCTCCTGAGCAACCGTTTGAGCGAAGACAAAACACCCGATTCATCGTCGACCAGCAACACAATGGAGGGGGGCGCCATGGCAGGTGTGGATTCCTGGACCTGCGAGCCGGTGACGTTCGCCGCAGCTCCTGTCTCGCTCATGAAATCTCCAAAGGTGGTGTCTACGACGTTGAGGAAGGCGCTGACCGTGGTTGGCTACACGTCAGCGCCCGCTGTCTCTGCGTGGCGCGTGGCACTACGGCTAACCGGCAAGCTGACGCGAAACGTCGTGCCTTTACTTACCTCGCTGCGGACGTCAATGGTGCCGCCGTGTCTTGCCACAATCCCGTAAGCCAGAGACAGGCCGAGGCCGGTGCCCTGGCCAACCGGTTTGGTCGTGAAGAATGGGTCGAAGATGCGCGGGAGATGATCCGGGGAAATGCCCTTTCCGGTATCAGCTATTTCGATCCAGACATTGCCGTCCGCGGTACCCGTGCGCAGCGTGATTGTGCCGCGCGACTCGATTGCCTGTGCAGCGTTAACCAGCAGGTTCATGAACACCTGATTGAGTTGTGTCGCCACGCATTCCACCTGGGGCAGTTCGCCGTATTCCTTGACCACGTCTGCCTTGTACTTCAGTTCGTTCCAGACGATATTCAGTGTGCTATCGAGGCCTTTATGCAAATCGGCTA
Source organism: Paraburkholderia sp. SARCC-3016 (assembly GCF_031119615.1). NCBI lineage: Bacteria > Pseudomonadati > Pseudomonadota > Betaproteobacteria > Burkholderiales > Burkholderiaceae > Paraburkholderia > Paraburkholderia sp. SARCC-3016. The sequence goes on along the minus strand of NZ_JAVHZD010000042.1, from coordinate 4,527 downwards.
GCTGGGGATCGGTGTCGTTCCGATGCGAGAATTCCTTAAGGTCCCGGACGATTGCCTGTACCCGACTGACGCCTTCGGCGGTTTCGCGGATCAGCGTTCCGATGTCGTCCTGCACGTACTGCAGATCGGCGGCGTCCCGGGCTGCAGCGATCTGCTCCAGTATCGAAGGCTCGCCACATAGTAATGGCTCCGCGCATTCATATGCGTGGATGACCTGCAGCAGTCCCGCTACCTGCGTGGACAGTGAACCAAGATTCGACTTGATAAAGCCGACGGGATTGTTAATTTCGTGTGCCACGCCCGCCGCGAGCTGACCGAGCGACGCCATTTTTTCGGACTGCAGCAATTGCCCCTGCGTCTGCTCGAGCGTTCGATTGAGTTCCTGGAGTTCGCGGTAACGCTGCATCAGTTCGTCCTGTGACCGTTTGCGCTCGCTGATGTCCTGGAACGCGACGACCGCAACAAGTGGGGAGTCTGCATCCTGCACTAGCGTACGCGTGTATTCAACCGGGAAACTGGTGCCGTCCTTGCGCCGGAATCGTTGCCTCTGAGTGACGTCGCGACCGTCGTGGATCGTCCTGACGGACTGCTGGGCTGAGTCGCTAACGCGCTCGGCGACTTCGAAGAGATCGCGTGAACGGCACCCCATCAGCTCAGCCATGGACCAACCAAGCATCTTTTCCATTGCGGGATTGACAAATACGATGCGTCCCTCGGTATCCTCTCCGAATACGCCCTCGTCGAGCGCGTTCAGAATCATTTCATACCGGCGGCGCAGGAGCTCCAGCGATTCGCGCCCGGCCTTGATAATCTGCAACGTCCGGTTCAACGAGTCGACCATTCGGCCAATTTCATCCTGTGAGGTTGCCTTGATTCTCACGTCAAGTTCTCCTCCTGCCACTTCTGCCAATGCCCGGTTGATTGCATCAATGTTGCGATCAAGATGGGTAATTACCCAGAACAGGAAAAACCCCACGCATGGAACGGTCAACAGGACAGCAAGGATACTGACCAGAACAACACGGCTCGACAGAACAGCGCCGCCACGCGAGAGCTCCCTGGCCTCTTCCTGCTCGATATCGTTCAGTCTGTCCAAGGGTGCGGCAAATGCTGCACGGTTTTCGTGCAATTTATTCTCAAGCTGGTCGGTGATCGCCGAATTTGGATTTGCTTGCTGATAGGCGTGAGCCAACTCCTCAAACAGGCGTCGAGACGATGCAAGCTGATCATCGATAACGCGGGTGACTGCAAGCTCTTCCTGCGTCACCGGGTAGTTCGACTGCGTATTGCGAAATTCCGCCCATGCGCCGCCAATGCGTTTTACATGCTCAATGAGCTTCGCTTGTGCGTCCGGCACCGACCGTTCACCGGTCCGCGTCTGTTCCATTTCGAGTTCGATATCGCGAATCGCATCGCTCACCTCTTGCAACGCATTCGACGGCACCATTACCTGTTCGTACAGGTCCGAGATTGATCGACTGCTTTCCCGCGCGATAAGAATATTGAGTAGTGCCATCCCCAATATCGCGAAAAGCGATACTGCCCCGCACAGATATAATTTACTTCGTATCGTGAGGTGGTTCACAAATGTCTCCCAGTCGCGCACCATCCATCTATACGAAAACGGCAGTAATGCCAAACGAATGGGATCCCAGCGCGAAACGTCATCGACTGGAGCCTGCCACCCATGTTCGCGGGGCGGAAGCGTCGAATACCTCGATTAGCGCATTGCCGGGACCGATGTTCCAGCATGATAGTAATTCTTGATGCAAATGCCCAATTATTGTTAAGTCACTCTGACCAACCAGGAACATCACAATGTTAATAACGCGGCAATCGGACCTGGAACAGCCCCCTGAAAGTCCGGACACGGTCTCCCACTTACAATAGCGGGTAGGGTGCGACACGAAGCACGAGGCTCCGCAGTTTGAGCGCAGTGCATGTGGACCGCGACAATCATGTTGGCCGGTGTAGCGGCGAAGGTTTTGGCCGGTGGGGAGGAGTCGCAGGCGGCGTAGCCGCCGGAGACTTCTCCCCACCGGCGGCGCCGAGTCGGCCGGGCTCTACGATGGCTGATCGAATAAAAAAGCGATCAGCTACATGTCTGGAACCCGCATTACCGACCAACAGGTTCGCCTCTACATGTCCAAACGCAAACATCACTCTCAGGAGATCGCCGCCGCCAAGGCTGGCATCAGTGTGCGCAGCGCGCGCCGCATAGAACGAGACGCCTTACTGCCATCCCAGAAACCTCGTCGTTACTGGCGTTCCCGTCCCGATCCCTTCGCTGACGTCTGGGATACTGAAGTCGTTCCGATGCTCGCGAACGCGCCGCAACTTTAGGCGGTCACGATCCTGCGCAAGTTGCAGGACGATCATCCCGGCGAGTATCCGGACAGCACACGCCGCACACTCGAGCGCCGCGTGCGGCACTGGCGGGCGACGTCCGGCCCACCGAAGGAAGTCTTCTTCCCGCAGTTGCATGAGCCCGGCGCACGCGGCCTGTCCGACTTTACCGACATGGCCGAACTGCGAGTGACGATCGCTGGCGTGCCATTCGAACACCGGCTGTACCACTTCGTGCTCGCGTTCTCGCGCTGGGAATACGCCAATGTCGTTGAAGGTGGCGAGAGCTTCGAAGCACTGTCCATGGGATTGCAGAATGCACTGTGGCAGGCCGGGGGATGTCCGCGCGAGCATCGCACCGACAGTCTGTCGGCGGCGTTCAGAAACCTCGCGGATGAAGACGACTTCACGGTGCGCTATGCGGCGCTGCTCGAGCACTATGGCATGACCGGGACACGCAACAATCGCGGCCTCGGTCACGAGAACGGTAGCGTTGAGTCATCGCATCGCTATCTGAAGGAAGCCGTCGACCAGGCGTTGATGTTGCGCGGTCACCGGGACTTCGTCGATCGTGCGGTCTACGATGAGTTTCTGCGCGAGGTCGTCATGCGTCGCAACCGGCGCAACGCAGCAGCGTTCCGCCTTGAGCGCGAACAGCTCATGTATCTGCCGTTAAGGCGCACCACCGACTTCGTCGAGGAAGAAGCGCGCGTTACACGCTGCAGCACCTTCACCGTACGCGGCATTCTGTACAGCGCGCCGTCGCGCCTGATCGGGCATCGCCTGAAGGTGCGCGTGTATGGTGACAGGCTTGACTGCTATCTGTCGGGCGCGCTGGTGCATAGCACCTCGCGCGGCTCGCGTGCCGGCGACAACCGCCGCGCGCTGGATTACCGACACTTTATTGAGAGCCTCAAACGCAAGCCGCAGGCCTTCAAGGGGCTTGCGTTTCGAGACGAGCTGTTTCCGCGTGAGGCGTATCGCCGGACGTGGGAACAGCTGGAGGCAAGACTGACGCAACGCGAGGCGTGCAAAGTCATCGTTGCATTGCTTGAACTCGCCGCGCTCGATGGCGTCGAGGCCGTGCTGGCCGCGCGCCTCAACGCGTTGCTGGTTGACGGCAAGCTGCCTGATCTGAAGGCTCTGCGCGAGGAGTTCGCGCCGCGTCACGCCGATTGCCCAGTCGTCAATGTCGAGATGCCACCCGCAAGCAGCTATGACGACCTGCTCGGTAAGGAGGTCGCATGAGCACGCCCGCTTACGATGCCGGCCGTCTTGCCTTGATGCTCAATGAACTGCGCCTGCCGACCATCGCCCGCCTGTGGCCCGAGTTTGCGGAGCGCTCCGACAAGGAAGGCTGGCAGGCCACGCGGCTGATCGGCGCATTGCTCGAACACGAACTGGCCGAGCGGGCCAAACGGCGCATCGAACGACACCGTGCCGAGTCGCATCTGGACCCGACCAAGACGCTTGCGACCTTCGACTTCAGCATGGTGCCGATGGTTTCAAAGGCACACGTCATGGCGCTCGCGACCGGCGATTCGTGGCTTGAGAAAGGCGCCACGGCGCTCCTGTTCGGCCCGCCCGGAGCCGGCAAAAGTCATCTAGGTTCGGCCATCGGACACGCGTTGATTGACGCCGGCTACCGGGTGCTGTTCACGCGTACCAGCGAGCTCGTGCAGAAGCTGCAGGCTGCGCGTCAGAGCCTGCAGTTGCCCTCAGCTCTTGCCAAGCTCGACCGCTTCGACCTGATCATCCTGGACGATCTGTCATATGCCCGGAAGGATCAGGCCGAAACCAGCGTGCTGTTCGAGCTCATTGCCGAAAGATACGAGCGCCGTAGCCTCCTGATCACCGCCAACCAGCCGTTCTCGGGCTGGAATGACGTGTTTCCTGATCCCGGCATGACCGTCGCTGCAATCGACCGGCTTGTCCATCATTCGACGATCTTCGAGATGAATGTCGAAAGCTACCGTCGTCGCACCGCCAGCGACAAACAGAACAGCAGGCGCCGACAATCATCCGGCGACAATCAACAACAAGGAGCGACAACCATGACCGGGTAACTACCGACAATCATCCCGGTCGACCGGCCAAGATGGTTTGAGGTTGACCCGCTTCAACGGCCAGATTTGCAGTTGAGATCAGTACGATATTGATCCTCCGTTAAGCGTTGAGTCG
>NZ_JAVHZD010000041.1:0-54855 GCF_031119615.1 Paraburkholderia sp. SARCC-3016 | reverse complement strand
CCAAGCGGTCTTAGGAAGACAAAACATTCTACCAACTCCTTGGCTCACAGAACGACATGGCTACGATCCGACTTTGGTGTTCTCGCCGCTGATCGTGCAGTCGTATACGGCAACCTTCGGGAACACGGAAATCGGCGATACCGTCTGGCGCAACGCCGTGGAATACGTGTCGCCGAACTTCCACGGACTGACGGGAGCGGTCATCTATGGCGTGAGCGATACGGCCGGGCATCAAGGGCATGACAACCTGGGCCTGCACCTCACCTACATCCACGGACCGATGACGGCCGTCTTCTCCGCGCAGCGCGTGCGCTCGTCGGTCCTCGCGCCGGTGGTGGCGCCGCAGAATCTCTACCTTGCCGGGGCTGCCTACGACTTCGGCGTCGTCAAGCTGTATGGCGCCGCGCAGATGACGAGCAACAACGAGGCGGAAACGGGATCGCATACCTACGAGCTCGGCTTCAGGGTGCCCATCAACTCGGTGAACGACATCCGTGCCGAATGGGCGCGCACGAAGCACAGCGCCCCGCGCGACGCAGACAGCGTGCGCAACACGGGCACCATCGCTTACGACTACATCCTGTCCAAGCGGACTTACGTCTACGCCTTGTACTCCTACGACAAGCTCACGGCGAATCCATCGGGAAGCACATTCGGCGTGGGCATGCAGCACACCTTCTAGTTCACGTTATCAGCGAGGAAGCCCTCTCATGACCATCGACGTTCACGGCCCCTGCTCGACCGCGCTCGACGCGCCGGAAGCACGGCGCAACAAGCCGACGCACCCCATGCACCCGCTGCGCCCAATGCGCACACCGAACGTAACGGGAGGGGTGCGCCATGTCGGCTGAGCCTGTCTTGACCGGCATTTCGTCGATGGCGACGCGCGGCTTGCTCGCGGACCTGGCGGCGCTATATGAACGACAGACGCGGCAGCGAGTCGCGATCGAATCCGTGGGCGGCGTCGAAGCGGCAAAGCGTGTGGAGAGCGGAGAGGCGTTCGACGTCGTCGTGCTTGCATCGGATGCGATGGCCCGTCTCGCGGATGCAGGTCATATTGCGCGCGATAGCCTCGTCGATGTGGTGCGCTCGTCGATTGCCGTTGCTGTCAAAGACGGCACCGCGGCACCCGACATCAGCAGCGAGTCGGCTTTGCGCGAGGCGATCCTGCGTGCGAAAACGATAGGCTATTCGACCGGGCCGAGCGGCGCACATGTGCTGAAGCTGCTCGAACGCTGGGGCATCGCGCCTCGCGAGCCGCGTGTCGTCCAGGCGAAGCCCGGCGTGCCGGTCGGCTCGCTGATTGCGGATGGCAACGTCGAGATCGGCTTTCAGCAATTGAGCGAACTCATGCACGTAGAAGGCATCGCCATGCTCGGAACGCTGCCATCATCGATTGCCTCGGTGACGGTGTTCAGTGCGGCCATCACGACTACTTGCCCGAATCGCGATGTCGCCGCAGCGTTTCTCGCGTTCATCGCCTCGGACCAGGCGGCAAGCCTCGCGCGGCGTCACGGAATGGAATCGGTTTCGGCCAAACCCTGAGCGCAGCGCGCGCGGCACTCGGTTGCGGCCTTCCATCGTCGTGGCGGCACCGTACAAAGGGAGAGATTCTTCTGTCTATCGTTTGTTAGGTACGACGCCAAAAGCTATAATACGATTCGTCTACACCTTTTGGGCGAGTCCGTGAAGAATCGAGCAGACGTGAGTTCAAGCGACAGGATTTTGGCCGCCGCAAGGCAGATCGCGCAGGCGCACGGTTACGGCGGGTTGAATCTCCGTACTCTTGCGGAAGAGGTGGGTATCAAGGCCGCGAGCCTTTATCATCATTTTCCGAGCAAGGCCGAGCTTGCGGCGGCAGTTGCCAGACGTTACTGGGAGGACACGGCCGCGTCGCTGGAAGCGCTATCGGCCGAGGTGCACGACCCCGTCGAGCGCCTGCGCAGATACCCGGACGAGACGTTCCGCAAGTCGCTCGAAAACGGCAATCGCATGTGTCTCGCGAGCTTCATGACGGCCGAGTACGACGATCTGCCCGACGTGGTAAAGAAAGAAGTTCAAACCTTTGCCGACGTGAACATCGCATGGCTCGGAAAAACCTTGTCGGGAGCGGGCATCGTCGGTCCGAGAGAGGCGAAGAAGCGAGCCCGCTCCATCTTCTCGGCAGTCGTCGGCGCTCAATTGATGGCGCGCGGCCGTTCGGATGTCGCGCTCTTCGATGCGTTGATCGAAGGCTACCGGGCAACTGGGCTCTTGCCCAAGTGAAATCATTTATTTATTCGGGCAACTGAACGGCTACGGAGCCGACGGCAAGCACGGCGTCGAAACAGATCCGCACTACACTATCGAAGAAACGCAAGGTCGCCGATGCCTGCTCGACGACGTGAGCGACCTTGGCGTGCAGACGGCCTGAACGCAGTAACCCTCGGAATCCGCTCAACCACGTCGAGCCGCTTCGATCGCGGCGATGTCGATCTTTCCCATCTGCATCATCGCTTCGAACGCGCGCTTCGCGGCCGCTCGATCGGGGTCGGCAATCGCGGCCATCAATGCGAGTGGCGTGATCTGCCACGACAGTCCCCATTTGTCCTTGCACCAGCCGCATGCGCTTTCCTGCCCGCCGTTTCCGACAATCGCGCTCCATAAGCGATCCGTTTCGGCCTGGTCGTCGGTCGCAACCTGAAACGAGAACGCCTCGGTTTGCCTGAATGCCGAGCCTCCGTTCAGGCCGATACACGGAATGCCCATCACGGTGAACTCGACCATCAGGACATCGCCCTCTTTTCCCGCGGGAAAGTTGCCAGGCGCGCGATGAACGGCTCCTACCGCGGTATCCGGGAAGGTCGCGGCGTAGAACGTCGCGGCCTCCAGCGCGGCGCCGTCGTACCAGAGACAGATCGTGTTTTTGCTGGCCATTCCGGTTCTCCTGAAGTGGACGGATACGCGTACAAGTGTACACAGCGCAACGATCCATGACGCGAACAGCAAGCGCATTTCGATTTTTGTCGTCGACCTGTAAGTCCTTTCCGCACATCGCCACGCTCCCATCCCCGTTCGAAACACCCGAGACCGACCTCCGGAAACGGCGACCCAAGCGTTAACCCTAGCAAGACAACGATGCCATCAATCTCTATTCTTTGTATACAGAGTTCAGAACACGAAACTCGGAGTTCGACACTGGCATACAGCCTGTCGCGCATCCCCTCAATCATCGGAGAAGGACATGAGCGTCAAATCGGAAAAAATGGACGAGCAGAAGCACACGGGCGGAGGCTCCTCGACCGTTGCGAAAAAACTGATTCCTTACGGCGGGTATTACACGAACAAGGTGCCCGACCACGATCCCGAACTGACCGAAACCGGTCCAGGAACGCCGATGGGCGAGTTCATGCGCCGCTTCTGGCATCCGGTGTGCATGTCGATCGAACTCACCGATACGCCGCGGTTTCTGAAGATCCTCAATGAAGAACTCGTCGCATTCCGCGACAGGAGCGGCCGTGTGGGCGTGCTGCACGCCCACTGTGTGCACCGCGGCGCATCGCTTGAATACGGCGCCATCCAGGAGCACGGCATCATGTGCTGCTATCACGGCATGGTGTTCGACGTCGACGGCACATGTCTGCATGTTCCATTTCCCAAAGGCGAAGAAAAGGAAGCCGAAAAATTCGCCTGCTCGATCCGTCAAGGTGCCTATAAGGCGATCGAGCGAAACGGCCTCGTGTTCGCGTATATGGGACCGCCGGAGGAAGAGCCGCCGTTCCCCGAGTGGGAAAGCGATTTCACGGTGATGGAAGGCGACGAACTCGTTGCGTATAGCAATTTCCAGCACTGCAACTGGCTGCAGGTGCAGGACAACGCTGCCGATAATTACCACCCGACTGCCTTGCATGCCGGCAAGAACGTTGTAGACGGTCACTATCAGGGCACCACGTTCGACGAAGTGGGCGCGGCGTCGATGGAAGTGGCGCCGGACATGAATTTCGTGCCCGTGCAAGGCGGCCGCAGCCTTGCCTGCGCCGGCGCCCGGCGGGTCGACAAGGACAAGCTTTTCGTTCGTGTCCAGCATCAGGTCCTGCCGAACCTGAGCTTGCACGCATACACCTCCGAAGACGGCTCGAAAAAGAAGCTGTTCAGCCGTTTCCACATCATTCGCTGGACGGTGCCGGTCGACGACGAGAACAGCAAGATGATCGGCTGGCGCGTCATGGGCCCGGGCATCGATACGCGGGGCGTCGGCAACAAGGCGCTGGTGGGCTACGAGACCATCGACTTCCTCGAGGGTCAAGTGGCGATGCGTCGTCCGGAACGGTTCGGCAAATACAAGCTGGAAGATCTGCCGCCCATTCCGTCGAACCATCGCGAGCGCGCCAACTACAAGGACGCGCAATACGCGCCGGGCGACTACGAAGCGATCATCAGTCAGCGGCCGATCGCCGTTCATGCGCTCGAGCACCCGACACGGTTCGACGCAGGCCTCTATCAGTTCCGCAAGATGCTGCGCGACGCCGTGCGCGGCACCAATGCCGCCGCGTCCGCCCAAGGTTTTGCCGAATGGTTCCGTGAGCTGGGCGGTTCGCCCAACAGCTATTGCTCGGGCAATGTCTTCGAAGTCGCGGAAGGAGAAACGGTCGAGGAGGAAGTCGCCCGGCGCCGCAAGGTGCTCCGATCGGTCGTGGCGATCCTCACCGAGAGCGAACCGTTGAAGGGTAAGGAGCGCGCCGAGTTTGTGCGTGGCAGGTTCGATGAACTCGAACAGTCGATGAAGCGCTAGTGGAGATCGCGATGGAAACCTCGCTGGAAGCAGAAGAGGCCATTCAGGATACCGACGCCGGCACGCTCGAGGTTCGTGTGAAGCAGGTGCGGTACGAAGGCAACGGTATCAATTCGTACGAGTTCACGAGCCCGTCCGGCGAGAAGTTGCCGCCTTTCGAAGCGGGCTCGCACATCGATATCCACCTGAAGAACGGCGCGATCCGTCAATACTCGCTGTGCAATTCGCCTGCCGAGCGCAACCGCTACGTCATCGCAGTGCTCAAGGATGAAGCGGGCCGCGGCGGATCGCGCGCGATGCACGACGACGTGGCCGCAGGGGATATCGTTACCATCAGCCGGCCGCGCAATCACTTCGCGCTCGACGGCAACGCGAAGCGGGTCATCCTGATCGCCGGCGGCATTGGCGTGACGCCACTGAAGGCAATGGCTCACGAGCTCGACACGCATCACGTCGAGTTCGAGATGCACTACTGCGCGCGCAATCGCGAAGCGGCCGCATTCAGCGACGAATTTTCCGCCATGGAACGCGATGGCAGGTTGCACTACCACTTCGACGACGGCGACAAGCGCAAGCAGCTCGACATCATGAAGCTGCTGGCGCAGCCGGCGCCGGGCACACACGTCTATTACTGCGGCCCCTCGGGCTTCATGAAGGCCTGCGCCGATGCAGCCAGTCACTGGCCGAAGGGAACCGTGCATTTCGAGCATTTCAAAGCGCCTGACCAACCGAAGCGCACACCGGCGAGCGCGGAGTCCGCGGACGGCTGCGACGTGACCATCGCCAGCACCGGCCAGGTCGTCCATCTGAGCGCGGGCCAAAGCCTTGCCGACGCGCTCGACGCAGCGGGCGTCGACGTTCCGACCTCCTGCTGTGCGGGCCTGTGTGCGACCTGCAAGGTTCGCTATCTCGAAGGAGAAGTCGAACACAACGACTTCATCCTCAGCGACGAGGAGCGGCGCGACTACCTCACGGCCTGTGTATCGAGACCGGTAAGCAGCACGCTGGTCCTGGATCTGTAACCGCCGCCGACACAACCTGCTCCCTGCAAAGCGTCGTGACGCGCTGGATCAGCCGAGGCGCGCTGGCAGACCGTTCGAAAACCCGATGTTCCCATTCAATGCGCAGGAGGACTTGCATATGTCTACAGCACTCGCAGAACCCCAAACCGAATCGATCGTGAAGCCTGGCAAGGTTTCGATCTATCAACCCGACCAGGAAGGCCTGATCTTTCCGGAACTGCCGCAGTTCACCTCAGCAGAGGCGCACCGTCGGCATCTGAAGGAACGCCTTGTTGCGGCCTGCCGCGCGTTTGCCATCCACGGTTTCGACTATGGCTTCGCCGGTCACCTGACCGTCCGCGATCCGGACAACCCGGGCCTCTACTGGACGAACCCGATGTGCGTGCATTTCGATCAGGTCAAGGTGTCGAACCTCATTTGCGCGGACCACAAAGGTAACGTGGTCGAAGGCAGGCACGCGATCAATCGCGCGGGCTTCGTGCTGCACGCCGCCGTGCATGAGCAGCATCCCGATATCGTCGCGATGTGCCACGCCCATACGATCTACGGCACCGCGTTCGCGTCGCTCGGCAAACCGCTTGCGCCGATTTCGCAGGACGCCGCGGCGTTCTACGAAGACCACGTCGTGATCGGCGACGAGGCCGGCAAGGTCGCGGTCGAGGTCAAAGGCGGCAACAAGGTCGCGAACGCATTTGCCGGGGTAAAGGCGGCCATCCATCAGAACCACGGTCTGTTGACGGCTAGCCGCCACAGCATCGACGCCGCCGCATTCTGGTTCATCGCGCTGGAGCGCTGCTGCCAGCAGCAACTGATGATCGAGGCCACCGGCATCACGCCGACCGAAGTCACGCCGGAGCGCGCACGCTACAGCCGCGAACACGTCGGCAGCGAATACATCGGCTGGCTGCATTTCCAGACCATCTGGAACGACCTTGTCGCGACCCAGCCGGACATGTTCGACTGAGCACCGGGTCCGACTCGCCTGCCGCGGTGACTGAACGGGCGCCGCGGCAGGCCACCGGCAAGGTCATCAAGCAGTTCAATAAGCAGACCAACAAGGGCGGACATAAAACATCGCAACACCAACCAGCCAGCCACTCAACAGAAGGCCCCCAGGAGACAACCGATGAGTTCCCATAGTCCGGCCGTATATCTTGAGGAAAGCGAATCGTCCGCGTTTGCCAAGGCAGCGTGGCGGCTCATTCCCTTTCTATTTCTCTGCTATCTCTCCGCGTACCTCGATCGAATCAATGTCGCGTTCGCCAAGCTGCAGATGCTCGGCGATCTGGGCTTCAGCGAGGCGGTGTATGGATTCGGTGCAAGCGTCTTTTTCGTCGGGTATCTGCTTTTCGAAATTCCGAGCAATCTGATTCTTTTGCGCGTAGGCCCACGCCGGTGGATTGCCCGCATCATGGTGACATGGGGTGTGATCTCGGTCGGCATGATGTTCGTGAAAACACCGACGACGTTTTACGTGATGCGCTTCCTGCTAGGCCTTGCGGAAGCCGGCTTCTTTCCTGCCATCGTCCTCTACCTGACTTACTGGTTTCCCGCGTCGCGCCGCTCGAAGATGACCGCTCTCTTCATGACAGGCATTCCGATGTCCGGTGTGATCGGCGGGCCGCTGTCCGGCTGGCTGATGACCTCCCTTGCCGACGTTCACGGGCTCGCCGGCTGGCAGTGGCTCTTTCTGCTGGAGGGATTGCCGACTGTCGTGTTGGGCGTGATGGCCTACCTGTACCTCGACGACAAGGTGCAGAACGCGACGTGGCTGACCGACGCGCAGAAAGCGGTCATCGAGCGCAAGCTGGAAGACGAGAGACCGGCAGACATGCTGCACTCGGTCAAGGACGGCCTGCTGAATCCGAAGATACTTCTCGTCAGCGGAATCTACTTCTTCTACACGATGGGGCTGTACGGTGTGAGTTTCTGGCTGCCGACACTGATCAAGTCGAGCGGCGTCTCGGATACGCTTCACGTCGGTCTGCTGACGTCGATTCCGTATGCGGTCGGCGCAGTCGCGATGGTACTCGTCAGTCAGAGCTCGGATCGCACCGGCGAACGGCGCTGGCATCTGATCGTGCCCGGCCTCACGGGAGCAGCAGGGCTTGCACTGAGCGTGTGGTTTTCGCATTCGACCGTGCTCGCCATGATCGCGCTGACGATCGGGACGATGGGCGTGATGACGACCATTTCACAGTTCTGGGTGCTTCCGCCCGCGTTCCTTGGAGGCGCAGCGGCCGCTGCGGGCCTTGCCTTTGCGAATTCAGTCGGCAGCATTTCCGGCGTGGTCAGCCCATCGCTGATCGGGGTCGTCAAGCAAGCAACCGGTTCCGCGGGTGCGGGCGTGCTCGCCCTATCGGCGAGTCTGCTGATCGCGGGTCTGCTTGTTCTGTTGGTGCCGCCGACGCTGGTCAACCGCCGACGCTAGCGCGCACATAAACGCCGCTGCTGCGATCCGCCGCAGCAGCGGCGTTTTCCGCTAGCGCCGACAGCAAGACCCGAATCGCTACCGGGCTCGACGTTCGAGCGCGCTCGGGTCGGGCAATGCCTTGCTCATGTTCTCGACGAGATTCTTGCGCGCGAATTCCGTGTGCTGAAGGCTCAGTTTCGCCGCGAGTTCCTCATCGCCTTGCGCGATGGCATCGGCGATCGCCGCATGTTCGTCCCAGACGCTCTTGCGTTGACCGATCACCTGATGGACAGCGCCCATCACGCGTCGCAAATGCATCCAGTGAAGGCGCGCGGATTCCGCGATCAGCGGGTTGCCGGAGGCTGCATAGATAGCCGTATGGAACGCCATGTCGGCCTCGATCATGGCGCGAATGTCATTGCCCTTCGAAACTTTGCGGCCCGTCGCGACCAGCGATTTGTCGATCTTGATCTTCTTGCGGGCGGCAAGGCGCGCAGCAAGGCTGTCAAGCGCGCCGCGAAACTCGTACAGGTGACTGACACGCGCCGCGTCGAGCGGCGTGACCTGAAGGCCACGCCCCGGTGCGTCTTCGACCAGTCCGTCCTTCTTCAGTAGACGAAACGCTTGCAGAACGGGCGAGCGCGACACGGACAGCTGCTCAGCAATCTCTTCCTGGACAATCCGGGTTCCGGGCGCTATCGAGCCCTCGCTGATCGCATCAAGCAGGACCCGATAGACCTCGTCGACATAGTCGGTGCGCGACTGTATTTTAAGAAGGTTGGCTGCCATGACTGGGAGAAGCTGTGGATACTGAATACTATCAGCTTACCAGCATTACCTGACACGTCCGCGAGAACGGGGATGCGAAGCGGTGGATGGCTCAGGCCTTTTCCAGAAGGCTCGCGATCCAGACCGGAACATCGGCCTGCATTACGGAAAACAGCCGATTCGATTCGGAGATATCCATCGCAAAGGCACTCTGAAGCGCCTCGCGTCCGCGCTTTGCGTCCCTATCGTTGCCTGCCTGCACGAAGATGGCGGCAGACACCGCTCGATAACGTTTTGCCGCGGCTATTGCGAGCGCTGTGTCGTCCCTGAGCTGCCTGGCTGTGCTATTTCGCGCGTCGCGAACCGCAATCGACACGAGACCGCCCACACTGCTGGCAAGCACCCAACCCGAAGACGGAGCGCGTGCGCCGCTCGACCTGTGCGGGACACCAATAAGACCGACGATATCCTTGAACTGCGCGTGATGTTCAAGCACTTCGCGCGCGCCGGCAGGAATGCCACTGCCATTCATCCACGCGTCGAGCGCAGCAGGGGCGCGCTCGCGATCGCCAAATGAAAACCCTGTTTCGCCGAGCGTGAACCGCTCTGGATCATGCTCACTTGCCGGGTGCGCTATCAGAAAGTCCGGCTCTTTCATCTCGTCTCCATGTTGTATCGCGCGGCGGGCGTCGCGAACCCGGCACCGGAAAAAACGCGTGCGCACGCCGAATTCTGAACTCCGTATACAGAGAGAGTAAAAGGTGGCGTAAGCCGGGACTATCAGTAGAAACACCGACGCGCCTCGCGTGCCGATGCGCTGCGTCCCGTACAGCGACGGTGCGTTAGCGCGCCTTCAGAGCAGACGCTTTTCGAAACAGTGATACGCACAGGGCTGTGCTTTGAAGCATCGACCTCAGCGTATCCCGATTGCCGGAATCGTGAAATCGACTCGCGTAGAGATCGCTTTGTTTCTGGGCGAATGACGCGCATTAACGTTTGCCCGAGCCTCAACGACTTTGCCGAGGCTTTCGCGGATAATGGCGCTCATTCACGGGCAGGCATGAGCGGGCTTGCGCATTCGATCGTCACCGGGGGTCGTTATGCATCTCGCCGGCACCATACTTCCGATCTTCGCGATTATCCTGGCGGGATGGCTGGCTGGCGTCTGCGGATATGTATCGCGCGATCTCGCCGCGCCGCTGATGCGCTTCGCCTACTACGTCGCGATGCCGGCGTTGGTATTTCTGACGATCGCCGACGAAACGCTTCACTCGCTGCTCGACTGGCGCTTCGTTGCGGCGTTCGGCGGCGGCTCGATGCTTTGCTTCGCGGCCGTGATGCTGTTCGAGCGGATCGCGCGCGGCGCCAGCGTGCGGACCAGCGCGATACTTGCCGCCGCGGTTTCGATGACCAACACGGGTTTCGTCGCCCTGCCGATACTGAAGGCGTTGTTCGGCCAGCCTGGTGTGCTTGCGGCGGCGATCGCGACGATATTTGTCGGCGCCATCCTGTTTCCTGTGCTCGTCGTGCTCCTCGAAACCGATCGCAGCGACGCGGCGGGCAACCTGCGCGGAGCGGCACTGATCCGGCAGATCGCCACCAACCCCGTCATCCTTGCGACGGTTTGCGCGGTGATCTGGTCGATGATTGGCGCAACCTTGCCGGGACCCGTCGCGTCGTTGCTCGCGATTCTGGGCGAAGCGTTGACGCCCTGCGCGCTTTTCTCGGTCGGACTCGATCTCACGCTACGCGAACTGCGCGAACGGCTGGGACTCTATGCGTTGCTAACCGCGCTCAAGCTCGCGATCGTGCCGCTCGTCGTGTATGTGCTGTGCCGCGCCGCGCAACTCGACCACATGGCCACCGTTGCCGCCGTCGTATGCGCGGCTGTACCGACCGCGAAAAGCGCTTATGTGCTGGCGGTCGAATACGACGTCGAAAAGGCTGTTGTAAGCGGCGTCATCTCGATGACCACTTTGTTCTCGGTCGTCACGCTGCTCGCCTGGCTTCACATTCTCTAGCGACCGCTTCCCTGCCTCGTGCAAGCGGCGGCGATGTTGCCAGTACGCGCCTACCGTCATACGAGCCGCGTTTCTTGCGGCCCGATCGCCACCCTATCCGTATTCACGATCCGCTCTGGATCACGAGCTCCATAAAGCCGGTCGACGGGTCGAGTTTCCTTGCAAAGCGATAATCGGGAAGCAGCGCGAGCAAGAGTTCGGCTGTCGTGCGAACCGTGCATCCGTTTGCCACATGACCGCCGAACACCTGACCTCGTGCATCGGCCACCGACATATGCAGATGCGCGCCGTCGGGAGATACCGATCCGGCTAACGACACGATCTCGAGGTCGCCCGTTAACGCAGTTGGCGCCTCGGCACCGGCAAATCGCAATTGAGCGACCGCGAGACTCCCGATGCCCTGGACGACATAAGCCGCGAAGACCGCTTGCTGACGCAGCGCGTCTTCGACGGCGGCACGCACATCGTTGCCGGGAAAGAGACGCAAAGGATGGAGCTGCATACTCATTTCACATCCCGATGGAGCTCGAACAAATGTGGTCCGCATCGCAATGATCCATATCGTACCGGTTCGATGAAACAGGCGACAAATAAAGCAAAGGACCGCTGCCCATACGGACAGCGGTCCTTCACAGGCCCTCGAAACGCGATTGTCGTTATTTGACCGGCGACGCGGTGCTTGGCGTCGCCAGCGTATTGTTGACCCCGTAAGCGGTGCTGTTGACCGCCGAACTCGTATTCGCGCTCTTCGGCGCGCCCGCGTTCGACGACCCGGCGCTCGTGCCGCTGTCCGAATTGCCGGCGCCGGGCGTACCGTAGCCATTCGTCGCATTGGCCGCAGCGGCGACAGGCGACACGACGCTCGGGGTTGCCAGCGTGTTGTTCTGGGCATTAGCGCCGCCCGACAGCGCGAGAGCGGCACCGGCCGCGATGAATGTGCTGATTGCCTTGTTCAAGGTTCGTCTCCGTGATTGGGCTGGAATATTGACGCAGCCGATCGCCATTCGCTTGTCCGCGGATCGGGCAATCACTAGCCGCACTCGCCGCTCACGATTCCGGCGTCGGCACCAACTATACGAAAACGTCGCGTGACAGAAGTCGACGCAAGCGAACTCATGCAATAAGCACGCGTAATTGAATTGCGCGAGAGGTCGCTATAACCGTTGGCTGCAGCAAGTTGACTGATCGATTCCGGGGCATGCAAAACACCTGATGGATCGATTTTCTTAAGTACTTGCTGCAGTATAGGTCAAGCGGCAAAGACGTGCTGGCGGTGACGCACAGGTATCGAAGCTCAACTACCCATATGGTGGGAAAAGCGGCGACAAATTCGGTGAACGGAGAGTGTCGCCGGAAGCATGTGCTATTGCCTCGACCAAACCGAACGGGCAGTCGGATAGGCCTAAGTCAATCGCAAGCCCCACACCACATCCAGCACGTGCTGCGTCGCCCGCTCGACATATCCCGCGCGATGGGCAATGCCAAGCCGCCGCCACAAGGCAGGGCGCAGCGGACGCATGACGATGCGCGGGTCCGGTAACGGCGTAGTGGCTTCATGCGGCAACAGCGCTGCGCCGTATCCGGCCGCCACCAGGCTCTTGATCGCATCGTTGTAATTGAGCTGGATGCGCGGCACAGGATGGTGCCCCGCGGACGCAAACCACTCGGCGGTCAAACGCGAAAGACGCGTCGTCGCGTCATTGAGAATAAGAGGTTGGGCGGCAAGCCATTCAGGCGTGGCGCGGGCCGGACACCGCCAATGCGCCGGCACGAAAGCCATCACGGGGTCGCGGCGCCAGGGCTTGATCACAAGTCCGGCAACGGGCGGCTGAGGCAGTGCGACGAGCCCGACATCGAGCGTTCCGCCCACGAGCCGGGACAGCGTTTCCTGTGAAGTAAGGACCGCAACCTGAATGTCGATCGCGGGATGATCCTGGCGCAGTGCCTCCAGCGCTTGCGGCAACAGGTGCGCGATTGCGCCAGTCGACGCACCGAGCCGCACGCGCCCTTCGAGCCCTTGCACCTGGCGTTGAATATCGTCCAACGCCTGCTCCGCATCGGCGAGCAACCGGCGCGCGCGCTCGATCAGCAGCTCGCCTATCGCCGACGGCCTGACATCCCCGCGCTTGCGCGACAGCAGCGGCGCCCCAATGCGGTCTTCCAGTTCAGCGATGTGAAGGCTGACCGTCGGCGCCGCCAGATTCAATGCCCGCGCCGCACCGGCAAACGAGCCACGGTCGGCAATCGCAACCAGCGTGCGCAGGCGGTCAAGGCTGATCTCTCGCATAAGCGTCCAAATTCAGAAAATTTGAATGTCGAAGTCAGGAAATTCAACTTTCCCTATTCTAGCGGCGCGCGGAATATGGAGGTCCACTTTTGCTTGCTAGCGACTCACCGTCACCGGATATCTGCGCGTATGAGTTCCCCTATTGTTTTCATCGACGGCGACCAGGGCACGACCGGGTTGCAGATTCACGAACGGCTACGCAACAGGACCGACCTCAGGCTCGTCACGCTTCCCGCTGCCGAGCGCAAAGACGCGCGGCGGCGCGCGCAGGCGATCAACGCCTGCGACATCGCGATCCTTTGTTTGCCCGATGCCGCCGCGCGCGAAGCAGTCAACGCCATTGTTAACCCTGACGTCAGAGTGATCGACGCAAGTTCCGCTCACCGCACTGCGCCGGACTGGATATACGGCTTTCCGGAAATGACACCGGGACAGGCCGAGCGCATTGCGAACGCGCATCGCGTCACCAATCCCGGTTGCTATCCGACCGGCGCGGTTGGCTTGTTGCGGCCGCTGATGCAAGCTGGCCTCATACCGGACGACTACCCGATCAGTATTCATGCGGTGTCCGGCTATTCCGGCCGCGGGCGTGCCGGCGTGGAGGAACACGAGAGCCCGGGCGCCGTCAACGCGCCCGCATACCAGGTGTATGGTCTGGAACTCGCGCACAAACACACCCCGGAGATTCAGCGGCACATCGGGCTCGCGCAACGCCCCATTTTCGTCCCTGCGTATGGGGCGTTTCGGCAGGGCATTGTGCTGACGGTGCCGCTCGCGTTGCGCCTGCTGGCGCGCGAGGTGGATGGCACCACGTTACACGCGTGCCTCGCGCGTCACTATGCCGATGCGGCGCATGTGCATGTGTTGCCGCTAAACGAATCGCGCGACCTGAAGTATCTGGATCCGCAAGTGCTAAACGGTACGAACGACATGCGCCTGAGCGTATTTCCTGATATGAAACACGAGCAGGTCCTGCTGGCCGCGGTCTTTGACAATCTTGGCAAAGGCGCATCCGGCGCCGCGGTTCAGAATCTTGACCTGATGCTTTCGCGGCAGTAGTGGCAGATGGCCTGAGCTAACACTCGCGCGCGTCGCTATGCCGACAGTCGTTGCCGATCGGTCGAGGCCGTCGCATGTTTCATGCGGGCGGTTCTGATCCCTTCTCCACGGCAAAACGCGGTTGTGCCGCAGCGAGCGGCTCATCGGTCGTGGCGACGAGCCACAGACGCGCGTGCTCGACGATCTGGCGGTTATGGTCCTTCAACGGGCCCAGCGCGGTGGCCGCCTTCCAGACCACCGGACCGATTCGGCTGCTTCTGCCCGACGATGCGCCGACGAGCAGGCAGTACGGCCCGAGCGGAAGCGATACAAACGGAAGCGCCGGACTGGCGCGCACACGCCAGTCGATGAAGGGCGCTTCACTGATAAGCAGCGGCGCGGACAAGCCGTAAAGCACACTGAAATCGTAGAGCGCCAGTTGTTCCCGCATGCCGACGTAGCTGCGCCGAATGTCCTCGACAACCGCTGCCTGGATCTCGTCGTCGAACATGGGCTCCTGCGAATAGCGGGCAAATGCCTCTCGAGCCTCCCGTTGATATGCGCTGAACAGGCCGAGTTCCAGACAGTCCTGCACGGCGCGCTGAACCTCGGCTACCGAACCGGCGTCCTCCGGCTTGCCCATCTGTGCCGCGCGCAGAAACCGGGCGAGCCCTGCTTCCTGGATCGCCGGTGCGCGGGCAGACACGTCGGCGTCGTTGCGTTCCTTATCGAGGGGCACGTAGATGTATTCTTCGGCCGCGAAACGCGATTTCTTCCCTTCATCAAACTTGATTTCGCCATCGACGCAGTCGAGATATCGCGTGCCGATTCGACCATGCTCCCAGATCCAGTTTTTAAGGAGCGGACGAAGCGGGTGCAGTTTGTCTTGATCGGTCATGAGGACCTCCTGGTGCATCAGTATAGTTCCGGGCCGTCGATTGGTCTGAGGCGTTCACAACGCCACGATGAGGCACGATGGCCGATGGCGGAAGAAACTGATCGATCTGGCGAGGCAGAGGACCGTGGACTATGTTTATAAAGAACGGAATATAGCCGAGCCCCTTCTGCTCGCGCAAATTTAGCGCCTTGTCGATTGAGAAGCTCAAACTTGCCGGTTTGTAACCGAACGAGGCCGAAATGCAGCGAATCACGTCCAGGTATGCGCTTGGTTTGATGGCCCTGATGTCGCTCGGGATCTTTCCGCAGTGTGTTCCGGCACAGTCGGAGTGCGCTGCGGCGAACCAGAACGACGATCAGATATGCAGTGTCAGTTGTCCGATCGGACAGACCGCTTCCTGCAAGGCGGGAATAGGTTCCAGTGCTCCAAAATGCGTGTGTTCCGGCACCGGTGCGTCACCCGGTCCTGCTGATAACGGGTATGGCGACGCCACTGCGTCGCGAAGCGATGGGCGTTGAGGGAAAAGCGGATCGCGTTTTCGCGGGGTAATAGTGTCCAGCGGCAGCGACGCCTCGATCGCCGATGTGAGCTAAAGACAGGCTCACTTCTCCTCAAGCACACTCGCCAGGCCACGCAACAGGATTTCGGTTCCTCTTCGAAACTCTTCGTCAGGCGTGACCCGTCGCGCAACGCGTGCCGTTGCCGACAGCAGCGGGTATTCACCGTGCGATGCATCGGCCATTGCGTCGGTGCCCCGTCCGTCGAGCGGAGCCACGTATTGCGCCTGCAGCGCGCCACTGAGGTAGCTGACCAGGGTACGCAACGCGATAACGCGCTGTCTGCCCGTGAATCCACCTTCGGTCAGCCTATGCAGGAACGCTTCCGCGCATCGCTTCACCGCCTGGGAATCATGGCGGTGAAGCAGGAGCAACGGCACGACCGACGGATGCGCTCCCACCGCATCACGAATTCTTTCCATGAGCCGGGCGATCTGCCGATCCCACGATAGACGTTGCCCCGTTTCCGTCTCGACACTCGCCAGCACCTCGTCGACCACGAGCCTTTCCATGGCCTCGCGATCCTCGACGTAGCGATACAGCGACATGGCGCCCACGCCTAGTTCCGCCGCGACGGTACGCATCGAAAGTGCCGGCAGACCGTCACGGTCGACGACGCGAAGGGCCGCTTCAGCGAGGTCGGAGTGCGTCAGAGAACGTGAACGTGGCATGGATTGAATGGTGAAATTGCGTGTCGTTGCGACGTAAGCGTACACTGTACTCTTACAGGGGAAAAAAGTCATGAACACGTTACGTACACGTCCAGGGTTCGAACCCGGCCAGCTCGTCGAAAGCCGGCAGCTTTCCGCGCTCGACGGCATGGTGGCATTGCCCGACCCGACCCGGTTGATTCATCTGCAATTCCGGCGTTTTGCCGGTTGCCCCGTCTGCGATCTTCACTTGCACTCGATCGCGAAACGTCATGACGAGATTGTGTCCGCCGGCATTCGGGAGGTGGCTGTGTTCCACACGGCCGCCAACGGCTTGCGGCCATTTACAGCAGAATTGCCGTTCGCAATCGTCGCCGATCCGGACAAAGCGTTATACGCGGCGTTCGGCGTCGAGTCGTCGCCGCGTGCACTGTTGGACCCTCGGGCATGGCTTCCGATACTGCGCGGCGTGACGCGCAGTATGGGCAGGCTTGCGCGCGGCAGGCAGCCTGTGACGTCTTTTCATCCGGAAGGCGGCAAGCTCGGCCTACCCGCCGATTTCCTCATCGGTACGGATGGGCGAATTCTCGCCTGCAAGTATGGAAAGCATATTTACGATCAGTGGTCCGTCGACGATCTGCTGTCCCATGCCCGCCATTGCCGAATCGACGGTCCGGGACCTATCAGGCCCGCTCGGCTTCCATAGTCTCGCTCTGCCCTCGGTCACCGGCTAATTTTCTGCTCATCCTCGCGGCTGACAATCAGGTCATGTCATGCGAGCAGTGTGTTGCGATGTAACCCGTCCAGTGCGGCTCGCGTGCCTTCCAACTCGCTTTGGAGACAATCATGGCCGGCATCGCAAAACTTCTCGCAATCCTGTCCCCTGTATTCCGCTTTGTTGCACCTTCGGCAGGAACTGCGCCAGACGACACGGCGCAAGTTCGTCACGAGACAAATGTCGATGATGCGAACCGCTTGCGCGCGTTCGAGATAGAGCGGATCCGCTGCAATCCCGCCAGTCTGCTTCCACCGCGTTTCTAGACTGCGGCTCGCCGCGAGTCGGGTCGGGTCGGGTCGGGTCGGGTCGGGTCGGGTCGGGTCGGGTCGCGCCGCGGTACGCGCGACGGCTGCCCTATGAAACTCGCTGCGGGCTGTACGCGCGCCGGCAGTCCCCACTGCTGCGGCTCGAACTGATCGAGCGACCCGAGCACGGCATGCGCATGCGCAAGGCGCGCGGCGCTCATCGCCGGATCCGGCACGGCAATGACATGCATCGGCACGATCGGCCTGATGCCGCTCAAGGCCGCGCAATATTTCGCCGAACACGGGCTTCTCAAGGTGCTGCCGTTGAAGATCGATAAGGGTGGGGAAACAGCGCGCTTCGGCGAAAGCGTGGCGACCGAAACGCGCCTGCGTCACGGCAATCCCGGCTCGCGGCAATGTCCGACGCGTCCACCGCCCCCAACCGGGTGTTTTCCTTCAACTACGGAAAGCGTCGCGATACTCGGGCGCGGCATCCGCTCGCGTATTCAGCTCGAACATCACGCCACCGGGCGCCCGGCAGAAAAAGCGCGAACCGCGGCCATTGTTGAACACTTCGGTCTCCATCTCGACGCCGTCCGCCTTGAAGCGTTCGTACAGCTCGCAAACAGCGCCGAGGTCAGGCAGTTCGAACCCCGCATGGAACGCCCTCGGCCACGCCGGAACATCGTGACTGCTAGCGTCGATCACCACATCGAAACCGGGACGCTTGAGTATGTAGGACCCCTCCAAGGTGCCCGAAACGGTGAAGCCCAGGTATTGCTCGAAGAACTGCGCGGTAGCGGCCGCGTCGGCCGACGGAAAGCTCAGATGGTTGAGCTTCATGTTTTGGGTCAGATCGTTCATCGTCGTCTCTCTTTCAATGACTGCGGGCACTGCCGCCCGACGACGTCAGAATAAAAGCAAAAGCTCACATTCAACAACTCGCATTACGATCGCTTCACCGTGTGCCGTAAAGCCCGCGTGTTGCGTGCGTTCCGGACCGCCAGGCACGGCCGGGCCCGCCGCGATTGCTCGCATTCCGTCCGCTCGCGGTGAACGTCAGCCGGCCCTCCCGACCCTCGACAAATAGCCGAAAGCAGCCGCGCGCGCGCGCTGTTCGAGGCTCGCGAGGTCGCGCTCTCCGCGCGCGCCGGCCGAGTCCGTCAAAGCCTGAATCATCGCGAGCAGATCCGCTGCCGCCACCTCAGGATGCTCGAGTCGCGGCGCCGCACGTTTGACGATGGCGACAACCAACGCTTCGAACTCCCCTTTTTCGATTTCGCCGCGCAATGCAGGGCTGCTCTCCTGCACGTCGAGCAGCTTCGCCAGCATCGGCCGCCGTAGCTGCTGACGCACCGACGCGCCGATCAGATACTCGAGCGCGGCCTTGCCGCTGCGTTGAGCGAGCGCGTCTGCCGCATCGTCGTAGAACCGCTTTGTTTCGCGCCGGATCAGCGCGACCGTCAGCGCGTCCTTGCCGGGAAAGTATTGGTACAACGACCCTATGCTGACGCCCGCGCGCCGGGCGATCGCGTTCGTGTTGAAGCCACCGAGCCCGCTCGTTTCGAGAACCTGTGCAGCGGCTTCGATGATCGATTCCACGGTTTCCTCCGCGCGCGCCTGGCTAGGCTGCTTGCGCGGGCGCGTGTGAGCAGGTCGGGAAGAGTGCGCCATGTGTAGTCTTTCGTTTCGGGTAGCCGTGCCGGCGAACGTGCGCCTCGTTCTCGCGAAGCGTGGCGTTTCAGCATACAGGCAGACTGTCCGGCTTGCATGTCGGAGCCGGACGGCCAGCTTCATCGTCTGGAATACGAGCGCCGGGGAATCCTCAATGCCCTACACGCGACTCTCGTCTTTCAGCCACTCCCGAAGGCCCTCGAGCGCGTTATCGGACCGCCCGCTCATCGTGCAGAAAGCGAAGACGGCGCCGCTCGGTTCGAAGCCAAGCGGCGCTATCAATCTGCCTTGCGACAGTTCGCGCTCGACGAGCAACGCGGGGGCAATCGCGACGCCAAGACCGGCGACCGCCGCTTCGAGAAGCAAAGACAGGTGGTCGAAGCGACGGCCATTCGCGAACATGGCCGGTTCAAGCGCGTTGCGGGACGCCCAATCCTCCCACGCGCGAGGACGCGACGTAGTGTGCAGGAGCGGCTGGCCTTGCAGTTCGGTCGGCGTTGCAATGCGATGAGGCCAGTCCGGTGCACAGACCGGGCCAATGGTCTCTTCGAAAAGGCACTCGGCGTCGACATCCGCCGGCCAACTGCGGTCGCTGACAATGAGGCAATCGACGACATGCCGCTGCAGATCGTCCATCGTCGTACTCGTCTGCAAGCGGACCCGGACGTCGGGATGGGCCGTCTCGAAACGGTCGAGCCGCGGGATAAGCCAGTTCGACAGAAAACTGCCAGGCGCACCCAGCACGATTTCGGCGATCGGGGCTTGCCCGGCAATCTCTGCGCAACGTGTCTCCAGCAGCGCGAAGATATGATCGGTAGCGAGCTTCAAATTCTGCCCTTCCGCGGTCAATCGCACGCCGCCCGCATGGCGCACGAACATCGCTTTGCCGAACCACTGTTCAAGCTGACGAACCTGATGGCTCACCGCACTGTGGGTTACGTGCAGTTCCTGCGCGGCCGAGGAAAAACTGAGGTGGCGGGCAGCGGCATCGAAGGCGCGCAGCGTATTGAGCGGGGGAAGTCGGCGCATAGGGTAAAGATGTCGATTTAGCTCACATGGGGGTGCACGAATTTATCGCTACCCGCCGGTCGTTCCCGTCGTTAGAGTGACGTCCAAGTCACGACAGGACTCTTGCATGAACGATACAGACATTCCGCTGGCCAATGCCAAGGTTCTCTATAAAACGCTGCTAAGCGAGCAGCGCTATAGCGTCTCCCAAACGACGGTTCGCGCGGGAGGCGAAACGCAGTGGCACCACCATACGCATGTCAGAGATCGCTTTGTCGTCGTTCAAGGCATCTTGACGGTCGAAACGAAAACGGGCGCGTTCATCGACAGCACGCAAGTGCGTGATCACTACACGGTCGAACCCGGCGTGATACACCACGTCAAGAACGAAACGGCAGACGATGTGGTGTACATCATGATTCAATCGGGAGGCGCACGCGACATCGTGCTCGCGTGAGGTCAAGCTTCGCAGGCGGGGCGTCATAGCGGTATCGGTTGTTCGACCGATACCGCTATGCGCGATTAATCAGCATTCGACGACGCTGAGCCAATCGTGCATGCTTGTACGGGCCGGGTTACTCAGGGAGGCTAACCATGCAGTGGAGCGGGTTCGACCTTGCATTTCCGTGGATTGGCGGTTTAGCCGCCCTTGTGCTTCTGGTTTTGCTGTTCGGCACCGATGTGCTGCGCAGCGGCTCGGTCGCGTCCCGTTGGCGAGATCCGGTCTGGATGTCATGGATGGCGACTGTCGCGTATCTGCTGCATAACGTTGAAGAGTACGGCGTCGACCTGCTGGGCCATTCGCACGCGTTCCCCAATGCACTCTGCGCGAGCCTCGCGCTCGCACCATTTCCAGCCTGCCCCATTCCTCCGGCTTTCTTCCTGGCCGTGAACATCCCTTTGTTCTGGATCGTTGGACCCTTAGCCGCCCTGCTTAGCCCACGGCATCGCCTCGTCGGATTCGCGTTGTACAGCGTGATCGCAATAAACGGCGTCATGCACGTCGCAACCGTCTTCAGGACAGGCCAGCTTTATAACCCGGGATTGTTGACTGCATTGCTTCTATTCCTTCCGCTGACGGCATGGGTGGGCTATGCATTCTTCGGAAAGGCCCGGCTGAGCTACAAGGCGATGGCATTGCTTCCGGCGTGCGGCGTGCTGTTACATGTTTTCCTTGCCGGCACAACGATCATGTTCATCAAAGGATTCATCAGCGCCACGGTGCTTATCTGGAGTCAGATCATCAATGCGGGTCTGCTGCTAGCCGTGATGTAGCTCGCGGAGCGGTGGCGCGGCGGTGCGCTATCGCGTCCAGTGGGCGCGACCAGCGCGTAAGCGCTGCGCCTCGCGTAGCGGCATTCCTGAACCAGGCGATCTGTAATCCATCTAATCCGGAAAAACACTTCCCTTCGACGCATCAGCTTCTCTTTCGCTCACGCGACAAGGAGACGGGCATGGTGTTTCTGCACGACCCGGACGGCAAGCGGCTTCCCGTCAAGCTCGACACGACCACCAACGGCGAATTCATGCCGATTCCGCTCGATCCGGTTCATCATGAGGCGCGTCGCCTTGCACTCGACGCCGCGGGCGAGCATGCAAAACAACTCGCGCTCGACCGACGCAGCTTTCTCGTCACCGCCTGCGGCGCAGCGACCACGCTGCTCGGCATGAACGATGCCTACGCGAGAAACGGCCTGACCGGTGGGTTCTTCGACGTTCCTGCCGAAGCCGCTCGCGACCTGCAGCTTGCGCGCTCGACGCTCGACGGGTCGGAGTTCATCTTCGACGTGCAGGGACATTTCGTCAATCCGACCGGCGCATGGACCAAACGGTTGCCGCCCGGCGCCACGCCGATGCGGTTTCCGAAAACCGACCATTGCATGCGCGCACAGGGCGCGGGGCGGCTCGGCTATCTGCAGTGCATCGGGTCCGACGAGTTCATCAAGGACGTATTTCTCGACTCCGACACCGACCTGATCGTGCTGTCGTTCGTGCCGTCGACGCGCGAAGACGAACCCCTGACGATCGAGGAAGCGCAAGCGACGGCCCGCATCGTCGAGCGGCTCGACGGCACGCACCGCATCTATATTCACGGCCGGGTCAATCCGAACCAGCCGGGCGACCTCGAGGGCATGGACGAACTCGCCGAACGCTACAAAATTTCAGCGTGGAAAACCTATACGCAATGGGGGCCCACCGGCGTCGGCTTCTATATGGACGACGATCCCGGTATCGCGATGATCGAGAAAGCGCGCAAGCTAGGTGTGAAGAATATCGCGATCCACAAGGGCATTCCGTTCGGCGAGCGATCGTATGAACACTCGACATGCATCGACATCGGGCGCGTGGCCAGGCGCTATCCGGACATCAACTTCCTCATCTATCACTCCGGATTCGTACCCGGTGCCGGCGAGGGACCATACAACCCGCGTCGCCCCGATGGCGTCGACGCGCTCGTCACCAGCCTGCGCGAAAACGATGTGAAGCCGGGATCGAATGTCTATGCGGAACTCGGATCGACGTGGCGTTTTGCGATGCGTGACCCCGACACCGCCGCGCATACGCTCGGCAAGCTGTTGAAAGCCTGCGGCGAGAACAATGTGCTTTGGGGCACCGATTCGATCTGGTATGGCTCGCCGCAGGATCAGATCCAGGCTTTCCGCGCGTTTCAGATTTCAGCGCCATTGCGCGACAAGTACGGTTATCCGGAAATCACGCCGGCAATGCGCGCGAACATTTTCGGCCTCAACGCGCTCAGGATCTATCCCGTTCCGGACGACGTGCTACGCAAGCATGTGAAAAACGACCGCATTGCGACCGAGCGGAACGAATATCTAACCGAGCGGCCGGATCCGAGCTTCGTGACGCACGGTCCGACGACGCGTCGCGAGTTCCTGAATCTGAAAGCGTGGGGAGCGTGAGACAAAGATCTGGCCCGGTGGGCGCTGCAAAGTCGAATGAGCAGTTGCCCATCCCGCTACCGTCTAGCGGAACAGCCAGCCGGACGCCTTGATCTCGGCTTTATGAAGTGCGGCAAGCCGGTTCAGGAGACGCTCGCCCTTCCCCGTCAGATGCACTTCGACCTGGCGACGGTCTGCCTGGCCCGGTTTTCTAACGACGAGCCCCGCCGTTTCACACCTCGATACCAGCGCAGCCGTGCCGTTTGGCGCCGCCTGAAGTCGTTCGGCCAGCTCTCCGACGCTGGCCCAGCGCCGCCCAGGGATGCCCCTGACATGAAGCATCAACTGATACTGAAGCGGCGTAACGCCTGCGATATGCGTGACGTTCTCTGAAAACCGCAGAAAGCGCCGGAGCCGATAACGGAATTCCGACATCGCCTCGAGATCCTCCTTGCTTGGAGGTTCGAATGCCGACGAATCCGTGCGCCTTACCATGTCTCCCCCAGCATAGAAGCGAATCCGTTCATGTATGTCATGTTGATTGCTGAAACCGGTACGCATTGATCGACGATGCATCCGGCTCCTTCCAGCTTGAGATGCACCAACTCCGGACCCGTCACATAACCCGTTGCCCGCCAGGCTACCGGACTCGCAGATTGTACCTGCACGGCTGCGCCGATATTGCGCGACCATCGTCTGCCGCAATCCGCTGCTGGCGTGCGCAATCCTGCATGGAAACGCCATCGCGCACGCGCACACCGAAATTCGCTAGCCAGGAAAAACGGCACAGGCCCGAACTGCCCCGCGTCGCGTGCGGCGGAAACGTGGATTAGAATGTCACATCGTGCCATATTCGTTGCCGCCGCATGATCGTCGACCACGGGCCCAGCGACGCGCCGACCGGCCGCTGCACGTATCAATGCCGCGTTTTCAACCTGCGCTGCCGTTATCCTCGTTCGGCGTCGCGCACTTACTTCGCCAGGACGCGCCATGTCGACGCAACATAGAAAAATGAACTCGCAGACATGGCTCGGCGCCCGCCTGCCGCTGCTTGGCGACAGGCGCGCACGCGCTCACGTGCGTCGGCTCTGGTTGCATTACGGCGTCTTCTGGCTCGGTGCGATCGCAGTCGGCCTGGTCGCCGTCGCTTACGCGAAACTGATCGATCTCGGCTATCAGATCTTCCTGCATTACGCGGCACAGCGCCCGTGGCTGCCGTTGCTGGTCACACCGGCAGTAGGCGCCGCGTCGGTGTGGATCACCCGCCGTCTGTTCGACGGTTCCGAAGGAAGCGGCATTCCACAAGTGATCGCCGTACTGCATGGGCCGCCCGAACTGGCCGATCGATTGTTGACGCTGCGCGTGCTGGTGGGCAAGATCCTCGTTTCGTTTCTGGCGATTCTCGGCGGATTCACCATTGGCCGCGAAGGGCCGACGATCCACGTCGGCGCGTCGCTCATGTATTCGCTGCGCAGGCTTTATCCCAGGCGCTTTCGTGCGATCCGGCCTGGCGTACTCGAGCGCCGGCTCGCGCTTGCCGGCGCGGCTGCCGGCCTCTCCGCGGCGTTCAATGCGCCGCTCGCCGGCATCGTCTTCGCCATCGAAGAGCTGACACGCAGCTTCGAGTCGCGCACGAGCGGCGTGCTCATCACGGCCATCATCTATGCAGGCGTCGTTTCGCTAGCACTGCAGGGCAATTACGTCTATTTCGGCACCATCGATATCGGGTCGCAACTGCCGCACCTGCTAGCTCCGGCCGTCATTCTGATTGGCGTCGTGAGCGGACTATCCGGCGGATTCTTCTGCTGGCTGCTGTTGAATACGCGCCGCTGGATGCCGGCTGCGCTCGTCGATTTGCGCACGCGCCGGCCGGTCGTGTTCGGCGCGCTTTGCGGCTTCGTCATCGCGGTTGTAGGGGTTCTCGCCCACGGCCACACTTTCGGAAGCGGGTATGCGGAAGCTCAGGGCATGCTCGACGGAAAGGGAAACGTCAGCGCCGTTTACCCCGCGCTCAAAATGATCTCCATGGTCGGATCGTATCTGCCCGGTGCGCCGGGTGGCCTGTTCGCGCCGTCGCTCGCGATCGGCGCAGGTCTCGGCAATACGCTGCATATGCTGCTTTCGCCGATGCAGCTCACCATGCTTATCGCGCTCGGCATGGTCGGTTATCTGGCCGCGGTCACGCAAAGCCCGATCACGGCGTTCGTCATCGTCATCGAAATGATCGATGGGCACGCGCTGGTGATTTCGCTGATGGCCACGGCGTTAATTGCAAGCCGCGTCTCGCGCATTTTTGCGCCGCCGGTATACGAAGCCTTATCGACCCGGTATCACGCACCGCGCAACTGAACCGCCGATACGTCTACTCGCGACCGCCGATCCTCTCACCGCAAATCGCGAGTTCGAAACAAGCGATCCTTGAATTTTAGGCATCTCTGAAATGACTCTCGCGCGATACGCACGGCACGCGTGGTAAAAAAAGAGCAGCCGGGCCCTAAGGTCCCGGCTGCTTCGAGCCTGAGCGGATGGCCGGGGTTGACCCGACCCGAAGCTCAGTGATGACGAAAAAGCGAAGAATCAAAACCCCGTTCCGTGTCGACTCGCGACGCTGCACGCGAGCCGGCTTCGCTGCTACCGCTACGCACGCCACCGTACGCGGTCGAGTTGTCATTCCACTGCTTCGCTTCGGCAGAGAGCGTTTGCTCGCTTTGACCACGCTGCGAAGCGGGTGCGCCAGTCGACGGATGATAAAACGGCGCCGGACCATAGCCGCTTGCAAAAGCGGGCGCTGCCAGGGCTGCGGATGCGGCGACAAGAACCGTTGCAATGATCTTCGTGTTCATAAGTACTCCAACTCGTATAGGTTAAGGATTACACCGTTACTCGCTTGCTCTTTCGTTCAAGCATTCTCGCGGCGACAGGGAAAGTGTAGGTCTCAACCTTCGAATCTTTGTACTGGCTACCCGGAAATTACTATCGCATCGATTGAAACAGCGGCGCAGCCCAGCAAACAAACGGCTCTGCGGTATTAACGACATGCCACGACTTCATATAGCGGTTTTTTGAGCCGATCGGGCATTCACGCAATTTGGGCAAGCCCCGACGTGGTACTTCCCGGCGCACCGCGTTGCATCCGTCTCGCCGGACCATTTGCCTCGGTCACCCTCCGTCGCCTTCTTTCATCGCGACTCCGAGCAGTGCAATTACCTTCCTGATCGCTTCGGCCAGTCGCTGTTCTTCGACCTGTTTCGGGCTGTACAGGAAAAGCGTACGAATCCATTCGACGATTTCGTTGGATCGCATAACCAACCTGATTCGCACAGATTCGTCGATTTGACGGATCTCCGCACCTGCTACCTGCTTTCTAGCCGACATTACGCTGCGCAGCGAGATCCTGTTCTACGGCGGCCCATTGTTCGTCCGTCAATACAAGCTCGACGGCCTTCATATTTTCTTCGAGGTGCTGGATCGACGACGTGCCCGGAATAGGCAGGATCGCGGGACTGAAGTGCAGAAGCCAGGCGAGGCAAAGCTGCGCAACGGTTGCGTCGTGACGCGCCGCGGCCCGTGCAAGCGCGGCATCCGGCATCGGCATCAACGCTCCGCCGAGCGGAAAATAAGGCAGGAAGGCCATATCATGCGCCGCGCAATACTCCACGATCGGCTGCTGCTCACGATATGCGATGTTGAACAGATGTTGCACGCTCACGACGTCTACGACTTTGCGTGCCCGGTCGATATGCTGCAAGGTCACGTTGCTCAGGCCGATATCCTTGATCTTGCCCTGCTCCTGCAATCTTGCCGCTGCGCCCAATGTTTCTTCGATCGGTATGGACGGATCGACGTCGTGAAGCTGCCAGAGGTCTAACGCTTCAACTTTGAGATTGCGCAGGCTGAGCTCCACCTGCTGGAATATGTATTCAGGGCGCCCGATAGCGCGCAACGGCGGCGGCGTGTTAGGTCCGCCATGGGCATAGCCGGCCTTCGTTGCGACGACGATGTCCTCCCTGTAGGGGGACAGCGCCTCCGCAATAAGCTGTTCGCTTATCTGCGGGCCGTATATGTCGGCGGTATCGATAAAGTTGACGCCAAGCTCGACGGCGCGCCGTAGCACTTTGCGCATCGCGGACCGGTCGGCCGGCTCGCCGAATGCTAGCGGTCCTGTCGTGCGCATTGCACCATAGCCCAGCCGCGCGACCGTCGATCGTCCAATTCGAATGGTCCGTGATGGAGTGATTTGCATTTTGGTCTGTCCTGTCAAGAATTCTCGGATTTGGCGACGAAGGACAAAAACCTATCACAGACGCTTAATGCATGTTGAACGTGAATTCAGGTCAATTCAGAAGATACTCAAATGGCTTAATGTCTCCCATTCACGGGTCGGCGATGCACAGTAAGACCTTGCAAGTGCAACGCGCGCCCGCCCCTAAGCCCAGGAATCGCGAGTCGGGAGCGCGTTTCGAACGCGGTTACGCGGCCAGGTTGTGTAGGGAGGCGTTCCGTTGATCGGCAGAGCCGCGCGCCTCGATCACCCGGGCCACGTCCTGCCTGAGCAGGTAGATGGAAACGACGAGCAAAACAAGGTCTTTCAAAAGGAAGGCCGACACGATGGTCATCGCTGGAAACCCTCCCGCAGCGGGTTCCCATGCGCCCGGAGCAAACGGGAAAATCGAAAACGTGGCGATGAAGCTGAACGTGGAACCCAGGGCGCCCAGCACGCCCAGTTTCTTGTTCCAGTACCCAAGGAACAGTAACGAGCCGAAGGTCCATTCCGCGGTTCCGAGCAGAATGCTCGTGCCGCTGACGCCCAGCACCGGAATCATCCAGAAGATAAGCGGGCCGTGCGTGATCAGTGGAACCAGCCCCGTGATTTCGGCGTTGAACCATTTGTCATAGCCGAACCAAGCGAAGATGACCACCATCGCGGCGCGCAGCAGGTGGTAGTCGAGGTCGTGCTTCAAAAGACCCGAACGGCCCAGTATGTTGACAAGGTAATTCATGCTTCCCTCTTTTTCGCGATAAATATGCAAAGAATAAATTCACGCGAAGACAGGATCTCGAATGTTTGCACGCTTTATTGGAAGCACCCGCCATCGGTCGAATTCAACAGATCAGCGGCAACTCGAAATCGCTTGCACCACACTGGACAGTGGCGATTTCGATCAGGCAACCTTACGAGCCGTATCGGCATGATCGAAACGCAACCTGTGCGCGCGCAACCGTCGTTTGCCTCGAACTGGCGGGTAGCAGTATGCTTTCCGAATGTATTTAACTGCGGCTAGCTGCGGCGCGCATGCGCGACCTGCACGCCGCAGCGCAGCATGCGGCGCTGCAAAGGCAACTTTTTAAACGGCGGTAGCCTGCTTTTGAAACGCCACCCGGCTTCTACCGACTAGCCGCTGTATCACACCGCACAAGGGTGGTGAGGAGTTCGCCGATGAATAACCGGGTTGACGAACGATCGACCGATCGGGCCGATAACGCAATTGTCTACGTTGTGGACGACGACGAGCCGGTACGCGAGTCGTTGCGCGATCTGTTGCGCTCCGCCGGCTTTAGCGTCGAGACTTTTGCGAACGCGGAAGACTTTCTTGCATTCGACCGGCCCGACGCCGTTGCTTGCGTTGTCCTCGACGTGCGGCTCAAAGGACAAAGCGGCTTGTACGCACAGGAGCGTCTAAACGAAAATCACATAAGCTTGCCCGTCATTTTCATCACCGCGCACGGCGACATCGAAATGTCGGTCAAAGCCCTGAAGCGAGGCGCAGCCGATTTCTTTACCAAGCCGTTCCGGGATCAGGACCTGCTCGACGCTGTCATGGCAGCGCTGGACACCGATCGCAAGCGTCGTGAAGAAGTCCGCTCGCGCGACGATCTGATGCGCTGCTACGGCTTATTGACGCAGCGCGAGCGCAACGTAACCGACCTTATCGTCAGGGGCTACCGCAACAAGGACATCGCCACGCAAATGAACCTGAGTGAAGCCACCGTCAAAACCCATCGCAATCAGGCGATGAAGAAAATGGGATCGACCTCGCTTGCCGAATTCGTCCTCAAGGTGCAAGCCATTGACGTCGATTCGAAGGACACCGCGCCGCGCGCGCTGAAACTGCTGCGTTAGCGGCTGATCCGAAAGTGAGCGGTTCTGTCCCGGCCTCATGTCACCAGGCGGGCGGCCGGTCGGCTCCGGAGTTCTCCATGAGCGGCATCGTGAACTCGAAGATCGCGCCGCGCGGTTCATTAACGCGCGCGACGATCTCACCTCGATGTGCATGAACAATCTTGCGGCATATCGCGAGGCCCAGCCCCATGCCCTCGGCTTTCGTGCTGTAGAGCGGATCGAACAGCCGTTCTGGATTGTCGACGGTGAATCCCGGCCCCGTATCGGCAAACGACATGCCGAAATGACCGGCGTCAGGCTTGAAGCAGGCGATATGCAGCTGGCGGGCGTGCTCGCCGTTGCGCAACATGGCATCCAGTGCATTGTTCGCGAGATTGACCACGACCTGTTGGATCTGAACGCGATCGGCACAAACGGCGATCGCGGTTTTGTCGAAGGAGGTGGCAACGGAAACGCGTTCGCGCGAGGCACGCCCCTCTATGAGGGTAAGCGCCTCACGCACGGCCTCGATGATATCGATTTCGGCCAATTGCGTAACGGAGCTGCGCGCGAGCGCTCTCAAACCGCCAATTACGGATGCCGCACGCGCAGTCTCGTCCGACATCCGGTTCAACGACTCGCGCACTTCTCCTTCGCCGCCTGGCACGTCGAGCCAACGCAGGGCGCTCGCCGCGCCAAGGCGGATTGCCGTGATGGGCTGGCTGACCTCGTGAATGATCGATGCCGCCAGTTCGCCCAGTGAGGCGAGACGCACCGCCGTGGCCAGCTCCTGTTGGGCCGCGCTAAGACGTGCCTCATAGCGCCGTCGCTCGGTGACGTCTGTCAGTACGCCATAGTATGTGGGGTCCCCCACATGGTCGACGTCGAGCGCCCCTTCGCACGCAATATATTTGATCTCGCCGTCAAGCTCGATGCGATACTCGAACTTGAGCGGCGCGCCCCTTGACACGCAGTCCGCCAGCGTATCGATAATGCGCTGCCTGTCTTCAGGAACGATCTTCGAGGTCCATTCCCTGAAGTCGATCTCAGCGAGCATTGGGTCAAAGCCAAAGAGCTTGTAACACTCGAGCGACCCAAACGATTCCCCCGTCCGCGTGTTGTACCGGAAGTCACCCATCCGGCCGACCTGCTGATGCTTGATCATCGCATTGTGCGTTTCGCGAAGTGTCTCTTGTGCGGTGATGCGCAGGCCTCTCTCCGCGTCGAGCCGTTGGCCAAGCCTCTGATAGGCAATGGCCTGGGCGGCGCTCGCCGCGAGGACCTCGAGGGCTTCCCGCGTATTCTGGTCACCGGCCTGCATCGGCCCAAGCTCGACGCAAATCATGCCGATGCGCCGGCCCGACGCTTCGAGGGCGGCGCTCACGATGCTCGGATGGGGACCGCCTGGATGCCCTCGGCTGGCAACCGGAAGACCAAAGCTGATTTCTGTTTCTTCGAGCACGCTGGGATCGATTGAAGCGAGCGGCTTCGGCATCGACAGATGTTTCCAGTGTGCACCGGCAGGCAGCGCAATGCCGGACGCCGCGGATGCCTCGATCTCTTGCCGCGAAAGCGCGTCGAGCCTCACCGACCCATGGAGCGCCCCAGTGCGATCGCGTGCCTCGGCAAGGAGCCGGCGCGCGACAGCCATCGGCGTCTGCCCGCGCGCTATCGCGCGACAGGCTGCACTGAGCGAGCGGCAAGGTCGAGTCAGACGTTTCGGGCCGGAAAACATACGTGAGGTAGTCATATGAACGCATCAGGTCGATCGAACGCGAACTTTACAGGGGACGCGACCATGCAGGTGCTTCGCCCCAAATTTCATGCCTGATGTGAACAAAAGTACAAGCCGAAGTTGACCGGCGAAGCCTGTCTAGTCTCGCTTCAATCAGGGGGAGAAAGCAAGATCTGTGCGTTTGGCAACGCGGCAACATTCGCGCTTTTTGCTTCGATTCCCGGTTGCGCTGCAGCAACGCACTGGATATCCGGAACTCCGGCCGCGCGCGCCCTGCTCGCGTTTATTCTCTGCAGCGAAGGCGGTCTGCGATTCTTCCAGTCGAGCGCGGGAGTTAAAACCCGTCAATTGTGTGTCGATTCTCAATCGACGGGTTTCTATTGCATCGGTTCAACACAACGTGACGTCCGCACGATGCCGCGCCTGCGTCACGGACGAAGCGGCCCAAGCGTGCACATCAGAAGCGGTGACGCAGACCGACGCGGCCAACCGTCTGATAACGGTTCGAAGACGGCGACAGTCCGGCCAGGTTCGCCGTCGCGCCATGGCCGGTGGAGTCGTGTCCATTGGCCACCTGATAGTCGACCGCCGCATACACGTCGGTGCGCACCGACAGTGCGTATTCAACACCGCCCCCAAACTGGCTGTAGTTCGCACCACCGACCGTTCCGTTCGCGGCGCTGCCGTGCAGATAGTTGTATGCGACGCCGGCGGCCAAAGCCGGCGTGATGTGATACTGAACGCTCGCCTCGACGTCGTTGAACACCGCGGTGCCATGATTCAGCGAGGCGATATTGGCGAAGCGTACATTCGACCAGTTTGCGCCGATCGTCGCCGGCCCGATCGAATACGTGCCGGCCGCCGCGACTACGTGGTACGAACTCGCGCTCGCATAGCCGCTGAACACGGGTGAGCCGGTAAGCCCGTTCGACGTTGGCGTGTCGCTCGGGTTGCTGCCGAATAGCGACGAGGCCGGGTTACGCGCATCGAGGTACGCGGCGCCAAGATTGAGCGGACCGTGCTTGTAGCCGACGCCGACCGAGTAGATCTGATTGGTGCCGACCGAACCCGGCACGCCGCCAAAGCTGTAGACGCCGCCAAAGGTCAGCCCTGCGTAGTCGGCGCTCTTGAACTTGACCGCGTTGTTCGTGCGCCGGCTATTGTTGAAGTTGTCGAGATCGGCCGGATGCGCCGAGTGGGCCGTGCCGACGCTCGTGTCGGCAAACGCATACGTGCCGACGTAGTCGACAACGCTGTCGTACTGCCGGCCGAGCGTGACCGTACCGAACTTGCTGCTGATGCCGACGAACGCTTGCCGGCCAAACTCGGCGCCGCCCTGGCTGAGCCGGCCGTTATTCAGTTCGAAACCATTCTCGAGCTGGAAGATCGCCTTCAGGCCGCCACCGAGATCTTCGGCCCCGCGCAAGCCCCAGCGTGAACTGTTCAGACCGCTCGCGGAATCGAGCCGGTACTGCCGCGCCCCACCACCGGAGGTAGCGACATTGCTGATGGCCTCGAAACCTTCGTCGATCAGGCCATAAAGCGTCACGCTGCTTTGCGCATGTGCGATCGATGCAAACGTCGATGTCGTAGCGATCGCGACCAATGTCTTTTTCATCGGAGTGTCTCCGTTTCAACTTGTTGATATGTCTGCCACTTGATTAGATATCCATATTTCGTGGCGCGGAGGAAATTCCAGCGACTCGCCAAGGTCGCGAGGCAGGACATTTCTATGCGTGTAAACCGGCGAGCGAGACAAGTATTCCCTGCTCGTCAAAACAAATTCGCCGTGCGGCTCCAGGATTTTTTTCCTGGCTCGCGTGGAATAACCGGAGACGTCGGCCGGTTTACGCACCGTTAGCCGCACATCGATGTGTCGGACGGCTACGCATGGAGCAACAAAAG
The DNA here is from genome assembly GCF_031119615.1 of Paraburkholderia sp. SARCC-3016. Taxonomy (NCBI): domain Bacteria; kingdom Pseudomonadati; phylum Pseudomonadota; class Betaproteobacteria; order Burkholderiales; family Burkholderiaceae; genus Paraburkholderia; species Paraburkholderia sp. SARCC-3016. The sequence continues at coordinate 22,085 of NZ_JAVHZD010000041.1, read as the reverse complement.
AGAGGAGAGAGGTTGATATCCAACCCGTTACCGATATGGATAACCAATAATGACCGAACCGAGCCAACAACAAATGGTCGCAGCCGCGCCCGAATTCAATGGGCTTTATCCGGCCATCGGACGCATTCCAGAACGCAGCGTGTTCGCTGGAAAAGATGGGTCGCGCTCGCCATTGCATCGGCGGCGTTCGCCGGCTGTACGACCCTGCCTGCGTCTAACGCGGCGCAACATCCCGACCGCTCGTGCGTGGGCCCGGTGAGCTACTGCAACATTTACTTCGGCTCGTAAGCGCCATTGAGCCTCGCGCATCGATCTATCGCGGCGGCGCGACACGCCGGCGCCGGCGCATGAACATGCAGGCAGCGGCGCGCGCCGTAGCGCGCGCTGCGCGGCGCTTACGAAGCCACCGCTACCGCCTGGATCCGTTCGGGCAAATCGTCGAGACTCGCCACCGTGTAGTGCGGCGTTTGTCCGAGACGGTCGAATGTGCTTCCAAGGCGATTCACCCAGCACACCTGATACCCGAAGTGACGGGCGCCACTCGCGTCCCATGAGTTTGACGAAACAAACAGGATCTCATCGCGCGCGAAGCCGAGCGTCTTCTCGGCAAGCTCGTAGACGGACGTGTGCGGCTTGAACAGCTTCACGGTTTCGACGCTGATCAGATAATCGAATTGATGCTCGAGCCGCGAGTGCTCGACAACCGAATGGATCGAGAAGACCGATCCATTCGACAGGATCGCAAGCGGCAAGCCGCGTGCGCGCAACGCCGTGAGCGCGGCATCGGCCTCGGGATAGGGACGCAGGCGCAGATATTCGTTGCACAGTTCGGCGTGCGCTTCGGACGAGAGATTCAGTTTCAGATGCGCAGCGACGTAATCGAGCGCGTGCTCGGTTGCCTCCTCGAACGGAATGTACTGGCCCATCAACGTGCGCAACCAGGTGTACTCGAGCTGCTTCTGTCGCCAGAGCAGGCTTATTTCGAGGCCGCGCCCGGGAAACCGCTCGCCGCACCGTCCCGCTACCGAATGCACATCGTAGAGCGTGCCATAAAGATCGAAGACGACTGCTTTCACCGCTTTCATATGCGTGTCCTTCCTTTCGTGAGTTGAACAACGGACGTAAAAATAGGCAGCCTGGCGTTCAGGCGTGATCGCGCAATGCCGGCGGCTGCACGCGCTCGCGAACCAGACCGGTTTGAGCCCTGACAAAAAATGCATCGAAGTCGTCATCGTGTGCCGGAGACCGGCGCGAGAGCATCGTGCATAGCCACGCGCCGAAGAACCCGATCGGCATGCTGGCCACGGCCGGATTCACGATCGGGAAAAGCGCGTGCGAGCCCATGAACGCCGGGCCGACGAAGGCAAGCGTCACCGACGAGATAAGCCCAGCCGCCATGCCGCCGATCACGCCGGCGGAGTTGAAGCGGCGCCAGAAAATCGACAGCACAATGATGGGGAAGTTGGCCGATGCCGCCACCGAGATCGCAAGGATCACGAGCACGCCGACGTTGATGCCTTGCGCGAGCAATCCGAGCGCGACTGCGATGACGCCGACCGCCAGCGTCGCGATGCGCGCGACGCGTACCTGCTCGGCTTCGCTGACCGCGCCGCGCCGGATCACATTCACGTACAGGTCGTGAGCGATCGCGCCCGATGAAGCGAGCGTGAGCCCCGCGACCACGGCGAGAATGGCCGCAAACGCAATCGCGCAGACGCACGCGAGAAAGATCTGTCCCGCAAGCGACCCGGGGCCGCCGCCGAGATACTGGGCAAGCAACGGCAGCGCGAGGTTGCCGCCCTTGTCGGCGGCACGGATCACGTCCTGCCCGACGAAAATGGCCGACGCGAAGCCGATCAATGTCGTCACCATGAAGAAGCTGCCGGCGAGAAACATGAGCCACAGCACCGAGTTTCGCGCGGTCTTCGCATCGGGCACCGTGTAGAAGCGCGTCATGATGTGCGGCAGACCCGCTACGCCGAAGATAAACGACATGAACAGCGACAGCGTATCGAGCGGATGCTTGAAGTAGCCGCCCGGGGCGAGCATCTTCGCACCGTAGGTCTTTTCGACTGCGGAAAAAAGCGCGAGCGGATCGAAGTGCACGGCGGCAAGCAGCAGCAGCACGAGCACCACAGCGGCCGCGAGCAGCAGCACCGCCTTGACGATCTGCACCCACGTGGTCGCGATCATGCCGCCGAACAGCACGTAGACGATCATGCCGATGCCGACGAGCGTCACCGCAACGTCGTACGGCACACCGAGCATCAGCTTGATCAGGGCGCCCGCGCCCGACATCTGCGGGACCATATATGCGATATTGACCACGATCGTGCCGATGATCGCCGCAAGCCGCGCGCTCGGGCGCTTCATGCGCTCGGCAATGACGTCGCCGAACGTGAAGCGGCCAGTATTGCGCACCGGTTCGGCCACGACCATCAGCACCACGAGAAACGCGGCGAGCGCGGCAACCGCATACAGCGATCCGTCCATGCCATACAACGATACGAGGCCGGAAAAGCCGAGAAACGCAGCCGCGCTCATCCAGTCGCCCGCAAGCGCGAAGCCATTCGCGCGCGCACTGAGGCTGCCGCCCGCCGCGTAGAACTCGGAGGTAGTACGCGTCTTGCGCGCGGCCCAATACGTAATCAGCAGCGTGACTGCGAGAATTGCGAGAAAGATGGCGAGCGTCAGGAGCCTCATGATCTGTCTCCGCGGATGTCGTTGGCGACGTCCGCCGCTCGCGTATCGAAGGCACGGTTCGCGATGCTCACATAGGCCACCGATACGACCCAACACATCAGATAAATCGCGAGAACGAGCAGATAACCGAGCGTGAACGACCCGCTTACCCTCGTCGACAGCAACACGGGTGCAAAGCCGGACAGCAGCGCGACACCAAATGTGAACGCGAGGCTCGCGCCGAGCAAAGGCACGACCGTCCGACGCTTGACGGACATCAGCTGGCGGAATGAATTCGAGTGCAGTACCGTACGCGCTTCAGGTGCATCGACCACCCTCGTCGGCGCCGTGCTGTCGAGCAGCATCGGCCGTGATAGTTCGGTCATCTCTGTCTCCATGTTTTTTCGTGGACGAGCCGGCCTCGCAGAACGCCATCTACCTTGCGCGCCGACATCGCGCCCATCAAGGCAAGGTCCGGGCCAGCGCTCCGCACGCGATCGCCGGCACGCGGCGCGCAGCGAGAGCGGGCCGGCGTCGCGACGATGCGGCTGCGATGCGCAGGCCTGCATGATGGGACGCTATCGCACGCGAAACGGCGCCTGCGGCGCGCCTTGCGAACCGCATCCGGATCGCGTTGAACCGTTTCTGGATCAGCGTCGGCCGCCCGCGAATCTCGCCGCGTGTTCAACCATCGGCGGTGTATGCTCGTTGGCAGCGAGGAGGCAGTGGACATGACGGACGACGTATTGAGGACCGTGCTCGAAGCCCATCCGGTCGGTTTGGTGTGGTGCACAAACGGCGAAACGCGATGGATGAACGCAGTCGCCCGGCAAATCTGGGAGGCCGATGCGCACCGCACGTTGCGCAGGTCTGTCGAAGATGCCGCGCACGAGCCTAACGTGGCGCGAGATGCGGAAACGCTGAGCGTCGCCGGCCAAAGCTACGCGCTCGGAATCTGGCGCACCGGTGCGGACCTCGTCGCGATGCTCGTGCCGCTTGGCAACGAGACAGGCGTGTTTCCGGGCATCGACCGGCTGCAGCAGTCCGCGCTCGATTTCGAAGAAATTTTCCGCCATTCGTTCGACGGTATCTTCGTCGCCGACGGCGCCGGGTATACGCTGATGGTCAATGAAGGCTGCGAACGCAATTACGACCTCACGGCCGCGGAGATGATCGGCCGCCACGTGTCGGAATTCGAGAAAGCCGGCTGGATCCGGCCCGTGGTCGCCGCGCAGGTCGCCCGCACGGGTCAGCGCATCTCGACGACGCAGCACACGCGTACCGGCAAGACGATACTGGTGACGGGCATTCCGCTCGTCGACGCCGCGGGCAAGGTGCGCAAGGTCATCATCAATTCGCGGGACACGACCGAACTATTGCAGCTGCAGGATGCGCTCGCGCAAACGCGCGAGAAACTGCGCCGGGCCGACGAGGAAAACGAGGCACTGCGGCTGCAGAACCTGCAGGTGCCCGACGCCGTGCTGAGCAGCGAGCCCATGAAGCGCGTCGCCGAGCTCGCGGCGCGGGTGGCGAATGTCGATGCGACCGTGCTGATCACCGGACAATCGGGTGTCGGCAAGGATGTGATAACGAATCTGATACACCGGCGCAGCCAGCGCGCGGCCGGACCTTTCATCAAGATCAATTGCGGCGCGCTGCCACACGATCTGCTCGAGTCGGAGCTATTCGGCTACGAGGCCGGTGCGTTTACGGGCGCGCAGCGCGGCGGAAAGAGCGGCCTGATCGAACTCGCCGATCGCGGCACGCTTTTTCTCGATGAAATCGGCGACATGCCGCTCAACCTGCAAGTCAAGCTGCTGCAGGTGCTGCAAGACCGCACGATCGTCAGATTGGGGGGTACGCGAACGATCCCGGTCGACGTCCGCGTGATCGCGGCGACCAATCGCGACCTCAAGCAGATGGTCGAAGCGCGCACGTTCCGCGACGACCTGTTCTACCGGCTCAACGTCGTGCCCATTACGGTTCCGCCGCTTGTCGAGCGCAAGGACGATATCGCACCGCTCGTGCTGCATTTCATGGCTGAATTCAATCAACGCTACGGCTGCCGGCGCACCGTATCGGAGCAGGCGATGGCGTTGCTGTTGTCGCACGACTGGCCAGGCAATGTGCGCGAGTTGCGCAACGTGATCGAGCGTCTGGTCGTAACGTGCGAAAGCGATGTGATCGACACCGACTTTCTCGACGGCGTGTTACCGGCCGAAGTGCTGGAAGCCAAACCCAACTCGTTCCGGCAGCGTGTCGAACGTTTCGAGCGACGCCTTATCGAAGACGCGATGCGCAAGGCCGGCAATACGCGCGAGGCGGCACGTTTGCTTGGCCTCGGACAGTCGAGCGTCGTGCGCAAGCTGCGACGCGGCTCCTAGGCGCGCTCCTGGGCGCGTTCATCGGTGCGTTCATCGGCAGCGGCGTTCGAGCTCGCATCGCAACCACGCAAGCGCGTCGACGTGGAACGTAAGGATACCGGAGCAAATTCAGCGCTGCCGCTCGTCATATCGCATTGAGCGGAATTTTCAGATATTGCACGCCGTTGGGTTCCGCGGGCGGAAGCTCGCCGGCGCGCACGTTGACCTGGACCGACGGAAGGATCAGCGTCGGCATGGCGAGCGTCGCATCGCGGGCCTGCCTCATGGCCACGAACTGGGCTTCGCCGACTCCGTCGTGGACGTGAACGTTGCCTTCGCGCTGGGCCCGCACCGTCGTCTCCCATGCCGGCCCGCGGCCGTCCGGCGGATAGTCGTGGCACATAAAAAGCCGTGTATCGGGCCGCATATCGAGCAGCTTGCGAATCGAGCGATACAGTTCGTGCGCATCGCCTCCGGGAAAGTCGCAACGCGCCGTGCCGACGTCCGGCATGAAAAGCGTATCGCCAACAAAAACGGCATCCCCAATCTGATAAGCCATATCGGCCGGCGTGTGCCCCGGCACATGCAGCGCCTTTCCGGTCAGCCCGCCGATAGCGAATGTCTCGCCATCCTTGAACAGGTGGTCGAACTGCGAGCCATCGGGATGGAACTCCGGCTCGAGGTTGAACAGCTTTCCGAACACACCCTGCACGCGGCGAATGTTTTCGCCGATCGCGATGCGCCCGCCCAGCTCGCGCTTCAGGTACGCGGCCGCAGAGAGATGATCGGCATGCGCGTGCGTCTCCAGAATCCAGTCGACGCGCAGCGCATGCTCACGCACGAACGCGATGATCTTGTCCGCACTCGCCTTCGACGTGCGGCCGGACTTCGGGTCGTAGTCCAGCACCGAATCGATGATTGCGCATTCGGGACGCCCATCCTGATAGACAACGTAGGTCACCGTGCCGGTGACGCGATCGAAGAACGGGCGAATGGTCGGGTTCATGCTGCCTCCTTTGATCAATAAAATTCTATTCACAGATATTATATTTTGCAATATACTATAAAGAAATACATTGTAAGCGACCTATGAAACCCACCGGCCCGACTATCGACCTCGACATGATGCAGACAGCCGCGGCGAATGCGTGCGCGCTGCTGAAGGTGCTGGCAAACCCGGACCGCCTGCTGCTGATGTGCCAGCTTTCTCAGGCGGAACTGTCGGTCGGCCAGCTCGAGGAACTGCTCGGCATCCATCAGCCCACGCTTTCGCAACAGCTTGGCGTGCTGCGGGAAAACGGCCTGGTGGCGACGCGTCGCGAGGGGAAGAACATTTTTTATTCGGTGGCAAGTCCGCAGGCGCTTGCCGTCATGGCCGTGCTTTACGAGCAGTTCTGCGCTACGCGTTAAGGGGATCCGTCGTGCTGATCGACTTCGCTCATTTCACTCCCGGCCTCTCGCTGGCAGGCGGGCTTGTGATCGGACTTGCGGCCGCCGTGCTGGTGCTGTTCAACGGCCGCATTGCCGGCATCAGCGGCATCGTCGGCGGGCTCCTGAGCTGGCCGCGCAACGACGTGGTCTGGCGGCTTGCCTTCCTCGCGGGTCTGGTCGGCTCCGCGATCGCAGCGGGGCTGCTGGGCAAGCCGGCGCATCTGGATATCCAGTCCACCTGGGGGGACATCGTCGTTGCCGGTTTCCTCGTGGGCGTCGGTACCCGCTATGCCAGCGGCTGCACGAGCGGCCACGGCGTGTGTGGCCTCTCGCGCGGCTCGATCCGTTCACTCGTTGCCACCGCAACCTTCATGGCCGCAGGATTCCTCACTGTTTTCGTGCAACGGCACCTGATCGGAGGCTGACATGGCGATACTCGCACCCCTTACGGCACTCTTCGCAGGCTTGCTGTTCGGCCTGGGTCTCATGGTGTCGGGCATGGCGAACCCGGCCAAGGTGCTGGGCTTCCTCGACGTCGCCGGTCAGTGGGATCCCTCGCTGGCGCTGGTCATGATTGGCGCCATCACCATCGGCTCGCTCGCGTTTTCCGTGGCGAAGCGCCGTGACCGCTCGTATCTCGGATTGCCCGTCCAGCTTCCGGCCAGCACGGCCATTACGCCGAAACTGGTGCTCGGTAGCGCAGCATTTGGCGTCGGCTGGGGACTGGCCGGGTTCTGTCCGGGTCCTGCGCTGGTTGCGCTCGGCGCGGGTTATCCGAAGGCTTTCGGCTTCGTCGCAGCGATGGTCGCGGGCATGGTCGCGTTCGAAGTCGTCGAACGGGCAATGTCGACCCTGCAACGCGCGTGATCACGGTCTGCGGCACCGAATGTACGATTAGGGCGCCCGGAAGTCACGACGCACGTTGATACCAGTGCCGGGACGCGTTGACCACCTTCACGACCGCAAGCATGACGGGCACCTCGATGAGGACGCCAACGACGGTTGCGAGTGCCGCGCCGGATTTGAGCCCGAACAGGCTGATTGCCGTTGCCACTGCCAGCTCGAAGAAGTTGGACGCACCAATCAGGCACGATGGCGCCGCGACGTCGTGCGCAACGCCTAGGCGGCGGTTTGCCAGGTACGCGAGCGACGCATTGATCACGACCTGAATCAGGATAGGCACGGCGAGCAGCACAATGACCACCGGCTGCGCGATGATTTGCTCGCCCTGAAAGGCGAACAGCAGGATCAGCGTGAGCAGCAGCGCGGAAATGGAGAACGGGCCAATCCGCGCCAGCGCGCGCTGGAAATACGCCTCGCCTTTGTTGAGAAGGATTTTGCGCAGCACTTGCGCAATGACGACGGGAACAACGATATATAGCACGACAGACGTCAGCAGCGTGTCCCACGGCACGGTTATATTGGAGATACCGAGCAGCAGGCCCACGACAGGGGCGAACGCGAAGACCATGATCAGGTCGTTCAGTGCGACCTGCGAAAGCGTGAAATACGGGTCCCCTTTCGTCAACTGACTCCAGACGAAAACCATCGCCGTGCATGGCGCCGCCGCGAGCAGAATCAGTCCGGCGACGTAGCTGTCGAGCTGGTCCGCAGGCAGCATCGACGCGAACGCATGCCGCACGAAGACCCACGCGAGAAATGCCATGGTGAACGGCTTGACCGCCCAGTTGACGACAAGCGTCACGCCAATGCCCTTCATCTGGCTGCGCACCTTGCCAAGCGAGGCAAAATCGATACGCAGCAGCATCGGAATAATCATCACCCAGATCAGAATGCCGACCGGGATATTGACGTGTGCGATTTCAAGGCTGGACACCACGTGAACCGTGCCGGGGAGAAGCTTGCCCAGCACAATGCCAGCGACAATGCATAACGCGACCCACACCGAAAGATACCGCTCGAAGAAGCCGATACCGCCAGCCATTTTTTGCGTGGCCTTTGCCGCGGTTTGACTGCCTGCCATCCTCACTCTCCTTTTGCCCGCAACGTCGTGCCGATGCTTTGCATTTCCTGCTGGATGGCAATGCGGTCGAGCTTGCCGAACGGCAGATTCGTGAAGAGCTCGATGCGCTTCTTCATCTGGACGAATGCCTGCAGGAACGCTCGGCGTTTGTCGTCGTCGGAGCCCTCTGCCTTCGAGGGGTCGGCCACACCCCAGTGCGCCTTCGCCGGATGACCTGGCCAGATCGGACAGACCTCGCCCGCGGCATCGTCGCAGACGGTAAAGATGAAATCCATTTGCGGCGCACCGTCCTGCGCGAATACATCCCAGCTTTTGCTGCCGAGTCCCTCTGTCGGAATGCCCTGCGTGCGAAGGAGATCCAGTGCAAACGGATTGGGAGCGGTCCCAGGATGACTACCCGCGCTGTACCCGACGAAGCGATCGCCCGCGAGCTGGTTGATCGCCGCTTCCGCGAGAATCGAGCGCGCGGAGTTGTGCGTACAAAGGAACAGGACGTTGTACTTGCGGTGTTCGGTCACGAGGTTCTCCCGGCTCAAAGCCTGCCATAGTAGTTAAATCGATATCTCCAATATAATGGAAATGTTCGCGGCTAACAACCTGACGATGAGCGAGCGATTCCTGATGCGGCTACAACGCGCTCACGAAGCAAAGCGCTCCGCTGTAATCTCGATGGGATTAGAATCATCGGTCAATCCCGACCGCTCAGGCACCATGAAGGAAAAAGACGCAATCAAAGCGCTGGCAGCGCTGGCCCAGCCGACGAGGCTCGGAATTTTCCGGCTCCTGGTATCTGCCGGGCCCGATGGCCTCAGCGTTGGCGTCATCCAGGAGCATCTGGACCTCGCGAGTGCCACGCTGTCGTTCCACCTCAAGGAACTCACACACGCGGGACTCGTATCGTCGCGCCAGGAAGGGCGATTCATTTACTACGCGCCGGAGATAGACCAGATGAACGGGCTCGTGGACTTTCTCACCGAAAACTGCTGCCAGGGTGTGGACGCAGCCAACTGCAAGCCGCGCAAGAAGATCAAGTGCTAGGCACGGCGCGCCGCTGCGCGACTGAAGCCTACCCGCAGCATCCTTTCTTTGCCTCGTTATCGGCGGCTACCTGAGCAGTTGGGGCGCAACATGCGCCACCCGATTCGGACATCGACGCCTGCCGGCTATCGGCACCGAACACCGGGATACCGCCAAGCGTGTGGTAGGTCTCCCACGCAACGCCGGCCGGGTCCTGTGTCCAGTACTTATTCGAGCTTGCATAGCAGCACTGGGCGCCTGGCTGATCCTCTACCGCGACACTCGCAGCGACAACCTGTGCGCGCAGCTCGGCCAGTTCCTCGTCGCTGTCCACCTGGAAACCCAGATGGTTCACGCCAGTCTCCCCGCCGCGCGCGGAAATGGCGAAATTGATGCGCGGCTCGTCAAGCATCCACTTCGCGTAGTCATCTTTCAGTACGCGAGGCTCGACGCCGAACAGACTGCTATAGAACCGCACGCTCTCGTCGAGCTTCGGGACGACAACGTGCACGTGAAAGCGCTTCATTTCAGACCTCCGTCTGGTCAGGCTCGCAGCCGCATTGTTCAGCCGCGCAGCAGTTCTCCATCAGAAAATCCATCAACGTCTGCATATGCTCGTAGCAGGCACAGTAAAAAATGAAACGGCCCTGGCTCTTCCCTTCAATGAGCCCTGCGTGCGAGAGCTCTTTCAGATGGAAGGACAGGGTCGGCCCCGGCAACCCAAGTTTCCCGGCCATCGCACCGGGGCTCATGCCGGTTCGACCGGCCGTCACCAACAGGCGAAAAATCGCGAGTCGAGTGTCGTGCGCCAAGGCAGCCAGGGCTTCCACTGCGCGCTTCGAGTCCAACGTTGCCATGGCTATCCTCTACTGGTTGCCCGCCAGCGCCGGCGCACCGGGATGCTGCGCGATAGCCCTGCTAGCCAGGTCGGTTGCCGGGTCCAATTGACGCTCGTGCTTGACGCGCTCGCTGTATCGATCGACGAGATAATCCGCGTGGCCCCGCAGCAGCAGCGTGAACTTCACCAGTTCTTCCATCACGTCGACGACGCGATCGTAGTACGGCGACGGCTTCATCCGGCCGCTCTCGTCGAACTCCTCGAACGCCTTGGCGACCGAACTTTGATTGGGGATGGTGAACATGCGCATCCAGCGCCCCAGCTGCCGCAACTGATTGACCGAATTGAACGACTGCGAGCCTCCGCTCACCTGCATGACGGCGAGCGTGCGCCCCTGCGTCGGGCGGATGCCGCCGCTCACGAGCGGCAGATGGTCGATCTGGGTTTTGATGAGGCCGGTGATCGTGCCGTGACGTTCGGGGCTGCACCATACATGGCCTTCGGACCACAACGACAGTTCGAGCAACTCCTTCACCTTGGGGTGACGCTTTGCGTCGACTTCGTCGGCATGCGGCAACCCTCGCGGGTCGAAAATCCGGGTCTGCGCACCGAACCGCTCGAGCAGACGTGCGGCTTCCTCGACGAGCAGACGCGAATACGAACGCTCGCGCAGGGACCCGTAGAGCAGCAGAATCCGCACAGGCGGTTGCCCGTCCATGCCCAGACGGGCAGCAATGCCCGTGTCGAGAAACTCTGCCTTGGCGGCCGGAAGGGCATGGTCGCCAGTGACGGTGTGCATTGTCATTGTGATGTCTCCCAATCTGATATTTCCCGCTTCATGGAGATAGGCGATCGCCCTAACCGCTTACGAACGACCGCTCTCCCAACTTCCTGACTTGCATTCTACGATAATTCCGGTATTCTGGAAATGTAGAATTATCCGAGCCTGCGTGCCTTGCCACCAAGAAAGCCAAATCGATGAGCACCGTGTCGTACCGGAACAAAAACGCAACCGAAAAGAGCACGCCACCCGCAAGGCAGAGCGCGCTTGCAACGTGGGCTCTGGCGCTCGCACAACTGATGTCCTGGGGCTCGATCTACTATTCGTTCTCTCTTCTCGTGGTGCCGATGGAGCAGTCGATGGGATGGAGCAGGACGGCCACGAACGCGGCGCTCTCGGTCGGGCTGCTGATCTCCGGATTTGCCGCGTATCCCATCGGCCGCTGGATAGACCATGGGCTCGGGCGCAGGGTCATGTCCATGGGCTCGGTCATCGCGGCCGCCATGCTGCTGCTGTGGGCCCACGCTCAGTGGCTGCCCTTGCTATTTGTCGCCTGGATCGGTCTCGGCATCGCGATGGCCGCCACGCTGTACGATCCGGTATTCGCGGTCATTACGCACCAGTTCCCCGACAGCTTCAGGACCAGGATTACGCTCATCACGCTCGTCGGCGGATTTGCGAGCACCGCGTTCATCCCGCTGACGCAGTTCCTCGTCGGGACCGTTGGATGGCGCGAATCCCTCGAGGTGCTCGCGGCCGTCAATCTCGCTATCTGCCTTCCGATCCATGTCGTGGCAATTCGCTCGTCGCGTTCCGACGACGGTGTGAAGCTGCCAAAGGCATCCGTCAAGGATGTGCACGACGCAGCCACGCGCCGCGCGCTGCGCACGCCGACCTTCTGGGCGCTCGCCGTGTGTTTCACCGCGTACTACGCGACGTTTGCCGCACTGACGTTCCACCTCGTGCCCTTGATGGTCGAGCGGCACGTCGCAAATGCTGTTCTGGTTACGACCATGGCCCTGATCGGACCGGCACAGGTGGTTGCACGAGCCCTCTGGTTCGCTTTCGGCCGGCATCTTCACGCCAGTATCGTAGGCGTCATCGTCGTCGTACTCTTTCCCATATCGGCGGCCATTCTCATCGGCGCGGGAAACTCCGCCTGGCTCCTATGGGTATTCGCCCTGTGCTACGGCGCCGGCAATGGCATGATGACCATCTTGCGCGGCACGGTGGTTCAGGACATGTTGTGGACAGAGGGCTACGGCGCGGTGAGCGGTATGTTGTCGTTCCCTTCGAATATCGCCAAGGGCGTGGCGCCGATTGCAGCAGCCGGCATATGGAGCGTGGCACACAACTATGTCACGGTCGAGTGGGCGGTGCTGCTGGTCTCCGTAGTTACGGCGCTGGCGTTCTTCGCGGCCGTACGGCTCAGTCGGCGCAAGTAGGTCGCGAGGCGACAGCTCCTCATGACAGACAACCACCTCGTAACGTCCTGACTAACGTTCCGGTTCTCGCAGTTACTTCGCGATGCGGCGCAACGTGGCGATCTCGCCGAACGTGCCGTCCCCGAGCGGTTCGGTAAGTGGCACGCCGTGATATTGCCGATAGGCGCCGGTGGCGCCTATCACGGGGAATTTGCAGTTGCGGTCCGCCAGTCCCGCCTGCCCTCATCGGCTTCCAGTGGCGGCGGCAGAGCCTGCCTGCCGCCGCCACGGAAAAAATCGATCTTTAGGGTAGCGATGCATTGCGATTTGCTTCGATCACCGTCAACGCCGCCATATTGATGATCCGTCGCACCGTCGAGCTCGATGTCAGGATGTTCACCGGCGCATTGACGCCGAGCAGGAACGGCCCCACTGCGACGTTACTGCCCGCACCGGTCTTCAGCAGGTTGTAGGCGATATTGCCCGAGTCCACGTTCGGACAGACGAGCAGGTTGGCGTCGCCTTTGAGCGGCGAAGTCGGCAGCACGCGAGCACGCAGCGATTCATCGAGCGCGCAGTCGCCATGCATTTCGCCGTCGACTTCGAGCTCCGGCGCCTGCTCCCTGACGAGCTTCAGCGCATGGCGCATTTTCGCGCCCGATGCCGCGCTACCCGAGCCGAAGTTCGAGCGCGAAAGCAAGGCGGCCTTCGGCGTCAGGTTCAGCCATTTCATTTGCCTCGCTGCGCTGATCGTAAATTCGGCGATCTGCTCGGCGCTCGGATCATCGTTGATGTGAGTATCGACGAGCGCCACCGTACGCTCGTCGAGCAGCAGAATATTCATCGCGGCGTAGGTGTTCGCGCCGCTCTTCTTGCCGATCACCTGATCGACGAATCGCAGATGGTCGTGATAAGCGCCGACCGTGCCGCAGATCATGCCGTCGGCATCGCCGAGCCTCACCATCATCGCGCCGATCAAGGTCAAACGGCGGCGCATCTCGACACGCGCCATCTCCTTCGAAATGCCGTCGCGGCACATCAATTCCCAATAGGTCGTCCAGTACTGCGGGAAGCGTTCGTCGTATTCGGGGTTGGTCACTTCCACGTCCTGCCCGAGCTTCAGGCGCAAGCCGAATCGCTCGATGCGGGCGAGCAGCACTTCCGGGCGTCCGACCAGAATCGGTCGCGCGAGCTTTTCGTCGACGAGCACCTGTACGGCGCGCAGCACGCGCTCGTCTTCGCCCTCGGTGAAAACGATGCGTGCCTTGCCGCCGTCGCGCACGAGTCGCTTCGCAGTAGAAAACAGCGGCTTCATGAAGGCGCCGGAGTGATAGACGAACTGCTGCAACTGCTCGACATAAGCGGCGAGGTCAGGCAACGGACGCGTCGCCACGCCGCCGTCTATTGCCGCTTTCGCCACCGCCGGTGCGATGCGGGCGATCAGACGCGGATCGAAAGGCTTGGGTATCAGGTACTGCGGTCCGAATTTCACGTCATAGACACCGTACGCGGCCGCGACCACTTCGCTTTGCTCCTCTTCCGCAAGACCGGCGATCGCATGCACGGCGGCAATTTCCATTTCACGCGTAATCGTCGTCGCGCCGACATCCAGCGCGCCGCGGAAAATATACGGAAAGCACAGCACGTTGTTGACCTGATTCGGATAGTCCGAGCGCCCCGTAGCGATGACGACGTCGTCGCGCGTCGCATGCGCGAGTTCCGGAAAAATTTCCGGCGTCGGATTGGCGAGCGCCAGAATCAGCGGACGCGGCGCCATCGTCTTCAGCATCCCGGCGCTGAGAATGCCGCCTACCGACAACCCGAGGAACACATCCGCGCCTTCGATCACTTCGGCCAGCGTGCGTGCGCCGGTTTCCTGCGCGAAGCGTGCCTTGTCCGGATCCATCAACGCGGTCCGGCCGCGGTAAACCACGCCTTCGATGTCGGTCGCCCAGATGTTTTGCACCGGCAGGCCCAGGTCGACGAGCAAGTCGAGACACGCCAAGGCCGCCGCACCCGCTCCCGAGGTCACCACCTTGACCTCGCTGATCGCTTTGCCCACCACTTTCAGGCCATTGATAAAGGCCGCGGCCACCGTGATCGCCGTGCCGTGCTGATCGTCGTGGAAGACCGGAATCTTCATGCGCTCGCGCAATTTACGCTCGACGATAAAGCATTCCGGCGCCTTGATATCTTCGAGATTGATGCCGCCGAAAGTGGGTTCGAGACCCGCGATGATTTCAACGAGCTTGTCCGGGTCGGTTTCGTTGATCTCGATGTCGAATACGTCGATGCCGGCGAACTTCTTGAACAGCACGGCTTTGCCTTCCATCACGGGCTTCGAGGCCAGCGGGCCGATGTTGCCGAGGCCAAGCACGGACGTGCCGTTGGTGATGACGCCGACGAGGTTGCCGCGCCCGGTGAACCGATGCGCCTGCATCGGGTCCGTTGCAATCGCCTCGCACACGCTGGCCACGCCCGGCGTGTAAGCGAGCGACAAATCACGCTGCGTAACGAGGGGCTTGCTGGCGACCACGGAGATCTTCCCCGGCGTAGGGTACGCGTGGTAATCGAATGCGGCTTGCTGGTCGGTATCTGTCTGCCTCATGTCCTGTGCCTTGTGTAATAGGCGCCGGGCCCGTCCCGGCGCGATCCGTCGAGACGATTCTAGACAACCGACATAAGCGGACTATTTTGTTTTAGTATCACCCCATCACTTTTTGGTAATGGTCGCTGAACGTCAATGACGCTCGAGTCGAACGACATGGTCAGACGGCTGAGCGCACGTCTGAAGATGCGGCACCTCGTGCTGTTGCTGCAGATCGAGCAGCACGGCTCGCTAACACGCGTCGCGCAACATATGGCCAGCAGTCAGCCGGCCGTCACGAATGCGTTGGCGGAACTCGAAAGCATGTTCGGCATGCCGCTCTTCGAGCGCTCGTCGCGCGGCATGTTGCCCACCGCGCTCGGTGCCGTGGTGCTGGAGCGAGCGCGAGCGATGATCCACGATCTCGACCATCTTGCTCGCGACATGACGGCAGTTGCCATCGGGCACGCCGCGCATCTGCACATCGGCGTGATTCCGTTCATCTCCGGCCAGCTGCTGGCGGCAGCATTGAAGCAGGTGCATTCCAGCATGGCGCGGCGCGTAACGGTGACCATCCACGAGGGAACCAGCGATCAACTGTTGCCGCAATTGCGGGACCATGTCGTCGACGTGGTGATCGGGCGGGCGTCGTCGTCGGTGGACCTGAGCAGGACGAGCTTTGAAGTGCTGTTCCGGCAGCGGCCACGGCTGATCGCGAACCGGCGCCTCGCGGCAAAACTGGCACGCACGAATCTGGACTGGCGCAAACTGCTGACGCTGGACTGGATTCTCGGCGCACCGCACACGCCGATGAGAGAACAGGTGGCCGATCTGTTTCTGGCTGCGGGAACCGCACCGCCGGTGCCGGTGGTCGAGAGTTATTCGTCCAAGCTCATCGGTGAAATGATCGCTTCCAGTGAAGAAGCGGTGTCCATCGTGCCCGCCGATATCGCCGAAGAACTCGTGCGAATTGCCGGCGTCGCAATCGTGCCTTACTCGTTCGAATGGACGCTTCCGCCCATTGCTTTATTCACGCGCTCGGAAGGCTCGCACTCGGCCGCACAGAAGCTGTTCGTCGAATCGTTGCGGCAGATCTGCGCGGACACCTACGCTAAAACAGGCGACTAAGTCGACGCCGACGGCGGCCGGCTTAAACATGTCTCAATCGGTATCGCGCTTGAGCACGCCGCCGACCCAACGCTCTTCCGATGCCATCAGATGCGCGCGCATCGCGGTCTGCGCCGCGATCGGGTCGCCCGCCTGCAGCGCCCGCAAGATATCCTGATGCTCCCTGACCGCATCGGTCCACGTCTTCACGCTCTCCGTATGACCGCGCATCGCCGCCGCAATCGGATCGTGGCGGCTATCGAACAGTTCGCCGACAAAGCGCGCGAGCACCGAATTGCCGGCTGCCTCCGCGATCAGCATATGGAACTGCCGGTCGGCGTCCACCGGTGTCTTGCCGGCCGCGGCGAGCCGACGCATCCGATCGACGCTTCGTTTCAACCGGTCGATCATGGCGGCCGTCATATGCGCAGCGGCAAGCGCCGCGACACTGCCCTCGATGGCCGCGCGCGCCTGCATCAGTTCCGATGGACTCTCGCCCAATGCGCCCACCGCGTTTTCGTCGTCGGCGCCGGTATCGCGCACGTAGACACCCGAACCCATGCGGATTTCGACGCGACCGCCAATCTCGAGCGCAATCAATGCTTCGCGCAACGAAGGACGGGAGACGCCGAGCCTGAGCGCGAGTTCGCGCTCGGCCGGCAAACGCTCGCCGACCGGAAATTCGCCCTCGCGGATCAGGGTGAGAATCTCGGCAGCGACGGATTGGTAAAGCCGCTTGGGCTCTTGTGATTTCATAAATTGAACAGCATCGGGTACACAGAAGGCGCCTGAAACTTGAAGCAGCGTCGTGGCGAAGTCTAGCAGCGGCCGACGCGGACCCGCAAATCACCTCGTTTACCCGGGACTGTCAGCATTGGTAAGGTCAATTCGTAAATGTTCAACTGGATTGACCACGCGGCGATATTGCGCTCTAATGTCTCGCAACTGGACTGACCAGCGCCAATTGGCGCCAACTGGTCAGCCGTCACAGGAGACACAATGAGCACGCCGCGCAGCCTGCCCGACTTCGTCGGCAAGCCGAACAGCCGCACCTGGGAGGGAGAAATTCTGCGGCTTGAAGGCATTCGCAAGCAGTTTCCGGGCGTCATTGCGCTCGACGGCATCAACCTCGACCTGCAGTGCGGCGAAGTCCATGCAATCTGCGGCGAAAACGGCGCGGGCAAATCGACGCTGATGAAGATCATCAGCGGCCAGTACCGTCCCGACGAAGGGACCATCGTCTATCGCGGCGAGCCGGTGAATTTCCGGTCGACATCGGACGCCCAGGCGGCCGGCATTGCGATCATTCACCAGGAACTGAACCTCGTTCCCGATCTTTCCATTGCGGAAAACCTCTATCTCGCGCGTGAACCGAAGCGCGGCCCCTTCGTCGACAGGCGCAAGCTCAACGCCGACGCCAAAGCGTGCCTCGCGCGCATCGGGCTCACCCTCGCACCGACCACCAAAGTCGGCGCGCTATCCATCGCCCAGCAGCAGATGGTGGAAATCGCGAAGGCCCTGTCGCTCGACGCACAGGTGCTGATCATGGACGAGCCGACTTCGTCGCTGACCGAGTCCGAAACCGTCCACCTCTTTCGCATCATCAAGGAACTGCGCGCCGAAGGCGTGGCGATCCTCTACATTTCGCACCGCCTCGACGAGATGGCGGAGATCGTCGACCGCGTAACGGTATTGCGCGACGGCCGCTATATCTCGACCGATCAGTTCGCGGCGCTGACCGTAAACGACGTCGTCGCGCGCATGGTCGGCCGGTCGCTCGACGATGCCTATCCGCAGCGGCAGTCGGTGCCGACCGGCGAAGTGCTGCTCAGCGTCAAGGACCTGCACCGCGAAGCCGTGTTCGGGCCGCTCTCGTTCGAACTGCGCAAGGGCGAGATTCTTGGCTTCGCCGGCCTGATGGGCGCGGGCCGCACCGAGGTCGCGCGCGCGATTTTCGGCGCCGATCCGCTCGACGGCGGAACGGTTTCGCTGCGCGGCGAGCCCGTCACGATACGTTCGCCGCGCGAGGCGATTCGCCACGGCATTGCCTATCTTTCGGAAGATCGCAAGAAAGAAGGCCTCGCGCTCAGCATGCCGGTCGCCGCGAACGTCACGCTTGCCAATGTTCGCGGCATCTCGTCGCGTACGGGCTTCCTGCGATTCAACGAGGAAGCGCGCATTGCCGCCCGCTACGTCCAGGAACTCGCGATTCGCACGCCTTCGGTCCATCAGATCGCGCGCAACCTTTCCGGCGGTAACCAGCAAAAGGTCGTGATAGGCAAGTGGCTCTATCGCGGATCGAACATTCTGTTCTTCGACGAACCGACGCGCGGTATCGACGTCGGCGCGAAATTCGCCATTTACGGCCTGATGGACCGGCTCGCGGCCGATGGCGTCGGCGTCGTGCTGATCAGCTCGGAACTGCCCGAATTGCTCGGCATGACAGACCGGATCGCGGTATTTCACGAAGGCCGCATCGCGAAGGTGCTCGACACCAAACACACCAGCCAGGAGGAGATCATGCACTACGCTTCGGGGCGCACCCATGCTTGAAATGACATCGGATCGCACTCAGGCCGCCAATCGGTCCGCACAACAGCGGCGGCGCGAACTCATCCAGAAATTCGCGGCATTGGGCAGCCTTGTCGTGCTCGTCATCGCCTTTTCGGTGGCGAGCTCCGCGTTCTTCTCGGTCGACAATCTGATGACGGTCGGCCTGCAGGTGACGTCGATCGCCTATCTAGGTGTAGCCGCGACCTGCGTCATCATCACGGGCGGCATCGATCTGTCGGTCGGCTCGGTACTGGCGCTCGCCGGCGTGTGCGCCGCGCTGCTCGCCAAGACCGGCGTGCCGATTCCAGTCGCGATGCTGGGCGGCATTCTGGTCGGCGCGCTATGCGGTTTCATCAACGGTATCTGCGTGACGCGCATGGGCCTGCCGCCGTTTATCGCGACGCTCGGCATGATGCTCGTCGCGCGCGGCATGGCGCTGCAGATCACGGGCGCACGCCCCGTGTCCGACCTTGGCGACGCGTTCGGCGCGCTCGGCAACGGCGCCTTGTTCCGCATCTCGCACATCGGCGCAGACGGTTTTCCGGACACGACGTTTCCGGGCATACCGTACCCGGTCGTCATCATGGTCGCGCTGTTCGTCGTCGTTTCCGTGCTGCTTTCGAGGACCTCGCTGGGCCGTCACATCTACGCGGTCGGTTCGAACGCGGAAGCGGCGCGGCTGTCCGGCGTCAACGTACAGGGCGTCAAGCTGTTCACGTATGTGCTGTCCGGCGCGCTCGCCGGCGTAACCGGATGCGTGCTGATGTCGCGGCTCGTAACGGGGCAGCCGAACGAAGGCGTGATGTACGAGCTCGACGCGATCGCGAGTTCGGTGATCGGCGGAACCTCGTTGATGGGCGGCGTCGGCACGATTTCGGGCACGGCCATCGGCGCATTCGTGATCGGCGTGCTGCGCAACGGGCTCAACATGAACGGCGTTTCGAGCTTTATCCAGCAGATCATCATCGGTGTCGTGATTCTCGGCACCGTCTGGATCGATCAGCTTCGCAACCGCAAGCGGTAAGCGGTAAGCGATCAGCGCAGGCATTCAAAGCAGTCAAAAGAAGTTTAACCACCAAAACAGGAGCGAGACATGAAGAAATTCCCGATGCTGGCACTTTCCGCACTGCTGTGCGCGGCGTTCAGTACAGGCGCGTACGCGGCCGGCGGCGAGATCGCCGTGATCGTCAAGACGGTCAATTCGAACTACTGGCAAAACGTGCAGAAAGGCGCGAACGCGGCGCTTGCGAAGGAGAAGGGCTACACGATGACGTTTCAGGGCCCCGCTGCCGAATCGGATATCACCGACGAGGTCAATATGGTCGTGAACGCGGTGAACCGCCATGTCGCCGGCATCGTGCTCGCGCCGTCCGATCCTGATGCGCTCGTGCCCGCGATCAAGCAGGCGTGGAACGCGCATATCCCGGTCGTGCTCATCGATTCCGCTATTTCCGCTTCGGGCAAGCCGTATTACCAGTCGTTCCTGTCGACCGACAACGAGAAGGCCGGCGAGCTCTGCGCGCAGGCGCTGATCGATCGCGTCGGACAGACGGGCAAGATCGCGATCATGTCGTACGTGCCGGGCGCCGGCTCCGAAGTGAGCCGCGTCGGCGGCTTCCGCAAGTACATTGCCAGCCATTCGAAACTGCAGATCGTCGGACCGTACTACTCGCAATCGCAGATGGCGATGGCCTTGAATCAGACGACCGACGTGCTGTCCGCCAATCCCGACCTCAAGGGCATTTTCGGCGCGAACGAACCGACCGCCGTCGGCGTGGGCCGCGCGCTCAAACAGTCGGGCAAGGCCGGCAAGCTCGTCGCAATCGGTTTCGACGGCAACGAAGATCTGCAAGGCTTCGTGCGCGACGGCACGGTGCAGGCGATTGCCGTGCAGGGCTCGTGGCAGATGGGACACAAGGGCATCGAGACCGTTATCGGCGTGATCGAGCACAAGCCTGTGCCGAAGCAGATCGATACGGGCGTCGTGATGGTCGACAAGCAGAACCTCGATTCGCAGCAGGCAAAGAACGTCCTCTACTGACAGAAACGCGACGAACCGTGGCCGTCCCGCAGCGTCGCACGCGCGCCGCGCGCGGGCGCGGTCGACGGCTCGACGCAACGAACTTAGGGCTCCCTACTCTTTCATGAAGGCAAGCGCAACCCGCACCCTGCCGCGCAGCGGCCTGTCGATGACCGCGCTCGGCCTCGGCTGTTCCCAGTTCGGCGGACTCTACCGCCCGATGGCAGCCGCCGAAGCCGCCGCGCTTGCCGATGCGGCCTGGTCCGCCGGACTGCGTTACTTCGACACGGCGCCGTACTATGGCTACACGCTTTCCGAGCGGCGCGTCGGGCAGGCGCTCGGCGCACGCGAGCGCAGCGCCTACACGCTGAGCACGAAGGTCGGCCGGCTCATGCGCCCCGACGCAAGCGTCAAACCCGGCGACGACAACTGGGCCGAGCCGCTCCCGTTCCGTCCGGTGTACGACTACAGCTACGACGGCATCATGCGTTCGTACGAAGACAGCCGGCAACGTCTCGGGCTCGCGCGAATCGACGTGCTCTACGTGCACGACATCGGCCGCATGACGCACGGCGAACAGCACGCGCACTACTGGACGCAACTGACCGACGGCGGCGGCTTTCGCGCGCTGCTCGCGCTGCGTTCGAGCGGCGAGATCGGCGGCATCGGCTTGGGCGTCAACGAGTGGGAAGTCGCCGCCGATGCATTGAACGAAGTCGAACTCGACGCGATTCTGCTTGCGGGCCGCTACACGCTGCTGGAGCAGACCGCGCTGGAACCGTTGCTCGACGTCTGCGTGCGCCGCGAAACCGCGATCGTGGTCGGCGGCGTATTCAACTCAGGCGTGCTGGCTGGCAACGGCAAATTCAACTACGCCGATGCGCCTGCCGAAGTCGTCGACAGGGTGAGCCAGCTGTCGGCCTTGTGCGCGCGCTTCGAGGTGCCGCTGCCGGCCGCCGCGCTGCAGTTTCCGTTCGCGCATCCGGCGGTCGTGTCGTGCGTCGTCGGTGCGCGCAGTGTGTCGCAGCTTCAGCAGAACATTGCGTGGCTCGAGCAGACGATACCCGCGGACTTCTGGGCCGCGCTGCGTGCCGCACACCTGATCGACGCACAGGTGCCGCTGCCGGACGGGCGGGCATGACGCGTCTGACTGTCTTTTGCGTTGGCGCGGCGCATGCCATGCCAGCGTCGCTCATGAGGATATCCCTATGCTTAGCGTAATTTGAAGTCGGATCGTAGCCATGTCGTTCTGTGAGCCAAGGAGTTGGTAGAATGTTTTGTCTTCCTAAGACCGCTTG